>CAKTXN010000170.1 GCA_934630905.1 uncultured Eggerthellaceae bacterium
CCAAGCGGTAGAGCATGGTCAAGATAAGCGTGCGAATGTGGTAGCCGTCAACGTCGGCATCGGTGCAGATGATGACTTTGTTCCAGTTCAAGTTGTCCAGGTCAAACGTACCCAAATTCTTCAAGCGCTTGTCTTTAACCTCGACGCCGCAGCCTAAGACGCGCAGCAAATCCATGATGATCTCGGACTTGAAAATGCGCGGGTAATCTTCCTTCAAGCAGTTCAGAATCTTACCGCGAACAGGCATAATGCCTTGGAACTCTGCATCGCGCGACTGGCGGCATGCGCCCGCCGCAGAGTCGCCCTCTACAATGTAGACTTCGCGACGATCCCTGTCTTTCGAGCGACAGTCAATGAACTTCTGCACACGGTTGGACATATCGGTTTTCTGCTGCAAGTTCGTCTTGATGCTCTGACGCGTTTTCTCGGCGTTTTCACGCGAACGCTTGTTGATGAGCACCTGCTCCATGATTTTATCGGCCGCAGCCTTGTTCTCAATCAGATATGTTTCCATGCGCTCTTTGATGAACGCGGTCATGGCCTGCTGGATGAACTTATTATTGATGGCTTTTTTCGTTTGGTTCTCGTAGCTCGTTTGCGTGGAGAAGCAGTTCGTTACCAGCACCAGGCAGTCTTGCACGTCTTGCCATTTGATGGGTGTTTCGTTTTTCGTGTATTTGCCCTGCTGCTTGATATACGCGTCAATTGCGCTGGTGAAGGCGCTGCGCGCCGCTTTTTCGGGCGAGCCGCCGTTTTCTAGCCAGCTGGAATTGTGATAGTACTCCTGCATCTGCAAGCCGCGCGAGAAGCAGAAGCACGCGGTGATTTTTACGCTGTAATCAGGCAAGTCGTCGCGATCGCGGCCGCGACGGTCGGCTTGGATGAAGAACGGCTCGGTCAGGTAATCGTGGCCGATTTTCTCCAGAATGTAGTCCTCGATGCCCTTGGGGTAGCAAAATTCTTCCTGGGTAAAGCCTTCATCGCCTTCCACCAGCAAACGAAACGTCACGTTCGCGTTCACAACCGCCTGACGGCGCAGCGTTTCCTGGAACCACTCGATAGGAATGTCGATGGACGTGAATACTTCCAGGTCAGGACGCCATTTAATCGTAGTACCAGTGCGCGTTTCGTCCGTGGGCTCCACGGTAAGCGCCTTTTTCTTAGCGCCCACCACTTTACCCTTCTGGAAATGCAGCTGGTATTTATTGCCTTCACGCCACACGGTGACGTCCATATATTCAGAAGCGTACTGCGTTGCGCACGAACCCAGGCCGTTGGTGCCCAGGGAGTAATCGTAGTCGCCGCCTTGGTTGTTGTCGTATTTGCCGCCGGCGTACAGCTCGCAGAAGACAAGCTCCCAGTTGAAGCGCTTCTCCACCGAGTTCCAGTCAAGCGGGCAGCCGCGGCCGTTATCTTCCACTTGAATGGATTTATCCTTGAAAACGGTCAGCGTAATAAGGTGGCCATACCCTTGGCGCGCCTCGTCAACCGAGTTGGAAAGGATCTCAAATACTGCGTGCTCGCAGCCGTCAAGGCCGTCCGAGCCGAAAATAACCGCAGGTCGCAGACGTACGCGCTGCTCGTCTTTCAGTTGTCGAATGCTGTCGTTGCCGTATGCGGCAGATGCTTGTGCCATGCTCTACACTTTCATTGCTGTGATTGATGTTGCGATTTTTGCCTTGGACATTGTATCAAAAGCGCTCCCTGAGTACACGAAAGCAACAGGGAATCTCCCCTTGGCGATGCCGAAGCATTTTCGGACTCATGCAGCACACCGCCATAGCGCGTTTTTCTTCTCTCGAGCTACCTCGTCATGCAGGGCAGAGCGCGAAAAATGACAAGTTTCCGAAGTTTTTGGAAACCAAATGCGATTTTCGAGAAGCCGTTGATGTCGATTTTCAGCGTTTCCCCAGGTGGGAACAGCGAACAGACAACCTCACACCTCCTCGCCTGCCCTATCTTTCCAAAAGCTTCGGAAACTTGTCAATTTATGAGCATCGGGCTGCATGAAAGCGAACAGAAGGGCGCATCCCGAGACTCACTTTTCGCCAGAAGCACGAAAAGGGTACGGCACCAAACCGGCACCGCACCCTTCCATAATGCACGCGGGAGCAGCTAACTTACTGCTCGTTGCATTGCCCGCTTGCGCGCACAATGCGATCCCCTACGCGTGCTTTTCCGCAAACGACCACGTTCGCGCACGTCAAACGTGCGTTACGCGCGTCCGTAGTGGACAGCGTATTGGATGGCAAACGCGTCGGTTGCGTCTACCACGCCATCGGCATTCATGTCCGCCGCAAACCAGCCCGCCATGGGCAGCACGCTGAAGTCGGCGTACTTGTTATTGCCCAAGTCGTAGGCAATTTGCGCGTCAACGATGTTCATGCGACCCGAATTATTCACGTCGCCCACAACGCCGGCGCTTGCAGCGGCACCTTCCGCAAACGTGAAGGAGTCTGCCGTAAGGGCAGCAGCTTCATTGGCGGTCATAAGTGCTGCATACGTGCCATCCGCAAGCTTCAAGAAGCTCACGCCCGCCGCAACGGGAGTGGTGGCTTCGTCGAAACCAGCGCCCAGCGTGACCTTCACGTAGTCGCCCGCGAACGGCTGGCTTCCCACCGTGAAGCTTGGCGTGTACTCAACGGTCACAATGCAGTACGGCGCCGTCATGATCTTGCTGTCACTTTGCGCGGTAAGCACATAGGTGCCCGGCTTCGCGAACGTCACGCTTGCCTTGCCGCCCGCGGCGGTCACGCAACCTTCCAGCGGCACAAAGCCTTCCGGCGTGGCATAACCGATTTGTGCGCCAGAAACCGTACCGGTGATAGCGTGGAAGTTGCTATCGTAGCCGCTGTAGTTCAGCGTGATGTCGAACGCCTGGTTCGCGCTGACGCTTTGAGACGTCACATTAAACGACGTGACCAGGTCGGAGTAGTTCGCCGAATCCTTATACGTATACGCATAGAGCGTATCATTCGGCTCAACCGTAATGCGAGAAATCACATCAGGCGTAGCCGCACCATTGCGCAGGAAGCCCGAGCTTTCTGTGGAAACGCCCCACAGCTTGCTGACCCAACCCGATGCCGTAATGGCAAAGTCATCGGCGCCGTTCTTGGCGTATGCCTCGTGCGCGGCAACCATGGCCTCGTCGTACGTGACCTTGCCGTCAACGTTCAGATCCTTGGCCACAACGGGAAGCGCTGCTGCCACGGTATTTTGAGCGGTAGTGCCCAAAACGCCTGATAGACTAACCGTTACCGTTACGTTCACATCCGGTGCCGGCTCGGTGGGCGCATCACCCTTCGTGCCTGCAACTTTGACCGTGGTATTCACGGGCACCTTGTAGAAGCCCTTGAACGCTTCATACTTCCAGGCAGAATCTTCGGTGGCTTCATCGCCAATGCCGAACTTCTCCCAG
>CAKTXN010000171.1 GCA_934630905.1 uncultured Eggerthellaceae bacterium
TGCAGGGCGACAACGGTGCGCTTTACGTGGCAACTGCACCCGAAATGATGCAGTACGTGAAGGCGGGCGATCTGGCGTGCACGTTCACCACCTGCACTTCTGTTGCATCGCGCGTGGCTGCAACACCCGATGCCTACATGGCAAATCCGGCCATTTATATGCTGGATACCTCTGTTGGCTATTGGAATTACAGCATTATTATGAAGAACTCTCCGGCAAAGGCAGCGGCAATGGTTGTTTGCAACCATATGATCAGCCCCGATTATCAGTGCGCCGCTTTCGATATCACCGGCAACGGTTACAACATTTCTGCTGATAAATTGCCCGACGACAAGAAAAAGAAGCTCGAAGAAACCATTGAGAAGATGGGAGCTCTGTCTCCTTCGGCTGAAGAGATTGAGAAGAAGAGCTACGCCGACAAGTACGGAAAACTGACCGCTTGGATTACGTCTGGCTGGGATGTGAACGTCAATAAGGCGTAAACCGCGTGAGCTGTGCGAAGGCTTGCTGCACGGGATATCCGAAAGGTGTTGCTGGGCAACGCCACGCTGGTAATTGCGCACACAACGCAAACGCAACCAATCGCGTCCGAAAAGCATGCGGGCTCTGCTGAAAAGCGGGGTCCGCATGCGTGGTTGATGCGCCGGCCTTGCGGACGACGCCATCGCCTTGGCGCCCTCGCTCTTGCGGGATTTAGGAGGAAAGCGTGAACTCAAAGCAGAAGCGAAAGCTGAGCCTGGCTGCTTCGTTTTTGCCGACCATTTTGCTGATGGCGGTGGGATATGTTGTGCCCATTGCCACAAATGTGGCGCTTTCTTTCTGCGATGATTCTGGTGCTTTTATCGGCATAGACAATTACGTGTCGGTGCTTACCTCGTATTACTTTATCGATTCGCTTCTGTTCACGCTCAGGACCGCTCTTCTTTCCACGGCACTTGCAATGATCATTGCTGTGGTCATGGCGCTTGCGCTGCGCGAGACGTTCGTGGGGAAAAAGCTGGTAGTGCTCATGTTTCAATTCAACATGACCATCCCGCGCATGGCTGCTGCCATGATGTTCATGTTGCTGCTTTCTCAAACGGGGTTTTTAGCGCAAATCGCTCATGAACTGGGAATTATCGAGAAGGCATCGCAATTTCCCTGGCTGGTGCGCGATTCAGAGGGCGTTGGTCTTGTTGCGGCTTTCGTCTGGAAATTCTTTCCCTATATTGGCATGAGCGTGCTTGGCATCCTTCAGGGAGCAAGTCGCGAATACGAACAACAAGCGGCTGTGCTGGGTGTGGGGCCATTGCGTCGTTTTTGGCACGTGACGCTTCCGCTCATTATTCCTGCAACATCGGTTGCGAGTATCATTGTGTTCGCTGCTGCGTTCGGTGATTTTGAGATGCCTACCATCTTGGGCGGAACCACACATCGCGCGCTCTCTGTTTTCACGTACCTCAAGTACACCGACCCCGCTCTTATGAATAGGCCCGAAAGCTACGTGCTCATGATTATTATGGCAGCGGTGCTTATGGCGGTCATTCTGACGTATAGGCGCTTGACCTTGGGAAACGATGGTGATGCGAAATGAGTCGCCGCACCCGTAATGTCATTATTGCCCTTATGATTGCGGCGGTTATGGTGCCACTTGTCCCCGTGGTGCTGTGGAGCTTTGCCGATGTCTGGCCGTTTGAGCTGGTGATTCCCGATTTTTCGCTGCGTTCTTGGTTGCGCACGTTCAGCAACGCGCGGGTTCTTGTTGCGCTGCGCAATTCGCTGCTCCTGTGCGCCGGCGTTACGTTTTTGTCGCTTGCTATGAGCTTTTTCGCGGCGAAGAACCTGGGAACAAAGCGCTTCAAAGGACGCAAGCTCATTCAGTTTTTGCTGCTTGTGCCATCGTTCATGCCGCAAATTGCTATCGTTTTTGGTATGCAGCGTGTGTTTTCCCAGATAGGGCTCTACAACAATGTAGCAGGAGTTGTGGTGGCGCTTCTTGTTTTCTATGTGCCGTACTGCACGCTTTTGCTTTCCGCCGTGTTCGAAGGCTACGACACCGCCTACGAAGATCAGGCGCGCACGTTGGGCGCCCGGCCTTTGACGGTGCTTTTCCGTGTGACGCTTCCCGCTGTTCGCAGCGGGATCATTGTGACCTCGATCTTTTGCTTCATTGGCGTTTGGGCGGCATACTTGGTGGTGAGCGTTGTGGCGCCCCCGGGCTTCCAAACCATGTCTCTTTTGGCGTTCCCCATGATTTCGTCGGCCTCGAACGGCTATGCGCTTACCGCATGCGTAACGCTTCTCTACATTGCGCCGATTGTGGCTATACTGGTGGTATTCAGCGGTCTTTTGGCGAACGACAAGGTCAAGAAGGCGGCAACGGGCCAGGTGGGCTTGGCAGACCCAGCTACAGAAGAAGCGCGCATCTCTAACACAGGGGGCATTATATGAGTCTTCTTGAGATACGAAATATCCAAAAAAGCTACGTTCCAGGCGAGCCTGTTATTCGCGGCGTTGACCTGGAGGTAAACCAGGGCGAAATAATTGTGCTGTTGGGATCGAGCGGCTGCGGAAAAACAACGCTGTTGAAAACGATCGCGGGTCTGGAAGAGCAAGATGCCGGCATCATTGTCATCGACGGCGTTGATATGGCAGGCGTGCGCACGGAAAAGCGTCCCATTGCCATGGTGTTCCAAAAGTCGCTGCTGTTCCGCAACATGACGGTGGAACAGAACATCAATTTTGCTCCGCGCGTGAATCGCACCATGTCAAAGGTCGAATATCAAAAGCGCACCAACGAATTGCTTGAGCTTATCGACATGCCCGGCATGGGAAAGAAACGTGCAACGGAGCTTTCGGGCGGCCAAGAGCAGCGGGTGAGTTTGGCGCGCGCCCTTATGACGCAGCCGAAGGTGCTGCTTTTAGATGAGCCGCTCAGCGCGCTTGACGCGAAACTTCGCGTTTCCATGCGGCAGCACATTCGTCGTTTGAATCGCGAGACGGGCACGACCATGGTGTTTGTCACGCACGACCAGCAAGAGGCGGTGGAAATGGCCAGCCGCATTGCACTCATGCATAATGGCCGCATTCTTCAATATGCGCCGCCCCAAGAGTTCTACGCGCATCCGGCGAGTTACGAAGTGGCCGAGTTCTTCAACTGGAAAAACTACGTGCCTGCCACGAAAGTTGGCTCGCGCGTGCGGTGTGCTTTGGGGGAGTTTTCTTTTCCTGCGTCTGCGCTGCCCGATGGGCTGTGTGTGCTGTGCGTTCGCCCCGAGGCAGCGCGTATTGTGCGCGAAGTGGAAGGCACTGGCTCTGGTTACGATGCGGCTCCCGTTTTGGAGGGCGTGGTGCATGATGTTGTTCCGTTGGGACCCTTGAGCAACGTGAGTGTACGTGTATGTGGCATTGAACTGGAGCTT
>CAKTXN010000172.1 GCA_934630905.1 uncultured Eggerthellaceae bacterium
CCGCAGTAGAAGATGCGACCTACTTCCAACCTACCACAACTTCGAATTTCACCCCGCTTTTTCAACAAGCTGACTTTGAAAGCGGACGACAAGGAGCCGATTGGGGCTAAATGTCCTTAAAGGCGGCCGTCGTGGTCCGAGCGAGGCTGAGTATCCTTGAAGAACGAGCGTTCGCTACCTTGTGTGTAAGATGCATCTTTACAAAATCGTTCACAGTTCTCTATTTTCAGGCGTTTAATCCGTTTAACCTTGATTTTTCAATAACTGTGAACGATTTTCGTTGAACTACCGTTGAGCCTCAAGTAAAAACAAAGGCTGCCGACTCGATTTGACCGAATCGGCAGCCTTGTTTGTTGCGAAATGTATGGGCGGCAGGATTGTTGTTGCTGCAGCGCGCACTTCGTGCTTCCTGTCAGCATACCGCCGCCGCACCTGTGTTGACGCGCTTCGCAGCGGGGATTCGCCAAGCACAGCAACGATAAATTTCCCGTACCGCCCCCGCACCGCTCCTGCAGCGGCGCGTCTACTCCTTGGGCATGCGAACCAGGAACACGATACCTACGATGAATAGGACCGCAATGGAAAGCACGCCCAAGCTGGCATTTCCCGTGACCTGCGTGAATACCGACATCAGGAACGTGCCCAGAATGGCAGCGTACTTGCCGAAGATGTCGAAGAAGCCGTAATACTCGTTCGCGTGCTCTTTGGGGATGAGTTTGCCGAATTCCGAGCGGGAAAGCGCCTGGATGCCGCCCTGGAACAGACCCACGGCGAACGCCAGAATCCAGAACTCAAGGGCGGAGCGCAGCAAGAATGCTGCGAACAGCGTGATGCACAAGTATGCGAACACTGCGATGCAAAGCATTTTGCGCGTGCCGAATTTTCCAGCCAGCTTGCCGTACGCAATGGCGGAAGGGAAGGCCACGAATTGCGTCATGAGCAGGGCCAACACAAGTTGCGTGGCGTCAATGCCTAAATCGGTGCCGTAGCTGGTGGACATCTTAATAATAGTATGCACGCCATCGATGTAGAAGAAGTACGCAATCACGAAAAACAGCAGGCGCTTGTCCTTCGCAATGCTCTTGAGCGTGGTGATAAGGCCGCGCATCACTCCGCCCAGCTTGATGCCGGTGCCACCGTCTTCCTTGTAATTGACCTGATGGACGTTGCGTACCAGCGGCAAGCTGAACACGAACCACCAAACGGCGGTAATCAGGAATGCGATTTTCATGCCGGTAGACATGTCAATGCCGAAATTCGACCCGAACAGCACAATCACCAAGCTGGCGATAAACGGCAGACACGAGCCGATGTACCCCCACGCGTAACCGTGCGAGGAAACCATGTCCAGGCGGTCGTCGCTTTCGGCGGCGTCAACCAGAAACGCATCGTAGAAAACCATCGATCCGTTCAGCATAACGGCGGCGACCACATACAGAATCAAAAATGGCAGCGCTTGGCTGGGGAACCCAAGGAGTGCGCAGCAAATCACGCCGATAATGACCGTGCCCATGAAAAACTTCTTCTTGTTGCCTTTGTAGTCGGCCAGGCTTCCCAAAATGGGCATGAGCAGAGCTAAGATGAGCGACGCGACGGTTTCCGCGTATCCCCATGCCACCACCACGGATGAACCGGGCTCGGCGATCGACTTGAAATAAACGGGGATCAATGCGGAGGAGAGAAGGACGAAGGCGGAATTTCCCACGTCGTAGAGGACCCAGCTTTTTTCTTGCTTGGTCATTTTCGTTTTTGCCACAAGTGCTCCTTTGCAAAGCTATCGGTCAAATTTACCGAATGGAATCAAAACGGTTAAAAACGGCAATCCACGCGTTTAGGCGTACCTGCTCATTGTATAGTTATGCTCAACAAAGAAAAAGGACGACTCCGTTTTTTGTCACTTTGATTTTGCACTGTCTTTACGCTTCTTTTGCACGGGAAAAGCGCCAAAGGCATAACATACGTGTCGAAGGCATGAAGGCGAAACGGAGTGAAGGGAGAAGATTATGCCCGCCATTATCACTCATGATCTTTTTGGAGAAGCCGTTTACGAAGGCGATGCGTATTTTATTGGAATCGATCCCGAGCAGCGCTTTGCTTTTCTTTTGGGAAACCAGGGGCCTGACCCGCTGTTTTACGCGCGCGCAAATCCGAGCATTTCAGAGTTTTCGGCGCTGGGCAGCATTATGCACAGCCAGGACACCGATAAGATCTTGATGGCGTTCCATGATGCGCTGGATACCTTTACCCCTGATGAGAAGCCTATCGGACGTGCGTATTTGCTGGGCTTTTTGTGCCACTACCTGCTTGATTCCACGGTCCATCCGCTGGTGTACGCGAACCAATATGCTCTGTGCGACGCGGGCGTTGAAGGCCTAACGCGCAAGAATGGCAACGAGATTCACGCCGTTATCGAGAGCGAGTTTGACGAAGTGATGCTGTTCAAGCGCACGGGTAAGACAGTTGCCACGTTCAAGCCGTATAAGGAAATCCTGCAGGCAAGCGATGAAACGCTTACGATTATTGGCAAGCTGTACTCGTATATGGCGGTCATGGTGTTCCAGCGCAGCATGCAAATCGATATTTTCCGCAAGTCGGTTAAGGCGTTTCGTCTGGTGCAGAATGTTTTCTACTCGCGTACGGGCATGAAGCGCTCGCTTCTTGCGCGCGTGGAAGAGCTGGCGCGTCCGTATTCATTTTATCGGTCCATGTCGCATCGCGCGCTGGAGGCAACCGAGTGCGAATTCGATAATCATGAAGGCAACGTGTGGGTAAACCCCTTTACGAAGCAGGAGTCAACGGCAAGCTTGGACCAGCTCTTTGATCAGGCGAAAGCGCGTGTGGGTGCGGCGTTTGCCCTGTTCGATGCCGATAAGTTTTCCTCTGAGGCGGCCCACATCATTACGGGTGGCTTGAATTTCTCGGGCAATCACTTACCGGGCGAGACGGTTGAATAGCGTGAATGACGAAGCTGCGGGTGCTGGTGCCGCCGTCGGTGTTGCCGGTGACGGCTGCGCTGCGGGAACCGGTGTCGGCGGCGGGCTGCAGCGCGGATGCGTTCCCCGTGGGCGTGGAGCCGCTCGAGGCGTTTTTCGCGCGCGTGCCACGCTTCGCGCTTGCGTTTTCCGGCGGCGCCGATTCCGCCTGCCTTTTGGGCGCTGCGGCAAAAGCGGGCTGCCAAGTGAAAGCGTACCTGGTCAAAACGGCGTTTCAGCCAAATGCCGATGTGGCGGATGCGCAGCGTGTTGCCGTTGAGTGGGGTGTGCCGCTTGAGGTTATCTATGCCGATGTGCTATCCCAGCCTGCTATCGCAGCGAATCCGCCGGATCGTTGTTATCACTGCAAGACGTTCATTTTCGGCACCATCGGAAAGCGCGCGCAGTCCGATGGCTATCCCGT
>CAKTXN010000173.1 GCA_934630905.1 uncultured Eggerthellaceae bacterium
GACGCCTTCGCCATTCAGCATGCCGCTCTGTGCGGATGGGGGCGCGCATAAGCCGCGCATGGATTGAGCCGAGCCACTCCTAAGCCGAAAAAGTGCCCCCTAAAACACGAATCCCCCGGTCAAGGTTGCAAAGAACCATGATCGGGGGATCGTTTTAGGAAAAGCTTTCAAGAGAAAGCGCCAAGGAAGGCGCGCCAGACACGCACCAGGCACGCTATACGCGATGCAGCGCCTCCACGATGCTGCGCTCAACATCCATGGAGAAGCCATCGACCGTTACTTGGCGCTTTCCGGTAGTACCATCAACGCTGCCGCGATCGACAATGAACTGATAGAAACGTTTTACCTGGTCAAACGCAGGGAGAAGCGGTTTTCCCGCGCACTTTCCCATGGCGTGCACAATGCCGTACGCGCCCCAGTTGGAAACCGTGGCAACCACCAGGCAGTCAACCGTTACCGAACAAGGATCAAGTGCCAGCTTCTCCGAAATAAGCTGCGAGACGTTCCCCATACCTATCTCGTTGCCGCCATCGCCTACCCCAACGGTAGGGATAGCGACATGCGTGGCGCGCAGAACCAATTCATCCAATGGCGACGTGCGCGCGGAGATATCCTTGCCGCGCATGTTGCAATACCTTCCGTGGCAATTTCGACCACAGCGCTCAATGGAGATAATGCCCACGGGTGCAAAAACATCAAGCAACTCATCAAAATAACCCGGCGCGTCACCAGGCAACACTTCTTGCGTCTCAATCCCCATTGCGGAAAAGAAAGCGCAGGTCGCAGGCTCGGAGACCACAATCGGCGTATAGCCCAGATTGGCAAGGGCGCGCGCCATAACGTACGTGCCCGTAGGACCATCGGTTTCAGGGGCGCCACCCACGTCGAAACCAGTCAGCAAAAGCACGCTGCCCTGCGCCCACGACAAGATCTCGCGGGCGGCATTCATGCAAAAATCAAGAGGCAGCTGTGAAGTCAAATGCGTCATTCCGCGCGCAGAATACCGCAGGACGATCTCTTCGATCGATTCCATTTTTTCCTCGCTTGTTTTGTTGTGTCAAGAGAAAACGAAAAGCGCACGCTTTAGATTGTTATGCCCTTAGCTCGCTGAACCTTCAGCTGGAACAGCCCTAAAGCGCCGTTGCCTCGGCGAATTCGCGGTGCACCTCTACGCGCAGCGCTTCGGCGATTTCAGGGGCGCCGCCGCCGAACGGCTTGCCCTCGAATTCTTTTGCGAACCGGCACAGATTCGAAGAGCTGGTCACAATAATCTCTTGCGCACCGCGCAGCGTGTCCAAATCATACGGCTCTTCGTGAACAGGAATGCCCAGCTTGTTTGCCGCCTTGATCAGGTGCTTTCGTGCGATACCTGGCAAAATCAAGTTGTCGGTGGGCGCCGTCCACAACTCGTTGTTCAAAATAATGGAAACGTTGCTGTGTGCGCATTCCGTTACGCGATTGCCCATCTCTTTGCGGTAGAACACCGTTTCCGCCATGCCTTCGCGCTTGGCCGCTTGCGAGCTCATGACGGCAGGCAGCAGATTCAGTGTTTTAACGTTGCAGTGGAAGAAGCGGGTGTCCTGTTCGCTGCGCAGCTTGATGCGCTCAGTGCCATCGGGCATAACCTGAGGCTTAATCATAACCCACAAGTTACCCGGCACGTTTTCCTCGTAATCGTGAGAGCGGGGCGCCATGCCGCCACGCGTGACCTGGTAATATACGAAATGCTCGGGAGAATCCACTTTCTTCACCAAATCATTCAGCAAATCGCGCAGCTCGTCACGCGACACAGGAATCTGAATATCGGTCAGGCGTGCGCTATTGAAGAAACGATCCAGATGTTCCTCCATGGCGAAAATCTTATAATTGCGGGCAGGACCGGCATCGTACACGCCATCGCCGAACCAGTGAACGCGATCGTTCATGGGGATGGTCATTTCCTCAAGCAGGCCGTACGTTCCGTTGTAGTAGCCCAGATTCTCCATGGTAAAACGCTTCCTTTCTGCATGCCTTCGTTGGAGAAAGCATGGTCATACACTCAATTGCCGCTGCACGCCAAGGTAAGCGGCAGGTCAGCGGCCCCGCGCAAGAGGCAGGAACAGATTGCACGCTCCCGACCCTTGCTCAGAGACGCTCAGCACGTTTCTTACTTCTCATCGAACTGAGGAATCTCAGTCGTGTCTACTTCGTCCAGGTTGTTATCATACACGTAATGCTTCGTGTCGCGGGCGATAACTGCGGACAAACCCAAAATTGCAATGCAGTTAGGAATTGCCATCAGGGCGTTCATCACATCGGCGAAATTCCACACTGTAGAGCTCAGGTTCGAAACAACTGCGCTACCGGCAGCATCGCCAACCATCATGCAGCCCCAGAACACGAACAGCAAGAACGCGATGTAATACGGGGTCTTTGCTTTCTTACCGAAAAGATAGCTGATAGCACGGTTGCCGTACTGGCTCCAACCCAGCATGGTGGAGTACGTGAACGTAAGCAGGCCAACAAGCAAAACCAGCGGACCGAATACGGGAATCTTCTCGAAAGCCGCGGTGGCAAGACCGGCGCCGGAAGAAATGGTGCCATTCGCAACAGCCGCAGAGAGCTCAGGGTTCGCAAGCAGCGTGGTCATGAGCATAAGGCCGGTGATCAAGCAAACAACAACGGTGTCCCAGAACGTGCCCGTCATAGAAACAAGCGCCTGACGTGCAGGGTTGCGGGTAGTAGCCGACGCGGCAACCAAAGGAGCAGAACCCATGCCGCTTTCGTTGGAGAAAATGCCGCGCTTAAAACCGAACTGCAAAGCCAACGTAACGGTTGAACCAACAGCACCGCCCGCAGCGCCCGCCGGAGTGAAAGCACCCACTAAAATCTGGCGGATCGCTTCGCCTAGATACTCACCGTTCAGGCCGATGATGACCAGGCAGCACACCACGTAAAAGACTGCCATAACAGGAACAAGCTTCTCGCAAACCGTGGAGATGGACTTGATGCCGCCCAGGATAACAATTGCAACAAGAACAACAACCACAATGCCCACGAGCCACTGGGGAATAGCCTTGCCATCGACAAGCGACGTGTTATACAGAGCATCAGCCAGGGAGTTTGACTGGGTGGAAGCGCCAATGCCAAAGGCGGCCAACGATGCGAACAGGGCAAACAGAATAGCCAGAATGCGGCCTGCCTTCTTGTTTTTGAAGCCGCGCTCCAAAGCATACATTGCGCCGCCGAGCATCTTGCCCGAGTGGTCCTTAACGCGGTACTTCACGCCAATAAGCGTTTCAGCGTACTTAGTGGCAATGCCCAAAATGCCCGTGATCCACATCCAAAAGATTGCGCCAGGACCGCCGAACAAAAGAC
>CAKTXN010000174.1 GCA_934630905.1 uncultured Eggerthellaceae bacterium
AAGCAGAATCATAATGGGGCCCCACACGAAGCCATCAACAGCATTGATGACATCAAGCACGCTTGAAGCTCCCGAAAGTCCCTCGGCCAATCCGGTGAATGGAGCAATGAAGAACGACGTTAAGAAATCCTCCATGACATTCCCCTTTCTTCGTTGGGAAAGCGTATGGCTAGAAAGGCTCGTGGTTCGTCCCGCGGGGTCGCCGCGGAGGGGTGCGCAAGATTCGCCCGGAGCTTTACCTGCGCTTGGAACGAGCCTTTTTAGCCCGAACGCTTTCGCGTTGAACATTACAAGAGGAATGGTACGGGCGCATTTTTTCCAAAACGTTTCTACCTGGGAAATTGAATGCTAAGCGGCGTTAATATACGGTTACCGTGCTGTTACGAAGGGTTGCGGCGCATCGGACAAGCGAGTGGCGCGGTAGATGCGCCGGCAGCATAGTTGAAACTCAACCATTTTCAGTTGTTTTTAAACCATTTTTCTTTCTTTTTAAACTATTTTTTTATACAATCAGGTGAAGAAAGGAGAAAAAAAGCCATGACATACAACACCAGCATAAAAGATGCAGCTCAGCAGCTTGGCATAACGCCGCAAGCCGTGCACAAGCGCATTGCCAAAGGAGCGCTGATCGCGCAAAAAACAAATAACCATTGGCTTGTTGACGACGAGTCACTGCTGGTGGCCCAAAAAAATGCGCCAAAAACTGGGCGTAAGCGAAAAGGCACAACGTATCTGCTTATGAACCGCAAATATCCTGTGATGGAATTCTCCTTTGATGAAACAGATTGCTCTTTTCTACCGCGTGAAGTGCTTGACTCAACACGAGCTCCTTTAGGTACCGTAACACGCAGCGGGAAAGGAAATGCGCTCGGTCTGAAAAACTGGTGGGAGCATCGCTGCATACCCAAAGGTCGCACAGGAATGGATAACAAGCTTGCGGCGCTTGGCGTAGCGGATGCAAGCCTTATCCCTTTCCGCAATCTGGGATTTTCGCTTTCTGATCAGTATTGGATACAACCAGAAGGCGAAAATCTTGCATGGGATGAGCTCAACTACTTTCACAACTCCTTCGGTAACACGAACGGCGCCTGGGATAATTGGCTCGACGAAGTAGGCCTTTCCTCCCCCGATAACACATCTGAAGGCGTGCTTCCTAAAAAATGGATTCTCGAGGGTTCTGACCGCATTCTGTTAAAAGGTCATAATCCTTGGACTGACCAGCAGGTTTATAACGAAGCGGCAGCAACCGCCCTTTATCGACGCGTGCTCGATGCGCACGACTACGTGCCATACGAAGTGCGCAATATCAACGGCCTGGGCGTTGTAAGCGCCTGCACTTGCTTCCTTCGCGATGACGAGGAATACGTTCCCGCAAGTCTGGTACATGAAACGGAAACAACGAAACACAACGAAACAATCTATCAAGCAATCGTTCGCAAAGCTTGTAACCTGGGAATTCCCCGCCATGAGGTAGAGCTGAGTCTATCGAAAATGGTTGTGTGCGATAGCATCTTGGCAAACAGCGATCGCCATTTGCGCAACTTCGGCTTTATACGCAATGTAGAAACGCTTGCATGGCGCATGGCTCCCCTGTTCGACAACGGCAACAGCCTTTGGTTCGACAAGGATGAATCAATGGTTGCAAAGGGAGACTACTCATTCATGAGCCGCCCTTTTGATCCCAATCCCGCACGCCAGTTATTGCTTAGCTTGGAAAACGCATGGTTTGATCTTGATTTGCTCGACGGTTTCCCTCAAGAAGCAATCGAGATACTGGAGAATGGAAACATCAGCCAATGGCGTACAGAATACCTCGAACATGGCATTGAGCAACGTATTCAGGCACTTAAAATCATTTGGGGATAGCCACTTCCCTTCAGCGCAAAAACGGGAAAGGACGCCCAAGCAATCTGGCGGATCCTACTATGCAGAAGCTTCTGACTGAGCATCTATAAGCTACGGCGGCGCCCGCATAAAAGGGGGGAGCCGCCGCATGAAGACACTGTTGCTTTATCGGTTAAGCATGCTGCAACACACTGCATGAACCGGTAAAGCACAAAGAAAGATTACCGCAGCTCAACCTCAATAAGATCGCCTGCTGCAGGGGGCTTGATGCCTGGTCCGCTGGGCATCATGTAATACGCGTTCGCATGCCATGTTTCGCGGCTTCCCGCGTGGCCTTTTACGGGCGTGGCCTGCAGCATGCCATCGGCACCTTGTGAGAGCATAACGAACTTGATGCCATAGAATGTTGCACCCGGGTTCACCACGCTGGGACGCACTTCCCCATCGGCGTGCGGCGTCTGCGCTTTCTCGCGCTTGTGCGCTTCAGCACCCACCGCATGAGCTGCGGTTTCGTCTGCCAGCGGCTTTACGGCATCGTTTTTCGGGCCCTTTCCGGGGAACGGCTCCGTCAAACGCGCAATGATGCGAGCCGGTTCGGCTGGCAAGCCCAGCCACGTGCGCATGAGCGGACGCAAGTAGAAGTTCATGGTGAAGCTGGCGCCGCCGCTGGGGCCGGAAATGCCCACGACCGGCGTGCCGTTCACATACGCGTAGCTGCTGTGGTGACCCGGACCATGATTCGTTTCATGGCACACGACCTGGCCTAACGCTTCTAGCTGCTCGCACGACCAGTCATCGGAGCCCTTGGAAGAACCGGCATTGAGCACCACGATATCCGCCAAAGCGCACGCATCCAAAACAGCTGCTTCAATGCGCTCGGGAATGTCGGGCACAATATCGAAGATCATCGGCTGGCCGCCCCACTGCTCGATCTTGCCGCGCGCAAGAATGCTGTTCGTCTCAAGGTTGCGACCTGCAGGAACAATGCCACCCGGCGCGATAAGCTCGTTGCCCGTGGGAATGAACGCAACGCGCGGCTTGCGCACCACCGGAACGCTGGTCACATTACCGCCCGCAATCTGCGCCATAACATCGGGGGTGACCACCGTGCCCGCCGATGCCAGCACGTCGCCCACTTTCTGAGTGCTGCCCGCGGGTCGCGTTCCCGCAAATCGCCTCGACGGCGCTGCGTCGATTGATACCTGCTGCTGGTCTTCCGACACCGCAACGTGCTCGATGACGATGGCGGTATCGAAACCTGCTGGCATGGCAATGCCTGTGTTCGCAAATTGCCAGTTCACGCCGCGAACCCACGTGCTGGTATCGGGATCGCCGTTCTCGAAATCCTCCCAGCGAACCGCAATGGAGTCCATGCAGCACGTAAGCACGTTCGGCGTTTCCGTTTGCGCCAGCACGTCGCGCGCTAGCACGCGCCCCTGAGCCTCGGCAAGGCTCACCAGTTCCACGCGGTCTTCGATAGCTCCGAAATCGCACAGCTCAAAAATT
>CAKTXN010000175.1 GCA_934630905.1 uncultured Eggerthellaceae bacterium
AAGGACAGGTTCTGCATATCCAGGCCGATCTTGGTGATCCAGGGCTTGGACTCCGCTCCGCCGTTGTAGCTGAGGTTGGCGAACCCGCGGGCGGGGCTGCTGCCCTCTGCCGGGGCGGTGCCCTCCAGACGGCCCAGCACCAGCTCCCGGTATTCAGTGGAGCCGTTCTGGAAGTCCACGGTGCCGGTGATCTTGAAGTTCTCGCCGGTCTGGCCGTGGCCCGCCTGCATCACGCTGTTCCAGGCCGCCAAATTGGGGATCTCCCAATAGTTGATGTGGGGGGTCCCATCGGCATTCTGATAGGTCACCATAACGGTAAGGTCCCGCAGCCGCCCGTTTTCCGTGTACTTTACGTTAAGGCCGTAGGTGTCCAGGGCCTTTTCAAAGGTCTTGGTGGTGATCTTGATCTGTGTGGACTCGCTTTCGCTGCTGCCCAGCTCGATCTTCGCCTCTTTATTTTCCACAGCGTTGGCGGAGATGTTCATGCCGTTGAGCGTAATGCTCAGGGTATGGTTCGCATAGGCATCCTGGATCCAGCTGGAGTCGATACCGGGGTGGGTCAGCCGGGCCACCAGGTAATAGCTGCCGCCGTTGTTCCCATCGTACACGGCTTCCTCCACCCGCAGCGCAGGATCGCTGCCCTGGCCGGGCAGGAACACATCCTGCTGCTGCCAGCCGTCCCGCCCGCAGTCATTGAGCAGCTGCGGGGCACGGCCTCTGGCAACAGGGTCATAGTTCCAGTCCGCACCCAGGCGGATGGTATCCTGCCAGGTGTCTGCCCGGCCCAGCTCCTCGCCGGAGAGCAGGCCGTTGGCCCTGCCGTTGTCGGCGTTGGTCAGCTGGCCCGCCACCTGCTCCTTATAGGCGTAAACCGTCGTAATCAGATTGGATCTAGACTTGCTTACGATACGGTCCGTATTGGCGCCCGCGCCGGCTACATTGCCCAGGGCAATGGAGTTGGACACGCCGTAGCCCTGGCCGGAGATGCCGCCGGCATAGTCACCGGAGGTTTGCAGGATGTCCACATAGGAAAAGCTTCTGCGGACGTAGGTAGCGTCGCCGGTGGTAACGGAGCCGTTGATGCCGCCCACGAAGCTGCCGTTGGTCTTGATGGAGCCGTGGGTATAGCAGGACTCGATGGAGCTAGAGGCATAGTAGCCCACCAGGCCGCCAACGCAGTTGATGACGGTGGTGTTGGAGATGTCCATAGCCACGTTGTAGGTGTAGCAGCTGCGGATCTCAGTGGCACTGCTGCCATAGCCCACCAGTCCGCCGGCATACAGGGGGCGGCCCACCTCAATATCCGTCAGGGTGCTGTCCGCTGCGGAGCAGCCCTCCAGAGAGGATCTATTCGCCTGACCCACCAGGATGCCCAGATAGCCGCCGCCGGTGACGGAGCTGTTCCGCACCCGGATATTCTCCAGCCGTGCCTGGTCGGCGTAGCCGATGATGCCGCAGAAATTGGCACTCATGGATTTGGCAGTGCTGATGACCGCGTCCTCGATCAGCAGGTTCCTGACCGCACCGCCATTGAACACGGCGCTGGTATTGGCGGTGGTGTTCACGCCGTTATTCGCACCGCTGACACTGTAGATCAGGTAGGCATTGGTAAGCCCCTCCAGGCGGATGCCGCTGAGCACATGCTCCTGGCCGTCCAGCTGGCCCCTGAAGACGCCGCCGCTGCTGTAGCTGGTCTTGGAGCCGTTCAGGATCACCTGGGCCGGAGTCAGCGTTCCGCCGGAGAAGTCTAGATCCGCCGTCAGCTTGTAGTTCCAGTTCATGTGGTCGTTGATACCGGCCCAGTCGGAGGTTGTCTTGACCTCCTTCCAGAACTCAAAGCCATTGGTGATATAGGTGCTGGTAGCGGTGCGTGTGGCCGCCGTGTCCGTATAGGTGAACTGTTCCACAGAATAGGCGCTGAGGTAGTCGGCCTTGGAATCATCGGTGGTGACCTGCGCCCGAAGGATCACATCGTACAGTCCATCCGATGCCATCTTCTGGTCCAGCACCTCGGTGATGAGGCCCTTGATCTCCACGCTCTGGATGGTGGCGCCGCTGTCATTCTGGAAGCGCAGTTTGATATAGCCGTTGTCCAGTCCGTGGGTATCGTAGGGCGCTTCCGTCGCCCAGCTGTCGCTGACGATCTTGGGCGTTCTGGTCTGGCTCACCACAGGCAGGGGCAGGTATTCCTGATACCGCTGCATAGAAGTGGGCAGCTCCAGCCGGGGATAGAAGCCCATGGACACGCAGCCGTCCACATCGAAGGCCCCGCCGCCGGTGCCCTCGTTGAGGATGCTGTTCTGCCAGTCGGCGTCATAGAGCTTGATGGCCGCTCCCCGCTGGACCAGCTTGTCGGCGGTGCTGTATTCCCGGCTGGTCAGCGCCCAGGTGTTCTGGAAGGCCAGACCGCTGGCAGAAGCGCCGTGGACGCGTATCGCGGTGTAGGGCAGAAGGTAGTTCTTGTTGGCGCCCGGATCGATGCTGTAGAAATCGCCGACGCTGTAGATGTTATAGAAGGTATGCTTGGTCTCGTTGACGGGGGTCATCAGGTAACCGCTGCCGTCACGCTGATACCAGCTGTCCATCACCGTGTACATGTTGCGGATCACGCCGTTGTAATAGGTGTAGACAAACAGGCCGCTTCCGCCGGAGTAGCCCCGGCCGATGAAGCCCGCGCCGTTGACGCCGTAGACATAGCCGTTTTCCATCAGGCCATAGACATAGGTAGTCAATCCGCCGTAGTCGCTGCCCTCGGTGGAGCAGATCAGATCGCCGCCCAGTCGGACGATGAAGTTCCGCAGGGTACCGTCAGCTCTGACTGATGTAGTGATAAGGCCCTTATAGGTATCCGTTACCTCCACAGCGCCCTGGGTCCGGATGATGAGGTTTTCCACCGTTCCCCCAATGTTGCTGAAAATAGCTGCGCGATTCACATAGTACACGGAACTGGGATAGTCATACACCAGGTTGGAGATCTTGGACCCGGCCCGGGGATCGAGGAAGTAGGTGGTGATGTTATCTCCCTTGGTGACCACATGGCCCTGGAAATCAATGGTGCCGTAGAAATCGCAGTAGGTATTCTGATCCTGCACGAAGTCCTCCGTCACCAGGATGTTGGCGTGGCCGTTCGCTCTTTGGGCCGCGATCAGTTCCGCATGGGTGGACACGGAAACATAGTCGGCATCTGTGCGGAAGGTGATCTGGTTCAGCAGCACCTGGCTGTCCTTATAAGTGGCTGACAAGGTCACGCGCCAGCCGTCCCCCTGAGGGATGTTCGCTAGGATGTAGGCGTTGTCCCCGGTGAGGTCCAGGGTCAGGCTGCCGTCCTCGTT
>CAKTXN010000176.1 GCA_934630905.1 uncultured Eggerthellaceae bacterium
AGACTAAATCTGCCGGCAATGTCTTATGGCGTGGCGCAATAAGCCACGATAGCTTTTACCCGCTTTACCGCTTGAAAAGGAACAACGAGTTTTTATGTTGAAGAATAACCACCGTAGAACCTGTTCGCGCCGTGCTGCGTTGCAGCTGCTGTATTCGGCCGAAATCACCGATCAATCTATTGCCGAGCTGCTTGCTGCGGGTGATGCAATTGTTCTTGAGAACGAAGATCAAGAAGCGGCTCGCCCCGATGATTATGCCATTGCGTTGCTGCAGGGTGTGGAAGAGCATCGGGAAGAGATTGATGACATGGTTGACTCTTCTTCGGAGAACTGGGCAATTGAGCGTATGCCCATCATGGACCGCTCCATTTTGCGTATTGCCGTGTTCGAAATGATGTTCCTGGAGGATATTCCTCTGTCTGTCTCGATTGACGAGGCGGTTGAGCTGGCAAAACGCTACGGCGGCGAAGACGAGTCGCATCGTTTTGTGAACGGTGTTTTGGGTCAAATTGCCAAGCGCCTTGAAGCATAAATAGGGTATTTGCTATGAAACCCGCCGAATCATACGAGACCTTCCCCGAGATAAAAGAGCGGCTTGATTGGATTGTCGATCAAGTTTCCCGCGATGATATTCCTCTCGAAGAGGCGCTTTCCTTGTACGAGGAAGCGGTGAAGCTGGGTGCGCGCGTAAGCACGCTTATTGAAGATGCTCAGGGAGAAGATGAAGAAACTGCAGCTCCAGAAGGTGAAGATGCCTCTGAGGCGAGCAGCGCTGAGGAATGAGTTGCCATGGCGAATGATCGACTTTTAGATGTTATCGATGAACCTAGCGCCTTAAAGCTTCTCTCCAACGAAGAGCTTGAAATTCTGGCGGGTGAGATTCGCGAAGAAATTGTGACCACTGCTTCTCATACGGGCGGCCATGTGGCGTCGTCGCTGGGTGCTGTTGACATTATTGTGGCGTGCCACAGCGTTCTGAACTGCCCGAAGGACAAAATCGTGTTCGATGTGGGGCATCAGGCATACGCGCATAAGCTGCTTACGGGTAGGCGTGAGGCGTTTGCCACGCAGCGCACGTTCGGCGGCATTTCCGGCTTTCCGAAGCCCAGTGAGAGCCCCTACGACGCGCATCCTTCGGGACATGCTTCCGACTCATTATCGGTTGCGTTGGGTCTGGCGAAAGCGCGTGACTTGGCGGGCACCGATGAGAAGATTGTTGCCATTATTGGCGATGCCGCTATTGCGGGCGGCATGGCGTTCGAAGCGCTTAATCACATTGGCCAAGCCCAGACGCCCATGGTCATCATCTTGAACGACAACGAGATGTCTATTTCGCGCAATGTGGGCGCTCTCATGAAGCATTTTGGCGCTATGCGCTCTTCGACCCAATACCAGCAAACGCGCGACTCCGTGCAAGACGCGTTGGAGCATTCTGGCAACGCGGGGCGTGCTTTGGTTCAGTTCGGTCGCAGCATGAAGGACTCCATGAAGCAGTTCTTCCTGGCAAGCTCCATGATTTACGAGCAGCTGGGCATTCAGTGCACCACGCCGATCGACGGTCACAACATTGGGCTTCTGCGTGAAATTCTGCAAACTGCGCTTTCTGCGAATGGTCCGGTTATTGTCCATGTGGTCACGAAAAAAGGCGAAGGGTATACCCCCGCGTTGAACAATCCCGTGGATTTCCATGGCGTGGGCGCGTTTGACCCCGCAACGGGTAAGGCGCTGAAGAAGCCGAGCACCGCTCCTTCATACACGAACGTTTTCGGCGATGCGTTGGTGGCGGAAGCGCGCAAAGATAAGCGTATTGTTGCCCTGACCGCTGCCATGAAAACGGGCACGGGCTTGACGGATTTTGCCGAGGAATTCCCCAAACGATTCATTGATACCGGCATTACGGAAGGCCACGCTGTTGGTTTGGCATCGGGTCTTGCGTTTGGCGGCTTGAAACCCGTTGTTGCTATCTATTCAACGTTTCTGCAGCGTGGCATTGATCAGGCGATTATCGATGTAGCGTTATCTGACCTGGATGTTGTGTTCGCTATCGATCGTGCTGGTTTGGTGGGCGAGGATGGCCCCACGCACCACGGCGTGTTCGATCTTGCGTACATGCGTATGATTCCGAACATGCGGGTTTTGGCGCCCTCGAACGAGGCAGAGCTGGTCAATGCGTTGCATACTGCTCTTGAACTGGGCGGACCGTTTGCAATCCGGTATCCGCGTGGTGCTGCGGCGGGCGTTCCGTTGCCGGAAGAGCCGTGTGTGCTTGAGCCCGGTCGTGCGCAAACGTTGCGCGAAGGAAGCGATGTTGCGCTGTTGGCGTTCGGTCGCATGGTGGGTCATGCGCTGAAAGCGGCGGAGCTGCTGGAAGACGCGGGCGTGAGCGCGCGTGTGGTGGATATGCGCTGGGTGAAGCCTCTGGATGTTGATGCGGTTGTTGCCGCAGCGAACACGAAGCTGGTGGTTACGCTGGAAGAAGGCGTTATCATGGGCGGCGCCGGTTCGGCGGTTATGGAGGCCATGGCGCAAAAGGCGCTTACCACGCCTGTTTTGCAGCTGGGCATTCCCGATGAATTCGTGACGCAGGGCACGGCAAATGAGCTGTTCCGCTCGCTTAATCTGCATCCGGAAGGCATTGCGCATTCTATTTCCGAGCGGTTGGATCAGTTGGCGTAATCCGCGCAACGATTGCGAAGTTGAGCAGGGGAGACGCGTTTTGCGTGCGGCGTTTCATGCATCTGTTCGCGTGGATGCTCCGATAACGCAGACCTGCACGAAGCAAGATATATCAAGCAAAAAGAAAGGCGCTGGGCAATTTGCCAAGCGCCTTTCTTGTGCGAGAATTTCGTTCGCTTAGTTCTCTTTGTAAACGATGAAAGCCTCGTGGATCTGACCATTCCTGGTGATCTGGTCAAGCTCTTCGGTAGTGCTGAAGTGAAGCTCGTCGATCGGCCAAGCGTAGTCGCCGCGGTTCATGGCATAAACGTAACCCCAGCAGATGCCGCCTTCGTCGCGACCCTTTTCCTGAGCGTTCACCATTGCCTGAGCAGCTTCCTGGATGGGCTTGAGTTTCGGCTTCGCGTAGATACGATCGCCTCCGATAGGACCTTGCATACTATCCTCCTTACGGTAAGAAACACTGTTTAAAACACTGGAAAGATAGTAGCGCGTTGGCTCGGATTTTCGTAGTCCGATAAGAGCAACGAAACAGGAACCCAGCTCAACAAAACGTGGATGCAGCTCCTTATATCAGCATAACCGCAGCTCACAAGGGTGTAATAG
>CAKTXN010000177.1 GCA_934630905.1 uncultured Eggerthellaceae bacterium
GTATTGTTGTTGCCTACATTTTGCTCATTATTTTTGCGAAGATTTTTGCTTTTTCACCGAAGCAACCGAGTTCAAGAGAAGAAACGCAAGTCATTGCGGAAGCCGTTGGGATCGAATAAGTAATTAATCTATCCGACCGTGGATTTTGTCAGCCGCATAAAAATCAAGACATGCTACAAAATTCGTTTTCCGCCCCAACCACCTCCACCTGATTTTCAGTCGGGTGGCTTTTCAATTTTTAACGAAGGAGTAACCATGCAAGAACTAACAACACTTATAACCGTAGCCGCCATCATGGGCGGCGTTTTTATTTTGATCTCTTCGCTGTCCTATCTGTATTCCCTCCGTCAGATCAAGAACAAAACGGCTGGCAACGGACAGCACGGAACGGCAAGATGGGCGTCAAGTCGGGAGATCCACAAGACCTATAAGGCGGTGCCGTTTGAACCGAAAACCTGGCGCAGGGACGAAAAAAGCCGTCCGACCGAGCAAGGCATCATCGTCGGTTGCGAAAGCCGAGGCAACGAGACGCTTGCCCTTGTGGACAGCGGAGATGTTCACTGTATGATGATCGGTGCGGCAGGCGTCGGTAAAACGGCATTCTGGCTGTATCCGAACATCGAATATGCCTGCGCCACGGGGATGTCGTTCATGACAACGGATACCAAGGGCGACATCATGCGAAATTACGGTTCTATCGCCGAAAAGTATTACGGCTATAAAATCTCCGTCATTGACCTGCGAAATCCGATGCGTTCGCACGGCAATAACCTGTTGCATCTGGTCAACAAGTACATGGATCTGTATGCCGAAACGAACGAGGTACAGTACAAAGCCAAAGCGGAAAAGTACGCAAAGATCATCTCCAAGACGATTATTCTCTCCGGCATGGAGGGCGGTAACTTCGGACAGAACGCCTACTTCTATGATGCCGCCGAAGGACTTTTGACTGCATCCATTCTGCTGGTGTCTGAATTCTGCAAGCCCGCAGAGCGCCATATCGTTTCGGTGTTCAAAATCATTCAGGAGCTGTTGGCTCCGGGTAAGGGACGAAATCGCAATCAGTTCCAACAGCTCATGGAGAAACTCCCTGCCGACCATAAAGCGAAATGGTTTGCAGGTGCGGCTCTCAACACGGCGGAACAATCCATGGCGAGTGTCATGTCAACGGCGCTTTCCCGCTTGAACGCTTTCCTGGATTCCGAGCTTGAAACCATTCTCTGTAACGACACCGAGATCGATGCGGAGCGATTTTGTAAAGAAAAGTCTGCAATTTTTATCATTATGCCCGAGGAAGACAGCAGTAAATACTTCATGGTGTCGCTTCTCATTCAGCAACTTTATCGTGAAATCCTTGCCGTTGCGGATGAAAACGGCGGAAAACTCAAGAACAGAGTCGTCTTCTACTGCGACGAGTTCGGTACGCTCCCGAAGATCGAATCCGCCGAAATGATGTTCTCAGCATCCCGTTCCCGCCGCGTTTCCATTGTCCCGATCATTCAGTCTTTTGCACAGCTTGAGAAAAACTACGGCAAGGAAGGCGCGGAAATCATCATCGACAACACACAGCTGACGGTCTTCGGCGGTTTTGCCCCCAACAGCGAATCGGCACAGACGCTCTCCAAAGCACTTGGCTCCAAGACTGTGCTGTCCGGCAGTGTCAGCCAAAGCAAGAGTGATCCGTCAAGGTCGCTTCAGATGATTGAGCGTCCGCTGATGACACCCGACGAACTCAAAGCGCTTCCGAAAGGAACTTTTGTGGTCACGAAAACGGGCTTCTATCCGATGAAGGTCAAACTCAAACTATATTTCAAATGGGGCATCGAATTTGAGAAAGAGCCGTATGTCGTGCCTCTGCGTGATGCCTCTATGGTCACCTATGCAAGCCGTGAGGAACTGACTGAAGCGATCCAAGCCAAATATCCGCCCAAGGAAAAGAAGGACGATGACGACACCATACCGGACGGAAGCATTTGTGTGGAAGAAGAAATGGCAATGCAGAATAGTCCCAAACTCAACACCAAACCACACAAGCCGGAGGTGAGGCAATGAGTTACTACGACTACGTCTATCGGGACTACGAACTGCCAAGCCGTGCGTCGAATGTCTATCGTTATCTGTGTGACAGAGCAAACTCGGACGGTCAATGCTGGCCGTCCGAGCGTACAATTGCGATGGATCTGAAGATTTCAAGGTCAACGGTCAAGCGGGCGGTCGAAGATCTGAAACGATGCGGGTATATTACGGTTGAACGGCGGTATCGCAAAAACGGCGGAAACAGTTCGCTTCTGTTTGTGCTGAAGGATTTTTCAAAACGCCGCACAACCAAGGGATAACTCTGCCCATTCGGTGGTCTGGGGGTGGGTTCACCATGAACCCACAAGGTGAATATAACAAGAGAATATATCTATATAGCAGAAAAAGAACAATCAAACGAACCTGATATTTTATAAATTCATATTTGCTTATTTAGACAAATACCCAAGCACTTATCTAAATCAGCAAATAGCTATGTTCTTTTTCGATGGAGAAATAGTTTAGATAACCTTGTTGATGAACAAATTGCTTTGGTCGAACATGGGGTAAGCAATTAATTGCGGAAAAACTTTAATTTCCTTCATAATTATGACCATTCCTTTCCGCTGCGCTACAAGGCACAAAAGGGATATGAAATCCGAGTGCGGACACGCAGCATACAAAAATATGTGTTAAAATATTACTTGAGGAAGCAGACACACTACACAATACGTGAAGGTGAGTAGCCGTGCATCTCCATTTCAAAGATGAATTCTTCCTTTGTCCGCGTGCGGTTTGCCACCGTGTAGGCTTTGCTACGGAGCAGTTGCTTCCACTTCGGTATTGCCCCGAAGGCAGATTTTGTTTCGGTTTCGGACAGTCCGTACTCCCGACAGAGGCTGTTGGAATACTCCTTGACACGATCAAGATCGTCGGCGGTCTGATGAAACTTCTTTCCGGTTTCCATATTCACCGAGTTGAGGATGATGTGATTGTGGAACCACATTTGTCAAGGGGCAAGTGCGCATGTTCACAAATATTTAACTATTTGCAAGCAAGTTTTTTGCCGGAATTTTGATATTTCCTATTGCAATACTATCGAAAATATGATATAATACAAGTGCAGTATAATAGCCGAAAGAAAACAAACAACAACCCCGCAAGCAATGCTCATGTACGGTAAGGAAGCAAGCAACCGAAAACAAGAGATAGACCGCCAGCACTACACTATTCCGA
>CAKTXN010000178.1 GCA_934630905.1 uncultured Eggerthellaceae bacterium
CTATCGTAGAGGGGCTTACGCCCGGACTTGTTGAGCGCTGGGCGGCTGTTATGGGCGTTACCCCTGGTAAACTGGCATATCGCAACATGACAAGTCGCTGGGGCAGTTGTCAGCCGTCAACAGGGCGTATCTGCATCAACGTGCGTCTGGCGCTGTATCCGCCGCGCTGCCTTGAGTACGTGGTTGTGCACGAACTGGCTCATTTGCTGGTGCACGGACACGGTGCGCAGTTCTATGCGGTACTCGATCGCTATCTGCCCGATTGGCGCGAAAGCAAGAAGCTGCTGGAGTAGGGAATACCTTGGGGCGGCGGAGTTCGCCGCCAAATGAAGTGCCCCCACGACGAACACGAACTCCGCAAAGAAAGAAGGCCGCCCGCCACGCGAACGACCTTCTTGCTGCAACCAACCTCCGCATGGAATTGCGCGTACGCCCAGCTCAGGCTCAGGGCGGCAAACCCCCTCAAAGTCCGTCACCGCTACTCGCTGCGCAGCGCTTCCACCGGGTCTTTCTTGCTGGCGCTGCGGGCAGGCAAAAGACCGGCAACAAACGTGAGCACCACGCTGATCAACACCAGCATTACCGCGGCGTTTGCCGGCAGTTGTGCCACGGCGGGGTAGTCGTTTGCCACTAGAACCACGTTCGCAATAGCGCATGCAATAGCCGTGACACCCACGCCCAACAAGCCTGCGACCAGGCCTTCGATAATCGTTTCGGCGTTGAATACGTGGCTGATATCCTTTTTGCTGGCGCCAATCGCGCGCAGAATGCCAATCTCTTTAATGCGCTCCAGCACGCTGATGTACGTAATCACGCCAATCATAATGCTGGAAACAACCAGCGAAATAGCCACGAACGCAATCAGCACCATGGAAATCATATCAACGATGTTCGTGACGCTGGCCATGAGCAAGCCCACCAGATCGGTGTACGTGATAACTTTATTCTCGTCCACTTGCTTCATCTGGGCATTATATTGGTCAAGAACGTCAATGACCTTCTCTTTGCTCTCAAAGCTAATGGGGTAAATGCTCACCTCATACGGCTTGTTCAGGTCGGCGTATCCGAAATTCTTCAGGTTGTTCTCGTACGTGCGCTCTTCGGTGGTGCGCATGGACATCATGATGTCGGTCAAGTCGTTCGAGCTCATGTTCACTTGGAACGCATTGGCAAAGGCGCTGGTGTCAATGGAGAAGGCGCTGGCCATGTTCGTTGAGAGCTGTCCCATCGCCGTGCCCATAGCCGCGCTGACCTGCTGTTGCACCGCCGCTCCCAGCTGGGCGGCCATGGCTGCCATGGCCTGTTGCAAGTAAGCACCTACCGCGGTTTGCACGCTGTTGCCCACCGCTTGCATGATTGATTGCGTAAGCGCTGCGGCAACTTGGGGAACTACCTGCGCGGTTACTTGTCCCACCAGCTGCATTTGCAGCTGAGGTGTTAGGGTTGCCATAAGATCGTCGGCAAATGCTTGCGAGTCAAAAGCGCTGTCCAGCGCATCGTTTAAGACGGTATTTGAGTTAAAGTACGCCGTTGCGGCATCCTTCGGCGTTGTGTATTCCGTGCTATGGGCCATATACCAGGTAATGAAATCCGCCATAGCATCGCTCATTTT
This sequence comes from uncultured Eggerthellaceae bacterium, assembly GCA_934630905.1. Lineage (GTDB taxonomy): Bacteria > Actinomycetota > Coriobacteriia > Coriobacteriales > Eggerthellaceae > CAKUOV01. The sequence goes on from CAKTXN010000178.1 coordinate 1,613, forward strand.
GTCGGCCAACACGGTGTTGTCAAAGTAATTGCCGATTTTCATGCCGCTCAGATCAAGGTGCACCGAGCTCATATCGACGTTCACCTTAATGGAACTCGGGTCAAAATTCTTCATGACCTCGTTTATGTCAATGGTGATGGACGACGGGTCAAAAGCCGGCAGGGTGCTGGGATCAATTTGCACGCCGCTCATATCTATGGACAGCGCGTTGGGGTCAATTTGCAGCTTGCTATCGTCAACCTTGAACGCGCCTGCCAACGCCGATTCATCAACGGTGAATAAAGAACCCAGGTCAAAGCCGTTCGAGCTGTTTTCTTCGTCGAAGGGCTCGCCGGCAATAACATCGGTGGCAGGGGAGGCCAGCTGATCTTTGACAATCTGCTTTTCAGCGGCAGTGGTCACCAGATGCTCGGTGAGCTCGTAGGGGTAGTTGATGCCCTGCTTCAGCATGGCAATGCGCGCGTCCTCGGTGGGGCGCACAATGCCCACAATGTTCAGCATCTCGCTGTTGTTCACCAGGTTGGTCATGTAGTCGGCGTCGCTGAACTTGTCCTTCCAAACGCTGTACGTTTCGTCGTAATCGTAGTAGTCCGCCGCGTTGACCAGCTTGTATTGCGTATTCAGAACGGTGTCGTACGAGACGGGCTCGTAATCGTTTGGAGTGGTGACTTCTTCCTCGTTGATGAATGCTTTGACCATATCGGACAGCTCGCTGGAATCGCGCAGGCCCAGCGCGTACAACATGAAATCGTTGATGTTGCCCTTGCGCGAAGTCACCAGCACGCATTCGTTGTAGTTTTCAGGCCAATGACCAGCCACAACTTCGTAAGAATTCGCGTAAAGGTCTTTGTCCTTCGGCATTTGATAGAAGGCATCGGTGCTCATGGTCATGGACATCAGGCCATTGCTGCTGCCCGAGCCCATGCCCAGCGCGGCGAACGTTTTGTCGGGGTTCACCTGGTGCGCGCCGTTCGAGGTATCGGACAGGTAGATTTGCGGCTGAACGTTGTAACTGTACTCAATGGAATTCACGTATGGCTCAATGCCGCTGGTGCCGCTGTCGAAGAAGTCTTTGAGCGATTGCAGGTCGTTGCTGCCAATGCTGCCGAAGATGTGCGAGACGGTTTTTGCCACGCCCAGTTCGTTTTCACCGCCAGGCACAATGAAGTCTTTGCCCATGGGGTTTTCGGGGTCGCCGGTAAGGCCGGTGCTAGCGCTGGAAGCGTCCGAAGAATCGCCCTCGTCCTCGGAGCTGGTAACGTTCAAATTCATGGCTGAGCTGGTGATTTGCAGCGGGTATTCCGAAAGCGTTTCTTCTTCCACACTGGCAATGTAGTTGTTCACGCCGTTTGCCAGCGCCAAAATGGCCGCAATGCCCACAATGCCAATAGACCCCGCAATGGCGGTCATAATCGTGCGGCCTTTTTTCGTCATCAGGTTGTTGAAGGAAAGGGAAAGCGCCGTGAGCAGACTCATGGACGTGCGGCGCGGTTGCTTCGTGCTCACGCGCGCAAGCTCGGCGGCGGTGGGCTCGTAGGGGTTGGAGTCGCTTACAATAACGCCGTCGGCCAGGTTCACGATGCGCGTGGCATACTCTTCGGCCAGCTCAGGGTTGTGCGTGACCATGACCACC
>CAKTXN010000179.1 GCA_934630905.1 uncultured Eggerthellaceae bacterium
CCCTTGTACGCCTCGTAAATGTCCGCCTTGCTGGTTGCCTCCCACGGCGCATGCATGGAAAGAACGGCCACGCCGGAGTCGATGACGTCCATGCCGTACTTGGCGGGGATATACGCAATGGTTCCGCCGCCGCCCGCATCGACTTTGCCCAGCTCAGCGGTTTGGAAGCTCACGTTTGCATCGTCCATAATGCGGCGCACCAAAGCAACGTATTCCGCAGAGCAATCGTTGCTGCCGCTCTTACCGCGCGCGCCGGTGTACTTGTTGAACACCAAACCGCGCCCCAGGTACGCAACGTTTTTCTTGTCGAACACTTCCGCGTATGAGGGGTCGTAACCTGCGGAAACGTCTGAAGATAGCATACGCGAAGCCGCCAAGCAGCGGCGCAGCGCCAAAGGAGAATCCTCGCCCGCAAGGCACAAAATCTCAGCCATGGTGTTCTCGAAGAAGCTCGAAGCCATGCCCGTAGCGCCCACGCTGCCAATCTCTTCCTTGTCCACCAGGATGCACACAGCAGTGCGCTCAACAGATTCCAACTCGAGCTGAGCCAGAAGCGAGGTATACGCGCACACGCGGTCATCTTGGCCATAGCCCAAAACCATGCTGCGGTCAAAGCCCAGGTCACGAGCCGCGCCTGCCGGAACAACCTCGAGCTCGGCAGACAGGAAATCCTCTTCCTCAATGCCGTACTTTTCCTGCAAAAGCTTGAGCGTCCACGCTTTTACCGCATCTTTTTCGCTGGACGGAGCTGCACCTTCACCCGCATCGGTGTCACCTTCAGCCGCTACAAAGGGGCGATTGCCCACCAGGATATCAAGGCTTTCGCCCTCGACGATCTTGTTGCCCTTCTTATCCATTTGGGCAGCTCCCAAATGCGGCAGCAGATCCGTCACGCAAAATACGGGGTCGTTTGGATCCTCGCCCAACGCGATGGTCACCACCGAACCGTCCTTCTTCGCCACCACGCCGTGCAGCGCCAGCGGCAACGTAACCCACTGGTAATTCTTGATGCCGCCGTAATAATGCGTGTCAAGCAGCGTGAAACCATCGGATTCGTACAAGGGGTTCTGCTTCAAGTCAAGGCGCGGGGAATCAATGTGCGCGCCCAGAATATTCAAGCCGTCGGTTAAAGGCTTCGTGCCCAGCTGAACCAGCATGAGCGCTTTGCCATGCGTATGCGCCCACACCTTATCGCCCGGCTTCAAAGCGCGACCATCGCGAATCGCCTGCTCAAGCGAAACATACCCAGCGTCCTGAGCTGCGGCGATAGCGGCAGTTGCGCATTCGCGCTCAGTCTTATTCTGGGAAATGAACTCGATATACTTGGCGGCAAGACCTTCAAGCTCTTGCGCATCCTGCTCGGAGTATTTCTTCCAAGCAACTTCTCTTTCCATGTCAAAATCCTTTCAAACGTACTACAAGTGCTCACCGCGAAACGCGGAAAAATGGCGAAGGGTCCGGCGACTTCGATGTGGGCCGCGACCAGCAGAAAAGCCAGCAGCGCCACGCACTGACGCGCGGACGGATTCCACGGCAGAAGGCAAAGCGGCCCAACGGAACAAGCGTGCGACAATCGCCGCGCAGGAGCCAACGCTACTGCGCAAGCTCGGCAACAAGCGCGTCCATCTGTTCCTGAGCGGCCGCATCTGCCTCAAGCGCGCCACGCAAGGTCACCACGGTTTCGGCAAACGTGAGATTCTTGCAACCTTCCAGCGCCGCACGCATCACGCGCGCCGCTGTGGGCGCCCACGACCCGCTTTCCATCAGGGCAATCGTGCGATTCTGATACGCATGGTCAATCAAGTGGTGAATGAAGTCCTTCATGAATGGGAACATATCGCCGTTATACGTGGTGCTCACCAGCACCAGGCGGTCATAGCGGAACGCGTCTTCCACCGCTTCGGCCATATCGTCGCGCGCCAAGTCGAACACCGAAACGCTTTGTACGCCGGCATCCTGCAACTTCTGTGCCAACTGAAGCGCCGCTTGCTTCGTGTGACCATAAACGGAACAGTACGCAATCGTGACGCCCTTATCTTCGGGCTCATAGCTTGACCAGGTGTTATACAGATTCAGGTAGTAGCCCAAATCCTCGGTAAGCACCGGACCATGCAGCGGGCAAATGGTCTGAATGTCCAGCGCCGCCGCCTTTTTCAGCACTGCCTGCACCTGCTTACCGAACTTGCCCACAATGCCGAAGTAATAGCGGCGCGCCTCGCACGCCCAGCCGTCTTCTTCAGCGCTGGCCGGCGCATCAAGCGCGCCGAACTTGCCGAATGCATCCGCCGAGAAGAGCGTTTTGCTGGCAGCGTCATACGTCATGATGACTTCGGGCCAATGGACCATAGGCGCCGTTACGAAAGCCAGCTGATGAGCGCCCAGCGAAAGCGTGTCGCCACCGCCCACCACCACGCGACGCTCGGCATAATCCGTGCCGAAATACGCTTTCATCATGGCAAACGCTTTGGATGATGCCACGATTTCCGCCTGCGGGAACGCTTCGGCAAATACCGCGATATTCGCCGAATGATCCGGCTCCATGTGCTGAACCACCAGGTAATCGGGGGTGCGACCTGCAAGCGCAGCGTTCAGATTCGCCAGCCACTCCTGCCCGAAATGAGCATCCACCGTATCCATGACGGCAATCTTCTCATCCAAAATCACGTAGGAATTGTACGCCATGCCGTTCGGGACGCGATACTGTCCCTCGAACAGATCGATGTCGTGATCGTTCACGCCAACGGGAACGATATCCTGATGAAGTGCCATGAGCGCTCCTTTCTTGTTTGTTGCGCGCATCACGCGAGCCTTGTCTTTGAAACGCACCGCGCGCCATTGTCTGCGAAAAGTATAGAACGCTTTGCGCGGGAAAAACGTCTGCAGCACGGAAAAGCACGTTTTCGTAACGAAGATGATGCACGGGGAAGCGAAAGGCGGAAGGTGCTCGGGCGCTGATGCGCAACCGCGAGCGACACAGGTGCCGCCAGGGATGCCGCAATCGAACGGCGCGCGCTATCAGGCCTCCCAATCGTCCGGCTCATCCGTATCATCGTGCGCACAAAGGTCGGACTGCACAATCGTGAAGAAGAAATCGCTGGTCACTGCGCTGTCAACAAGAAGATCGCCCGTGGGGCGGCCTTCTTCTTCGAAAAGATTATCCAAAAGCGTAGTGGGAACATCGCCGCCCAACAACGCATCGGCATGCGCAAAGCAATAATCTGCAATCTCCGAGCGCCCCAACAC
>CAKTXN010000180.1 GCA_934630905.1 uncultured Eggerthellaceae bacterium
GGTGAGCACTTTGTTGAAGCAATCCCAAACATGGAAAAACCCGAACGCAATGATGCTATCCGTAGACTTTATGCTGTGGGGTTGTCTGGAAAACAGATCGAACGCCTTACGGGGGTGGGTCGAGGTATCATCAATCGTGTTATAGGCAACTACCGCTCATGTTAAAAAGTGACGGGGTCTTTTTCACATTTTCCCGAGTTTTTTCCTGAATTACAAAAAAGTAAAGAATAAAACCTGCTAAAGCGCATTGTTTTCCAGGGAATACAACCAGGTACACATGTTTGTGTGTCTAGAAACTGCTGCATTATCTCTATATGTGAAAAAGACCCCGTCACTTTTTAACATATACCGAAATCCGCACTTTTTGAAGATAGTGTGCCTACCAAAATGGATTTTGCTCCTCGACAAGCTGCCGTTACTTATCGGTCTGGATAAGGGCTTCTTGGGGGTCGATGTTGCGCAGCAGGGAAGAGTTGTCGAAGAGCGCGGAACATACGGGATCTTCTCCATGTGAAAAAGACCCCGTCACTTTTTAACATAGAAGTACAGATTCATGACAAATCCCGATAACAATTGAGCGACAGCGCAAGAAATCGTGTATCCTTACGAAGCGTGCTGGAGCTCTTGCGCTTTTTGGCGTGGGAAATTGCCCAGCAACGCATGAAAGAAGATCCCCGCACACGTTAATAAACAAGGGGTTTCGTGTGAAGGCGCGGGCTGAGAGATGCCCGCATGAGACAAAAGGAGCGCCACATGAAACTGGTGGTTACCGAAAAAAACGATGCCGCGAAGCAAATCGCCACACTTTTAGGTGCTTCAAGCGCCAAGGCCGACAAGGTTTTCTCCACTCCCATTTTCCGTTTTACCGTAAAAGGGGAGGACTGGGTTGCCATTGGTTTGCGCGGTCACATTCTTGAATCTGATTTCCCTGAATCACTCGCTTACACAAAACGCCTGGGTTGGCATGGCATAACCGCAGATGGAGAGCCTATTAAGGCGAAACTCCCCGCAAGCTTGCCTAAACCGCCCTTCAAAAAGAAGCGTCCGTTTTTCGAAGACGGCTTGGATTTGAAGCGCTGGAACATGGATGCGCTGCCGTATTTGGTATACGCGCCCATCGAAATGCTTCCCAAGGAAAAAGAAATCATCCGTTCGCTGAAGAACTTGGCGAAGAAGGCGGATTCCGTTGTTATCGCAACCGACTTCGACCGCGAAGGCGAGTTGATTGGCTCCGATGCGCTGGGCTGCATTTTGGAAGTGAATCCGGACGTGCCTATTTCCCGCGCGCGCTACTCCGCGTTCACGAAGCAGGAGATCACGCATGCTTTCGACAACTTGGTGAGCATGGATGATGAGCTGGTTGCTGCTGGTGCATCGCGCCGCGACATCGACTTTGTGTGGGGCACGGTGCTCACGCGCTATCTGTCGTTGGTGAAGTTCGCCGGGTATGGTAAGTCTCGTTCGTCGGGTCGTGTGCAGACGCCTACGTTGGCGCTTATTGTGGCGCGCGAACGCGAGCGCTTGGCGTTTGTTCCCGAAGATTACTGGGTGATTAAGGGTCGCTTTGGCGAAGAGCCGGCTGAGTTTACGGCTGGTCACGAAACGGCGCGCTTCAAGTCCGCCGAAGAGGCAAAGCGCGTTATGGATACCGTTGCGGATGCTACGCAGGCAAGCGTGGTTTCCGTGGAAAAGAAGCAGCGCAAAGTGGCGCCGCCCGTGCCGTTCAACACTACAAGCCTTATGGCTGCCGCCGCCGCAGAAGGCATTTCCCCTGCTCGTACCATGCGTATTGCTGAAAGCTTGTATATGGCGGGCTACATCAGCTACCCTCGCGTTGACAATACGGTATACCCTTCGTCGCTTGATTTGCGCGAAGTAGTTTCTGCGATTTCTGCGAACCCCGCATATGCGCCATTCTGCAAAAAGTTGCTGGCTCAGCCGAAAATCACGGCTACGCGCGGCAAAAAGGAAACAACTGACCATCCGCCTATTTATCCTACGGCCGCAGCAACGCCCGACAGCTTGGCCGCCGCCGATTACAAGGTGTACAACTTGATTGCACGCCGTTTCCTGGCAACGCTTTCGGAAGCCGCCGTGGTGGAAGGCACGAAAGTGACGCTTTCCGTTGAGGGCGAGCCGTTTGTTGCCAAGGGCGATGTGATTGTTTCTCCTGGATATCGCGAGATTTACCCGTACGGCATGAAGAAAGACGAACAGTTGCCCACGCTTTCTGCGGATCAGGTTGTTGCATTCGGCGGTGCGGAATGCACGCAGAAGCAAACGGAGCCGCCCGCGCGCTACAGCCAGGGCAAGCTCATCCAGGAAATGGAAAAGCTCAATCTGGGTACGAAATCCACACGCCACTCCATCATTGAGCGCCTTTATACGGTGAAGTACATCCAGAACGATCCGATTGAGCCATCCCAGTTGGGTATGGCGGTTTGCGACGCGCTGGAGCAATTCGCGCCGCATATCACGCATCCTGAAATGACGGCTGACCTTGAAGCAAGCATGGATGACATTGTTGCTGGCCAGAAGACGAAAGATGCCGTGGTGGCAACTTCGCGCGACCTTCTTGCCGAACAGCTCAAAGAGCTGCTGGCTCACAAGGAAGAAGTGAAAGACGCACTGGAAGATGCCGTTGCTGCCGACGCGTACGTTGGCCCCTGCCCGAAATGCGGCAAGGACCTGCAAATGCGCACGTCCGCGAAGAGCAAGAGCATGTTCATCGGTTGTGCCGGCTGGCCCGAGTGCGATGTAACGTACCCGCTTCCGCAAGGCAAAATCGAAGCGCTGGATACTGTGTGCCCCACGTGCGGCATGCCGCAAATCCAAGTGACGGCGTTTCGTTCGAAGCCGCGCGTTGTGTGCATTGACCCGCTGTGCGAAACGAATAAAGATCCTGAAGTCGAAGTGGGCATGTGCCCCACGTGCGCCGCTGCCGGTAAGGAAGGAAAACTGACGGCGCGCAGGAACCCACGCACGCTGAAACGCTCAATCACCTGCGAAAACTTCGATGAATGCCAAACGCGTTATCCGCTGCCGGCCAACGGTGCCATTACCGCAACGGAAGAAGTGTGCCCCTCGTGCGGCGCGCCGTTCGTGATTGTGACCACAGCACGCGGCCCTTGGAAGATTTGCCCCAACTACGATTGCCCCGATAACGTGGAGCAGCGCGAGAAGAAGGCGGAAAAGTCTGCTGCGAAGGGTGCCGCCAAAGCGGGTGCTAAGGCGGGCGCGAAG
>CAKTXN010000181.1 GCA_934630905.1 uncultured Eggerthellaceae bacterium
CTACGGCGAGGTCGAGGACCTTGCCAAGAAGATGGGCGACGGCAAGCGCTGGTCGCTGTACTGCGTCGAGTAGTTTTTTGTTGCTTGTCTGGCTGCGTGGGACGCTCTGCGTTTCCCACGCAGCCTGAAGGCGGAAGATTATGTGTTATCCCTGTACCCATTGCAATAAATGCGGAAGATATCCAAAGAAGGGCGTTTGTCCCGAGTGCAAGTATGAAAACGACCCCCAGGCTCTTTCGTGCGCAAAATGCGGTCATCGGTTTATGCGTCCTGTTCCTGCGCCCGGTACGCGCGCTTCGGACAGTAGAGAAAAGGGGCTGAATTCGTAATGGCTTGCTACCCATGCATTCATTGCAATAAGTGCGGAATGTATTCGGCGACAGCTCAAACGCAATGCGCGAACTGTGCAACGCCGATACCTATCGGCATTGCGAGTTGTCCCCAATGCGGAGGAAAGTCTTTTGTCGTTGTTTCTGTTGACGATTGTGCGAGTAATCACTCAGTTGTCTCTGATGGTCCTGTCAATGTTAGAACGAAAGGATGAGAAATGGCTAACAAGTTCTACCAAGAAGGTTCTCAGGAATCAAAAACTGGCTATCGTGATCCAGGTGATAAGTACACGCTGCGCGAAAACGCCCAGTTTATCTTTGAGGGTAAGCAGCCGGAATATTATTTCGACTTTATGGATACGCTGGTGTTCATTCCCGATCCGGACTTTGTGGCAAATCTTCCCGAGATGGATGGCGAAGAGCATAAGGACCGTTGGGGTGTAACGCGTATTTGGCTGCCGGGTGCTCCTGGTGCACATCCCCACATCACCGATGAGAACAAGGTAATCAAGGATATCGAGGATTGGCGCAACGAAGTAACGTTCCCTCAGATTGAAGGTCTTGACTGGACTGCTGCTGTTGAAGTTGCCGAGTCCACTAATCGTAAGGGCTACAACGTTGCTTTGTTCATGCCGGGCGGTTTGTTTGAGACGAGCCACTTCCTTATGGGCATGGAGGACGCTTTCTGCAATTATATGGAAGAGCCCGAAATCATGGAGGAGCTGCTTACCGCTATTGCCGACTGGAAGATGCGTTACATGGAGGAAGTCGCAAAGCATGTGAAGGTTGACGTTGTGTTCTTCCAGGACGACTGGGGTTCGAAGCAAAACCTGTTCCTTCCTCCCAACACGTGGCGTGAGATGATCAAGCCGCTTCATACCAAGATTGTCGAGAAGGCTCATGAGCTTGGCTGGCTGTTCGTGCATCATGCCGACTGCATCTGCGAACCCATTGCCACGGACATGGTTGATATGGGTATTGACATTTGGCAGGGCGTTATCGCTCAGAACGACATTGTTGCCATCCAGAAGGCAACTGAAGGCAAGCTGTCCATGATTGGCGGCATTGATGGACCGAAGGTTGACGTGGATACCGTTACCGATGAAGAGGCTCGTGCTGAGGTTCGTCGTGCAGTTGATACGTACTGCGCTGCCGGTCGTTTCTTCCCGGGCATTCCGAACGGCTCTTGCTTCATCGAGCGCATTGATAAGGCTGTCAAAGACGAGCTTCATAACTACGGAATTCAGTATGCCAAAGAGCATCCTGTAGCGTAGCTTCGATAGTCGTTCCGGTGCGTTTTTCGTCCTTGGCGCACCTTTAGTAAAGAGCACGAAAGGGCGTTTTGCTGCTAAAAAAGCAGGAAGGCGCCCTCGCTCTTATCCGTGTTCGTTTGGATTGAGTACTCTTGCTCTTCGCGCGAGTGTTCACCTCATGCGAACAATAGGGGAAATAAGGAAGGGTGTTCTGTATGAGATTTCAGATATCAGAACTTGTTGTTGCTCCTGAGAACCAGGAAACCGCAAAAAGATTGATAGGAATTACCCAGGTTCATGATTGCCCTGAGTTGTTGTACCTTACGGGGCCTGCTGACAGTGGAAAAAGCGTTTTCCTGGAAGCAAGAGGGACTGAGAAAGATTTGCTTTCCACCAAAAAAGCCATGTATTGCCATGCCTCTGAAATTTTGGCAATGCTGAGCATTGGAAATGAAAATGCCGATAATTTTCTCAATCGCGTTGGCGAAGTCGAAGTTTTGCTTATTGATGATATCGAAGGATTTCTTGAAAACCAGGCTATAGGCGCTCAGGTATGTAAACTGCTTGTCGATAGCAGGGTAAAGCAAGGGTTGGATACCGTTGTTGCTTCTAGGATTCCGCTTCTCGAGCTGGATGGCCATTTGCGAAGCGTCTTTTCAAATTTCGAAGAAATCTTTATGGCTCCGCTGAACGAAGAGGGCGCTGCTGCTCTTGCGAAATCTTATGCGAACCATTTTTCCCGTGCCAAGGGCAAGGAGAATGTCAACATGCTGGCCGATGAAACATTTGCTTATCTTGGCAAGAAGTATTGCTGTTCCCTGAAAGATATGGCTCCCGCCATTGAGTATCTGGTTGCCGTTGCCGAGCTGCCGAAAGACAAGCTTGTTTCCCCCAAGGAGGCCGAGAACCGCTTGACGCTGTAGGGGGAGTTTAGCAGCTTCGGTGGGTCTTATTTGCAGCGGTCGCTATCGCATACCTTTTGCGTAGTTCTTGCGGGCGCAATGTCTTCTTAGTGGAGTAATGCAATAAACAAAATCAAGAGAAAGGAGGAGTTTTTTGGTTTAAGCGTGACAAGAATGCCTAATACAGGGAGGGATTTGAAAATGGAAGATGTAAAGAAGTATGGATTGCCGGTCAAAATTTGCGTTGCGCTGTTGCTGTTTACGCAAATGACGCAAGCTCTTGTAAACCCATCGCTTATGGGTATCATGGCTGATTTGCCGGGTTCTTCGGCCACCACGTATCAGACGATTATCAACATTGCGACGCTTGTCATGATTTTCTCTGCGCTTGCAACTGCGCCGTTGGTTAAAAAGGTAGGCTTTAAGACGACGGGTCTTATTGGTATGGCGTGCTGCTTTATTGGTGGAATTACGCCTGCGTTTATCCATCCGTCAATCGCTGTCCTTATTGTTGAGCGCGCATTCTTTGGAATCGGATACGGTATTGTGTATTCGTCGGGCATTGCTGCCTGTGGCGAATTCTGGCGAGGAAAAGAAACAACCAATATGGTTGGTGTCGCCACCTTCGCCGCTGGTCTTGCGGGTATTGTCTACAATCTTGCCTCTTCGATGATTGCTCCAATGGGATGGACCTATATTTATTGGAATCATTTCGTCATGATCCCATTCATGATGAATTACGCTATCTGTATGCC
>CAKTXN010000182.1 GCA_934630905.1 uncultured Eggerthellaceae bacterium
GTGCGGGCTTCTTCGCCCTGTTCAGGAAGCGTGAGCAGCACTAGCATGGAACGCATGAAACGGTTTACCTCCAACAAATTTGTTGACAAATTACCCCACCTTTTGTCAACATTTAGCGCTGTTGTTTCATCGGCGGCGCCATCGGCCTGCGCGACGTTTCTTGGCGTTACGCTCGCGTTGTCGTTGACGGCGGTACCTGCGCAAGCGTGGGCGAAATACACCGATGTGAGCTCGCAGTATCCCGCCGCGCAGGATTTGACCGAAGTTGCGCGTGACGGTTTAGCGTCCATTGGGAAAAGCATTTACCCCGTGGTTGTCCAGGCGGGCAACATCGTGGATGGCACGTACGTTGTGCCTGCATATACGTCTTCTCGCATGTGCAATTTCTATGCGTCAATGTCGGATGCTACAGCGAAAAGCAATCCGAACCAGGTAGTTTTGAACGTGTCGGGTGGCGTGGTCACCGCAACGTTTTACATGTCGGGTGCTTATACGGCGTTGTATTTCGGTACGGCAGACCAGGCGGCTGCCATTGCGCCCGAAGACGGCCTGACGCCTTCGCCTTCTTACTTTACGGATGGCAACGATTCATACGATATGGGTCACGGTCCTTTTACGGTGCAGCTGGCTTCGCTGAACACGTCGTTCCAGTTCGCGGTATATAACGGCGGCACGAAAGGTGTAGCGGGCGGCGCGTGGTACAACCGTTTGGGCTCGGTTATTATCACGAACGATTTTGCGGAAGCGCACGTCATGGGCGTGTCGCCCGATCCCACGCTAAGCCCCGACCCTGATCCGGATCCCGATCCTGGCAGTGGCGGCGCTGGCGGCTCGGGAAGCGGCGGAACCGGTGGCTCGGAATCTGGGGGGTCAAACAACAACAACACATCAAGCGGAGAAGAGCAAAACGAGCAGCAGCAAACTCCCGAAGAACAGCAGTCCAACCAGGAAGGCGAAGGCGGTGACCAGCAGGAAAGCACAGCTGGCTCCGTGATGCGCGGAAAGCGTATTACCATTGTAAACGCCGATGACGAGAAGGGCAGCAATTCGCAGACGGTGCTTGATGGCGATCTGCTTTCGCTTGAAGGCCTAACCCCTGCTCAAGTGGCTGCAATTTCTGGTGCACTTGCGGTTTTGGCGGGCGCTGTCGCATTTATCGTGCGTTTCTTCCTGCAGAAACGCGGCGGTCCCTTGGTGGAAGACCAGCCGCCGTCGGATGACCGGCCGCCATCGAGCGACTAACCGTTGGCATCCCAATATGGCGCTGCGATTGTTGAATGTTTGACCGACGATCGACCAAGGCTTTACCGATGAAACAACGATTCGCACGTAACGCAATAACGCGAATCGAACTGGCTTGAAAGGATATGTTCCATGCTTGTCAAATTGATGCACACCATTTCTAGTGCGCTGCATGACCCCGTAATTGTGCTGCTTATTGCGCTAACCGTGCTGGTAGTGGCGCTGCTGGGCATGCTTATCGCGGAATTTTTTACCGAGCGTCGCTACTTCAAGCTGTCGCTTCCTGTTTTGATTGACGATCTTTCCACGACCGATAATCCAGAGGCGGCCATCAGCGAAAGCGCGCTGCTGTGGCGTCAGAAGAAACGCCTGTTGGAGCTTTTGAAGCACCCGCAGGCAAGCGATGCCGCGCGCGAGAGCTTGGCGGTGAACATTGTTGCGCAGGAGCAGACGCTCTATGACAAGCGCGTGAAGGTGACCGACCTTATTGCGAAGGTTTCTCCCATGTTGGGCCTGATGGGAACGTTGATTCCGCTGGGTCCTGGCATTGCGGCGCTGGAAGAAGGCGCGCTGGACATTTTGTCGAAGAGCTTGCTTACCGCGTTTGACACCACGGTTTTAGGTTTGGTTGTTGCTGCGGTGGCACTGCTGATTTCGACCGTTCGCAAGGGTTGGTACGTGCAGTACATGGCGGCGTTTGAAGCTGCGTGCGAGTGCGTGCTGGAAAAAGCGAACGAGCAGGCGGCTTGCGGTTCTGCCGACGATGCCACTCGCGCGATTCCCCGTGTTGCCGCACATGAAATCGCAGGTGAGAGCCGTGCTTAGGCGTCATCACAGCACCTCGCTGAATCGCGTGGGCGCGTCATCGTGCGACATGGGTATTGGCGGCAGTGATGTTGATCCCAATTCGTCGCTCACGAACATCGCCGACTGCATGCTGGTGCTCATGCTGGGTTTCCTGGTTGCGCTGGTTGCGCGCTACAACATTGATTTAGTGCCTCAAGAAGACAAAGTGACGGGCATTGAAGTGAACATGGACGCCGATGGCGATGGCATGATCGATGAGAATTACACGAACGCCGGCAACGTGTATTACGATTCTGCCACGGGCAATTATTACCTGGTAGAAGAGTAGTTTCGGCACGTTTTGCTGCGGGCGCTTGGCGACGCAGCGGAATGCTGCAGTGCGGATGTGCGCTGCTGCGTGGATGCTCGGCGTATGCCGGCGTAGCGGAACCGCGTGACCGGCGTGTAAAGCAACAACGAAGTAAGGAAGAACCATCGCTCAGAAATTCTCAGAAGGAACGTGCACGCGGCAGCATCTCGTAGCTGCTCCTTTTGCGCGCCTTGCTATTGCGCTCGCGGTGGCTGCGCTTGCTTTCGTGGCGGTGATTTCTGTTTTTGTTGCGCCAGCGTCTTCCGCCTATGCGGATGAGTCTCAAGGCGCGCGTGCGTTCACGCAGCGGATAGTGGCAGCGCCGCCGGTGCTCACGGTGGGGCAGCAAACGACAATTGACGTGCGTTTGACCTGCGACAACTTTACCGAATACCCCATGTATGCATATGCATCTACCATTTGCGTTGACACGAACGCTCTGCGCATCGATGCGGTTCAAACGCGTAAAGGCGTGGATGCCTTCGTCAAAGATCATGCTTCCACCGATGGTAAGCAAGGCTGGACCAATGTGGTGGTCAATTTCCTGTCGCGCAAGTTATCAGGCGAAACGTGGCAGCAGAGCGAAACGGTGGTCACGCTTGTAGTCACGCCCGTGGCGGCGGGAAATGCGAGTGCTTACACGGGTCGCGTGAACATCTCGAATAAAACGGGCATGTCGCATATGCCGTGCACGCTGGTCAACTTTGCCGCGCCGGTCAGTGAGCCACTGCCGCTTTCCATCGAAAGCTCTCCGTATTCCCCTGCAAGCAGTTTCGCTTTAGTCTCTTATACCGAAACCGTCCCCGAAGGGTTCGTGCCCTGCTTTGCGG
>CAKTXN010000183.1 GCA_934630905.1 uncultured Eggerthellaceae bacterium
TCGTATTTGTGAAGCCGAGCCTTCCGTATACTGTTGGTATCGAAGCGCTGGCGGCTGTGGGTGCCGTTGTTTTTGTTGCAAGCATGTTGTGCATTCCGGCTTTGTGCAAGGCGGATACTCCTAAAAAGGATGTTCTTGGGCCTGTTTTGGCTGGTCTTGGATGTGCGGGCCTGGTTGTTATCCTTGCGGCAACGCAGTTTCCGAATCTTGTCCCCGCGCTTGATCCGGCACTCAGCTTGACCGTTGCGAATAGTGCATCAAGCAGCATGGCGCTCTTCGCCATGACCATTATTGCGTGCATTGGCGTGCCGCTGGTTCTGGTTTATCACGTGCTGGTGTACCGCGCGTTCCGCGGACGTGTTGACTGACGCGCGCAAATGCTCGAATCTCGAATGTGACGGCGTAGGACTGCAACCGCGTTAGGCTGGAATCATGCTGGATCGCAACATACTGAATCTTCCAGGGGCAAGGCGCATGTTCGTCTTGCTCCTGGTGTGCTCTGGCGCCGATGCGCTGCTGATTGTGGTGCAGGCGCTTTGCCTTGCGGGTGCGCTGAGCTGGATGTGGAATTGTGCGGTTGCCCAGGTGTTCGCAAGCCTTGTTCCAGGTGCTCTAACAGGGGCTTTTGGGTTTGCTGCCGCATTTATCGCGCGCAACGCACTGGATGCCGTGCGCAGCAGAATGGCCGATGCATTTTCGCGCAAGCGCGCTACGGAACTCCAAGATCAGCTGGTTGAAGCAACGTACGAGCAGGGAGTTACGGGCGTGCAGCGGCGCGGAAGCGGGTCTGCCGTTCAGGAGCTTATCGACGGCGTGGCAAACGTGAGAAACTACATTGCGATCATTCTGCCGAAAGTTGCCGACCTTATTGCGATTCCCGTCATTCTTGCCGTTGCGCTGTTTGCCACCGACTGGATCAGCGGAATCATTGCGCTGATTATTTTGCCGTGCATTATTGGCTACATGCAGCTGCTGGGCGCCCACGCAAAAGCCCAGGCGTCGGCCCAGCACCGGGAATACGACCGCCTGGCCAATCATTTCATGGACACGCTGCGCGGGCTTGCCACGCTCAAGGCGTTCGGCCGATCGAAACCATACGCGAATCAGGTTTTCGCGGTTTCCGAAGCGTTCCGCGATGCAACTGTCAAAACGTTGCGAACGGCTACGCTAAGCAGCCTGGTTTTGGATCTGTTTCGCACGTTTGCCCTGGCAGCGGTGGCAATCATGCTGGGCTTCAGGCTTCTTAACGGCAGTGTGAGCCTTGAACCTGCGCTTGCGGTTCTTATCATGGTGCCGGAATACTTCGCCGCCGTGCGCCGCTACTCCACGGATTTTCATGCCAGCTTGGATGGGCGTAACAGTTTGATCTCGATCCTGAATGTTATAAGTGGCGAAGGCGGGAAGGCGCCGGGTGCGCTTCCCGCAGCTGACACAGCGAGCGATACGGCGGGCGGTGCAGCTGGCGTAGCTGGCGCAGCGGACAGTGCGGCGGGCGGAGTGGCGGATGGCGCGATGGAGAAACCGCACGAAACCGACGCATTGAGCTGGGATAATAGCTCCACCCTTGAGTTCCGTGATGTCAGTTTTCAGCATACCGGCAACGACCCCTTCGCCTTGAATGGGGTTAATTTCCGCGTCGAAGAGTCCTGTAAAGTGGGCATTGTTGGCATGTCGGGGTCAGGTAAAACAACGTTGGCTCGACTGCTTGCCGGCTTCTCGGACCCCACGGCGGGCGAGATTCTTGTCAACGGTGCGAGCGTTCCCACGCTGAATAACCCCTGGTGGCTGAAGCTTGTCACGTTTATCCCGCAAAACCCGCATATCTTCAACGCGTCGCTGCGCGATAATGTGGCGTTTTACGTGCCTGGCGCGTCTGAGCACGACGTTGACCAGGCAATTAAGCTTGCGGGATTGGAAGATACGGTGGCACAGCTTCCCCAGGGGGTCAATACGCTTCTTGGCCAGCAGGGCAGGCAGCTTTCTGGCGGGCAAGCGCAGCGCGTGACGCTTGCGCGCGCGTTTTTGGATTCCCAGCGCAAGGTGTTCATTTTCGACGAGCCCACGGCGCATTTGGATATTCAGACAGAGTTTGCGCTGAAGGAACGCATGCTTCCTCTGATGGAGGGCCGGTTGGTGTTTTTCGCCACGCATCGTTTGCACTGGCTTGAGAACATGGATTACGTGTTGGTTGTCGAAGGCGGCCGTGTTGTGGAAAGCGGGCGTCCTTGTGAGCTTCTAGCGGTCAATGGTGCGTTATCGAGCCTGGTCAAACAGATGAGGGGCGGTGATTACTTGTGAGCAAGGAAAGCTGCGCGCGCAACCACATGCTCAATCGTCTGGTGGGCATTTGGCGCACCGATACGTGGGTGAAGCCGTATTTTAGCCGCTACAAGAAGACCATGTTTGTTTCGCTAGGGCTGGGCGTTCTTACGCTTTTATTCGCGACGCTGCTTATGCTTATGTCGGGCTTCCTTATCAGCTATGCCTCGTTGCCGCCCGAAATGGGCCTGTTCTCGCTCTATATTCCCATTGGGTTTGTGCAGCTGTTCGGCATCGGTAAACCGTTCTTCGGCTATTTTGAACGCCTGGCTAGCCATGATTGGGTGCTGCGCATGACAAGCTCGCTTAGGAAGAAGCTCTACGGCTCCCTTGAGCAGGAGCGCATTGTTGGTGCTCGTTCTTTGAAAATGGGCGAGGCGCTTGGTTTGCTGAGCGAGGATATCTCCCATGTTCAAAATTTGTATCTGCGTACGGTGTTTCCCCTGGCCACCGCATGGGCTGTGGGTGGGTTGGTTGTGATTGCCGTTGGCGCCATGAGCATTCCTTGCGCGATTATGCTGCTTGTGGGGTTTGTCGTGATTGCCGTTCTGCTTCCCTTGCAGGCGCTGCTGGTAAACGGCGCGCGCGCCGCGCGGATCAAGGCGCTCAAGGCTCGGCTGTACGCAAGCGCGTATGACAACGTGATGGGCATTGGCGATTGGGTTTGCGCGCAGCGTAAGGAAGATTTTCAGGGCGCCGTGTCCCGCGCGGCGGTCGCCGTGGGGGTCGCGGGCGAGCCGGGGACGGCCGGTGCGGTGGGGGAGCCGGAGGCCGGCACGCGCACGGTCGGCACGTCCGGCAGCTCCACGAGGGCGGCCTCGTCCAGGACGCTGACGATGCCGTCGGACTGCGGGCGCCAGTCCGTGCTGGAGAACAGCGCGGACGAGCCGCTG
>CAKTXN010000184.1 GCA_934630905.1 uncultured Eggerthellaceae bacterium
TCGGCAAAGGCAGGCGCCACCGGAGCGCTTCCATACATGCGCTCAAGCGCGGCGGCAACGCGAATCATGTTCTCGTCCTTGAAAGCCGGCGCGATAATCTGCGCGCCCACGGGCAACTGGGATTGCGAACCCAAGCCAATGGGCATGTTCATGCCGCCATTGCCCGCAATGTTGATTGAGATGGTATACATATCGGAAAGGTACATGGTCGTAGGATCGGAAATCTCGCCGAACTTGAACGCCGTGCTGGGAGCAGCCGGCGCAACAATGCAATCGACCTGCTCAAACGCTCTCTGGTAATCCTGCGTGATAAGCGTGCGCACCTGCTGCGCGGGGTAGTAATATTTGTCGTAAACGCCCGAAGAAAGCAGGTAGCTTCCCAGCATAATACGGCGGCGCGCCTCGGCGCCAAAGCCCGCAGAACGGCTTGCTTCATACTGGCCGCCCAAATCATGATGACCCGGGTCGCAGTAACCGTAGCGCACGGAATCGAAGCGCGCCAAGTTGCTGAAGGCCTCGCACGGAGCAATCACGTAATACGCGGAAATCGCGGCATGCACGTTCGGCAGCGTAATCTCAATCAGCTGCGCGCCCGCCTGCTCAAGTTTGCCAAGCGCTTCCTGGACCTTCTCTTTGACTTCAGCCGAAAGACCAGCTGCTTCCATGAATTCAGGCACCACGCCAATCTTCATACCGGCAACATCTTGATCAAGCACCGCCGTGAAGTCGGTTTCCACCGCTTGGCTCGTGCAATCCAAAACATCGCGCCCCACCAGGGCATTCAGACTCAACGCAGCATCGCGCACGGTACGGGTAAGCGGGCCCACCTGATCAAGCGAGCTACCGAACGCCACCACGCCGTAGCGGGAAACCATGCCGTACGTGGGTTTGACCGCCACCACGCCGCAGAAGCTGCCCGGCTGACGGATAGATCCGCCCGTGTCGGAGCCAAGCGTCATGGTACACGTACCAGAAGCAACGGCCGCCGCGGAACCGCCAGAAGAGCCGCCGGGAACGCGACCAAGATCCCACGGGTTGCACGTATGACCGAATGCAGACGTCTCCGTGGAAGAACCGAACGCAAACTCGTCCATGTTCAGCTTGCCCAAGGGAATGCCACCCTGATCGATAATGCGCGCAACGCACGTAGCCGTGTACGGCGAAACGTAATTTTCCAGCATGTGGCTTGCGCACGTAGTATGCGTGCCAATCAAGTTCATGTTGTCCTTGAACGCCACCGGCACGCCCGCCAGCAGGCCGGCGCGGGACAAATCGCCTTCTGCAATTGCAGCATCCACGCGATTGGCCGCCGCAAATGCCAGATCGGGACATGTTTCCAGAAAAGCGTGGATTTGCTGGTCGACAGTGCTCACACGCTCCAGGGCATTTTCCGCCACTTCGCGCGCCGTGAACTCTTTAGCGCGCAAGCCCGCCTGAATCGAGGCGATGTCCATCAAAGCGAAATCGGTCATTAGCAATCGCCCCCTTCGCCCAAAATGGAAGGAATCAGAAAGCAGCCATCCTGGCGCGCCGGAGCGTTCGACAGCGCAACATCCTGCGTGAAGCTTTCGCCTTCCACGTCTTCGCGCATGACATTCGACAAGCTTCCAATCGGGTGAAACGTGGGCTCAACGCCCTGCAGATCGTACTGCATGATGGGCTGCAGCGTATCAATGATGCTGTTCAGATCAACGGTCGAAGAGGCCACTTCCTCTTCCGTCAAGCCAATGCGCGCGTATTCCGCAATGCGGCGCACATCGCTTTCGGTGACATACTGTTCCATGAAATCGTTCTTCCTCGCATTCCTACCATGTATCGCTTACGCAGCGCAACGAACCTACCGCACACGCAGAAGCAACACACCCGCCGTCTGCTTAGATGCAGGAGCAAGCGAAAGCCTCCACTCGTTCGCACGACGAAAATCGCCTGCACGCGCACCGCTCTTTAACGCAACGCAGCGCACCGCCGGATTTCCAGCGATGCGCAGCGCATAAAATCTGCCGTGCTACAGTTTACCCGATAGTCTGCACCACAAACGGCGACGACCCTTCCGCATAAGTAAACGTCACAGAATCACCCGCTTCGAACAGGATGATTTCCGGAAGTGCGGCAACCGAGAAATCATACATTGCCTTGGAGCCGTCGAGCGTGACGTAATAATGCGTGTTGCCGTCGATGACAATCGGC
Organism: uncultured Eggerthellaceae bacterium; assembly: GCA_934630905.1. GTDB lineage: Bacteria > Actinomycetota > Coriobacteriia > Coriobacteriales > Eggerthellaceae > CAKUOV01. The sequence continues at coordinate 2,188 of CAKTXN010000184.1, forward strand.
ACCATCTTGGCAATAGTTCCGCTAGCCGGCTTGCCCACAATCACTTCCTGCGAAGACGACACATCAATTCCGTTCGTTGCCAAAAGCGTCATGTAATTCGCCTGGCAGTCAGCCACCGTGTCGCCAATGGCAACAATCTGGTAGCTCTTAATGTCAACCATGGCAAACTTCTTTACCAGGCCCTCGCCGTCTTTGAGCGCCATGAAGTACGTCGGCTGATCCGCCACATTGATCAAAATGGGGAAGGTTGCCGTGTAGCGCAAGTTCTGGACCTGGCCTTCCGCCGAACTCATGGCCGACGTTTCCGTTGCGCCCGCCACCGAGTAGAAGTGCGTCTCTTGCGTGCGCTGGTTGATAAGCACGAAGCCGATGATGGAGCTGTCGGAAGTCACCGAAGTCACGCCCGTGTATACCCACACGTCATCGTCTTTCGCCAGATAGTTATATCCCAGCTGGGAAGAATTGCCCGGCGTGGTCTGCACAACGCCCGACTGACCCAACCACGAGTTGAACCAGCCGTTGTTCAGCGAACCGTACCAGTTGTATTGCTGGATAAGCAGCTCAGCCGGATACGCGCGGTCAACCCACTGGGGAACTTCGTCGATCGACAGGTTCTGGCACTCGCCCGTTACGGCATCGCACAGGATAACGCGACTGATGGTCGTGCCACCAAACAAACCAATCGTGCGAGTCTGAACAGGGCAAATCCACCACGGATGTCCGTCTTCGTCGATCTCGAACGACTTCTCGTCGAACATGTAGAACGGGTACTTCAGCTGTATATAACGGTCAATGTTGCGTGCCAGCGGCTCGGAAGCGGAATACTTCACGCCCTCGCCTTCGGGCAAGCTCACAATCTGCGCATCTTGCGTGGTCATGTCAACCAGCGCGTAGGCAGGCAAGCCCTCGGAGCGGTTCGACAGCCACTTGAACAGGTCGGCATACCCCAGCGGGCTCACGCGCACCGGCGTTCCCTTGTAGTTGATCTGGCTGTACAG
>CAKTXN010000185.1 GCA_934630905.1 uncultured Eggerthellaceae bacterium
GGCCTGAGCCGTTCAATTTTGCAGAAATGTGCGAAGGCCTTGTCTCCTTTGGTCATGATGTTACCGTTCTGGCAGGCGTTCCCAATTATCCTGAAGGGGAAATATATCCTGAATATCGCACTGACCCCCTTCGCAAGGAAGAACATAATGGGGTGCATGTTGTTCGAATTAAACAGGTGCCGCGTCATACCGGTCCTATTTATCGCTTTCTGAATTATTCAAGCTTTGCGGCAAATGCAAAAAAAATTGCACTAGGCCTGGGTCCAGATTTTGACGCAGTGATTGTTTTGCAGATTTCGCCAGTACATATGGCAAAAGCTGCAGTTGCATATTCTCAACATTATGGTGTGCCATTGCTCCATTACGTCATTGATATTTGGCCTGAATGCCTGCTTACGGGCGGAATAAAAAAAGGTTCAGTAGTCTATAATCACTACAAAAGACTTTCTGCAAGATTATATAGATCTGCGGATGTACTCGCGGTTTCTTCTCCTCAGTTTAAGTCGTATTTGTCTGATGAACTGGCAATTACGAATATCAGAACTGTCGATTTGCCCCAATATGCCGAAGACATCTTCGACGGAGAACCCGATTGTGTGCCTGAAGGTTACGATTCAGATAAGTTCAATGTTACATTCGCTGGAAACATTGGCGCTGCTCAATCTGTTCAAACTTTCGTGCGCGCCGCGGCGATTATGCGAGAGAATGAGCATATCGCATTTCATATCGTAGGGGCTGGTTCGGAGCTCGATGCTTGTAAGCAAATGGCTCAAGAAGAGGGCCTTTTAAATGTGACATTTCACGGCAGGCGCCCTCTTTCCGAAATGCCTGGGTTCTATGCGGCTTCGTCCGCAATGATTGCTACTTTTGCAGACTCACCAGTCCTTGGGTTTACTTTGCCAAGGAAGGTGCAGTCTTACATGGCTGCGGGACGGCCGGTAATTGCAGCGGCGCCGGGAGAGACTGCTCGCGTTATAAATGAGGCACGTTGTGGCGTTGTCTGCGGAGCTGAAGATTCCTATGGCTTGGCGAAAGCTTGTGAAGAGTTGGCGGCAATGCCGCAAGAGGATCTTGCTGCGATGGGGGCTGCTGGACGGGCTTACTACCGTGAGAAATTTACTAAGGAGCAGTTCCTTAGGACGCTCAATAGCGAATTAGAAAGATTGAAGGGAACTAAACATCGTGAACAATAATTCAATGGCCTTCAAAGGCAAGACTTTGATGATTACTGGCGGCACGGGCAGCTTTGGCTCTACCGTGCTGAAGCACTTCCTTGATTCCGAAATTGGGGAAATTCGCATCTTCTCGCGCGATGAGAAGAAGCAGGATGACATGCGCCATCGCCTGCAACAGGTGGACCCGGAGAACTCCAAGAAGGTCCGCTTCTTCATCGGCGACGTGCGTGATGCTCAGTCTGTGCGCGACGCCATGCACGGCGTGGACTACATCTTCCACGCCGCCGCCCTCAAGCAGGTACCTTCCTGCGAGTTCTTCCCCATGGAGGCCGTGCGCACCAACGTTATCGGTACCGACAATGTTCTCCATGCCGCCATTGCTGAAGGCGTTGATCGCGTGGTCTGCCTCTCGACCGACAAGGCCGCCTACCCCATCAACGCGATGGGCAAGTCCAAGGCCATGATGGAGTCCATCATCTACGCCAACGCTCGCAACGGTGCCGGCCGCACCACCATCTGCTGCACCCGCTACGGCAACGTCATGTGCTCGCGCGGCAGCGTGATCCCGCTCTTTATCGACCGTATCCGTAAGGGCCTTCCTCTTACGGTGACCGATCCAAACATGACTCGCTTCCTTATGAACCTCGACGAGGCAGTTGATCTGGTTTTCTTTGCATTTGAGCACGCCAATCCTGGCGACCTGTTCGTGCAGAAAGCTCCCGCTTCCACCATTGGCGATCTGGCCGAGGCCGTGCAGGAAGTCTTTGGCCACGTAGGTACCCAGATTATCGGAACCCGCCATGGCGAAAAGCTGTACGAGACACTTATGACGTGCGAGGAGATGCTGCGTGCTGAGGACATGGGCGAGTACTACAGGGTCCATGCTGATACGCGCGACCTCAACTACGATAAGTTCGTGGTTCAGGGTCAGGTAAGCACGCAGGCTGACGAGGCTTACACCTCCCACAACACCGAGCGCCTCGACGTCGCTGGCACGGTCGCCAAGATCAAGACCGCCGAGTACGTGCAGCTGGCCCTGGAGGGCCGCGAGCACGAGGCGGTGCAGTAATGGACATCCTGGTCACCGGAGCCAAGGGCATGGTGGGTACGGCCCTGTGCCGCGCGCTGAGGAACATCAACCAGGGCAAGGACCACACGCGCCCGGGCCTGCAGGTGGGCGAGGTCTTCGAGTACGACATGCAGTCCACCCCCGCCGAGCTCACCGAGTGGTGCTCCAAGGCGGGCTTCGTGTTCAACCTCGCCGGCGTCAACCGCCCCAAGGACCCGGCCGACTTCATGGCGGGCAACTTCGGCTTCGCCTCGCGGCTGCTCGACTCCCTCAGGGCGGCGGGCAACGCGTGCCCCGTCATGCTCTCCTCCTCGGTGCAGGCGACGCTCTCCGGCCGCTTCGGCGACTCCGAGTACGGCCGCTCCAAGCTCGCGGGCGAGGAGCTGTTCTTCGCCTACGGCGAGCAGACGGGCGCCAAGGTGGCCGTCTACCGCTTCCCCAACCTCATGGGCCACTCCCGCCCCAACTACAACTCGGCCGTCTCCACCTTCTGCTGGGCGGTCGCCAACGACCGGCCCTACACGGTGAGCGACCCCTCCGTCGAGCTCGAGCTCCTCTACATCGACGACCTGGTGCAGGGCATGCTCGACCTCCTCGAGGGCAGGGAGCGGCGCTGCCGCTTCGAGGGCGCCGAGGCAGTCGCCGACCCCGAGGGGCGCTACTGCCACGTGCCCGCCGCCCACAGGGTGACGCTCGGGGAGGTCGTCTCCCTGCTCCAGGGGTTCAAGGCCCAGCCCGAGACGCTCCTGATGCCCGAGATGCCCGAGGGCTCCTTCGCCAAGAAGCTCTTCTCGCTGTACCTCACGTACCTGCCCGAGGAGGGGTTCAAGTATCCCTTCAAGATGAACTGCGACGCCCGCGGCTCCTTCACGGAGCTTGTGCACACG
>CAKTXN010000186.1 GCA_934630905.1 uncultured Eggerthellaceae bacterium
GCCCATGGCGAACTTCCGAAAGGGCCGCATCGATGCCCGCTTCTGCCGCATTGCTTTTCGGCGCAAGTGCAAGATAAATTGCCGCTTGCGCTAAATTGATGCGACACTCGGGATACCCAATCACTTCCGCCGATTTGAATGCCGCCTCCGCAATAAGAAGCGCCTGGGGATCGGCATTTCCAATATCTTCCGACGCAGCAATAAACATGCGTCGCGCAATGAACTTCGGGTCTTCTCCACCTTCGATCATGCGCGCAAGCCAGTACAACGCCGCATCGGGATCGCTCCCGCGCATCGATTTAATGAACGCCGATATGATGTCGTAATGCATATCCTTGTTCTTGTCATACGGCAGCATGCGATTCGGAACAGCACGCTCCACCTGGGCTTCATCGATTATCGCCGGCTTATCAGGCGTTCCTGGCTCCACCAGATTCGCAGCAAGCTCGAGCGTGGTCAACGAAGCACGCCCATCGCCACCGGCAAGCAGCACAATAGCATCGCGTGCGGCAGGGGAAAGCTCGTAGCAGCCTTTTAAGCCGCGCTCATCGCGCAGAGCATGCGTTAAAAGCTCAGAGATTTCCTGGTCAGATAAGCTTTTCAGCTCGACAATGCGCGAGCGCGAAATCAAAGCAGAATTGACCTCGAAATACGGATTTTCCGTAGTAGCACCCACCAGCACAACAACGCGATCTTCCACCGCGTGAAGCAGCGCGTCTTGCTGTCCCCGATTGAAGCGATGGATTTCATCAACGAAAAGAATAGTTCGCTGGCCGAATGACGTAAGGCGCTTTTGCGCCGCCTGAATTTCGCGGCGCAAGTCAGAAACGGTGCCACCAATAGCAGACACTTCTACGAACTGGGCTTTTGTTGTTTCCGCAATAACATGCGCAAGCGAAGTTTTGCCCGTGCCGGCTGGTCCATATAAAATGATAGAACTCAATTTATCTTTTTCGATGGCATTGCGCAGCCAGCTACCAGGGCCAACGGCTTCCGTCTGCCCCACCAACTCGTCCAGGGAACGCGGACGCATGCGCACCGCCAGCGGGGCGTTTTCATCAGTCGAAAACGTCACGCGCGGTTGTTCTATTTCTTCAAAAAGGGTATCCATGTTTGCATAGTATCATACGAACGTTTGTTTGCCTACTCCAGCAAATCAATTTTTCGAAAATGTCAAGACTTTTATCTCTCTTTTCCTTTTTCTATACTCTAGCCAAGCCTTGTTCCTGGTTATTATGCGATGGACCGATGCCGTTTATGAGGGAGCTCAAGATCGCCTGCGGATTCAGGGATTCGTTTCCGTTGAAACGAAAGCTATGAAACCGGCTGCGAGCACCCACCTTTTTAAGGTGGGTTCATCCTTCTCCAGGGGCGAGGTTTTTTCGTGCCAAAAAACGCTTGCTGAGCGTTTTTCTTTTTTTGGAGCGGAAAGGGCTCTGCGGAATTCCGTTCAGAAGCTTCGCAGCCTTCACTTCATTCCGCAGAGCCCCATGAAACCTTGCAGGACGCGGGGGAAGGCATTCACAAACGGACTCCGCTTGGATAATGCTTCACTGCAGCTCGTAAGCAAATGCGCTTATCCAAAGCGTCGCACGTTCGCTCAACCTTCCCCCGCACCCTGCTTTTGCGGCTCAGATAAACAATAACGACAAAAGTAAGATCGTTTGCGAATGCCTTCCTCTGCATCCCGCTCTTGCAAGTTAGGCGTTTGCTGCTCGGCAAGCGTTTTTGTGATTCCGAGTTGTGCGAGTTTGTTCAGGGGAGGTTTGCAGGACGAAGTGAAGGCTGCGCAGCTTCTGAACGTAGTTCTGCGAACCTCCACGGGCACCATTCCCGCTGCGCTCAGCAAGCGTTTTTGTGATCCCAAGGTATGCGGGTTTAGGCGTTTTCGTTGCTGCCTTCGGGAACCAAGAAGGGCGCCGCAGCACGAAGCGCCTGGTCACGCGCCAAGGAGTAATCCACCCCTTCTTCCACATCAACCGTAAGCGTGGCTCCGAACGTGTAATCGCTGGTGTCACCGAACACCAAGCGCGGCGTATTCTGCTCGGGGTCAATTATGATGCCCTCCACCTGCGCTTTTACGGCATCAAGAATCTCTTGCGTCACCGTATTCAGGTCGCGTGACGTATTCCAAATGCGCAGCGGCACCTTCACGCACGTCAAAGGCGGCAGATGCATTACCGCTTGCGAGTTGATCATGGCGTTCGGGATGACAATCGTCTCGCCCGCCATGGTTTGGATGCGCGTATAGCGCCAGTTCACGTCGGAAACAATACCGCGCTTGCCGCCCACCTCAATGAAATCGCCCGGCGTGACAATGCCCGCAAGCGACACTTGCAAGCCGCCGACCAGGTTCGATATGGTATCCTGGCAGCCCAGCGAAATGGCAATGCCGCCCACGCCCAGCGCCGTGATGGCGGCACTCAAATCGAAATTGAAGCACGTGGAAAGCATGATGCTTAAACCGCAAACCCACACGATCACGTTCGCGATGTTAAGAAAAATCGAGCTCGAAGGAAGCGGAGAGCCATCGTGGCTGAGCAACTTATTCAAGAGCTTGCGAAGCGCCCGCGCAACGACCGCCGTTATGGCAATAATGATCAGAGCTTTCAGGAGCACGCCGCCCAGCCCCATCGCAAATGCCTCTATCTGCTCAAACGTAATCATAAGCCACCAACCGCCTTGTTGAAATCATGTCGCCTTGTGGGAATGCCCTCGCTGAACGCGCCGAATCGATGCCAAACGCCCCACTGGCGCCTGCAAGCCACGCCGAAGGCAAGTCGAGCTACCACGAAGGAGGCTTTGTCGGATAATCCTCGAACGATTGCCAAAGCACCACGCGCCCCGCTTTGCGCGTTTTATTCATGTCGATGAGCCGCTGGTTAGAGGACCCGCAGTATTTGAGTCCTAACGAACGTTTTTCCTGCACAAACGGGCCATCTACCAGCACATCTGCATATGCCAGCAAATCGCGTATCGCTCTCAAGCGCTCGCGTTCGGCCGCGGAAGGGGTCTCTGCATCCCCATTTGCAGCAGCGGCAATGTCCGCGCTCGCTCCTGCATCTGCATCCGCAGTACCTGCATCCGCGCCTGCGCCC
>CAKTXN010000187.1 GCA_934630905.1 uncultured Eggerthellaceae bacterium
GCAGCATGTATTCGTATTTGAACGGCAATCGCATTTTCTTCACGGTGTTTTATACGGCGATTATCGCGAATCTCATTTATTTCATGTGTGCCGCCATTGCACGACCGCTTGCGCTTATTGTTTTGTCGTCGCTTCCGTTTTTGGCGGTGCTGTTCTGCTTTATTCGCAGCGAAGAAGGCACTGCCCATGATGCCGATGCAATTCCTATCGAAATGTTGCCCCGAGGGTTTTTCTTCCGTTGTGTTGTGGTGGTGTTCGTTTTCGCGCTGGCAGTGGGTGTGTTCAAGGGAATCGCAACGCTGGAGCTTCCTGCGGAAATCGTGCGCGATGAGTCAATCGCATCGGTGTTCGCCAGCTTGAACGTAAAGCTTGCTTTGCTGGTTGCTTGCGCGCTCTACCTGGGTGCTCATTCTTTCGACATTGGGAAGATCTATTACCCGATTGCAACGATTGCTTGTCTGGTGATTCTGGTTTCGCCGTTGTTGGGCGAGACGTTTCGTTTTGTGCAGCTGGTTATCGTTGATGTTTCGTACAATGTTTTCATTCTTGCTGTCTGGTGTATTTTGGCAAGCATCGCCTCGCAAACAACGCTTTCTTCAACGTATGTCTTCGGTCTTGGCCGCGGTGCTTCTGCGGTAGGCACGACGCTGGGGCAGTTTGTGGCGGGCTTTTCTGTGGCGGCGCTCCCGGCTTTTCGCGACGGCGCGCTTATCGCTGCCATCGTATGCGCTGTGATAGTGCTGCTTTGTCTGCAATTCGTCATGGGAGAGCATACGGTCACCGAAGCGTTGGAGAAGACGTTCAGCGAAGGTGTTATTGTTGTTCCTGCATCCGATTCCGACAAGGGCATGCAAACTGCACCCCATGAAGTGCCCCTGGAGCACTGGGATGTTTTGTGCGAAGCGCTTGCCGCCGAGAAGGGGCTCACAGCGCGCGAGTCCGAGATTTTGGGTCTACTGAGCCGCGGTCGCACGGCGGCATACATTTCCGAAGAGCTTTGCATTTCGTATAACACAGCGAAGGGCCATATTCGCAACCTCTATGCAAAATGCGATGTTCATTCCCGTCAGGAATTAATCAATATGGTAGAAGCAAAGAAGGCGTCAAAGTAGCTTCATTGCGTGGCCCATTGCTGGCTTTCGATTCCTTTGTTGAGAAGGAGTACCTGCGCTTCTGCTTGTGTTCGCATGCAGTCCATCGCTCAGCGCTTAAGTGTGCAAAAATGCCACCAACCCGCGCTTATCCCTGCAAAATGCCTGTTCAAACCCTTATAACCCGAAAAGGGTTGGTGAGCCGTTCACCGGAAACAACCCTTTTTGGAATGTCTCTTCTCCTGAAAAACCTCCCTTTCGAGTCTTATGCGCGCCCTTGCAAATCTCCTATGCTTCCCGGCGTTGAAAGCTGCACGCGAAATTGCAAAAGCAACGTGTGCGGATGCAAGCAAGTGAGCCTGAAGTAAAGAGGAGGAGACATGCTTGATGCAAAGCAGCCATACGTTTTAGAAGAAAGCGATGGCGTTATGAAGGTGCGCACCTGCGCTTGGTCGCCGCCGGGAGACCATCCCGTAGGATGGGGCGTTATCGTTACCGTCAAGGATAATAAGATCCTGAAGGTGGAAGGCGACCCTGATCATCCCATCACGCAAGGACGTTTGGACGTTCGTAACCTTACCCTTGATGAAGTGGTGTACAGCGATGAGCGTTTGACCAGCCCCATGGTGCGTGATCGTGCGGATCGTGGCAAAGATGCGTGGCGCAAGGTTTCTTGGGACGAAGCATACGACCTGATTGAGAAGAACATTCGCGACATCTGGGAAAAGTGGGGTGCCGAGACCATCTTCACGCTTACGGGTACTGGTCGCGAGTCCACGCTGTACGCTCCCGTGTACGGTCCCGCCATCTGCAACACGCCGAACGGCGCTTCCACGTATGCGTTCTCGGGCGAAGCATGCTACGGTCCGCGCGCTACCATTACGAACTACTTGCTGGGCGCCGGCGTTCCGGAAATTGATTCCGCGCAGTACTGGGAAGATCGCTACGATCATCCGGGCTACGTTGTTCCGAAGTACATCATGGTTTGGGGCAAGGACCCGCTGTATTCCAGCCCCGATGGCTTCTTCGGCCCTTGCATCATCGATCTGATCAAGCGCGGCTCGAAGATTATCGTTGTTGACCCGCGTGTAACGTGGCTGGCTGCCCATGCGGAGTTCCATTTGCAGCTTCGTCCTGGTACCGATGCCGCTGTTGGCCTGGGCTTTTTGAATATCATTATCAGCGAAGGCCTGTATGATCACGAGTTCGTTGAGTGCTGGACGTATGGTTTTGAGCAGCTGGCCGAGGCCTGCAAGGAATGGACGCCCGAGCGTGTGCAAGAAGTTGCCTGGGTTGATCCCGAACAGCTGGTTGGCGCCGCGCGTGCCTTCGCAACGAATGCTCCCTCTACCGCTACCTGGGGTGTTGCGCTTGACCAGTCCAAGGCTTCTACGCAAGCAGCTCAGTGCTTCTTGGCCATTTGCGCCATTTGCGGCTACATTGATGTTCCCGGCGGCATTACCATCACGAAGCCCACGAGCTTTATTGGCCAGTGGCGCTACGACATGATGGACGTTCTTGATCCCGAAATGGCGGCAAAGCACATTATTGACCCCGATGGCAAATACGCCTTGTTCAACGCGGGCGCTGCTATGGGCGGTGTTCAAGGCGACACGCTGCTGAACTGGCTTGAGGGTAAATGGGCCGACATGGAAGGCTACTACAAGCTGCGCATGTGCTGGATCATTGGCAACAATCCGCTTGCCTGCATGGCTGACCAGCCCAAACGCTGGTATGAAGCCATGAAGGACCTTGAGTTTGTGGTTGCGAACGACATCTTCATGACTCCCACTATTATGGCGCTGTGCGATGTGGTGCTGCCGCTTTCCACCTACGTTGAGCACGAAGGCCTGGTAACGCCGAACTACGGTCGCAACCAGCACTTCATTGGTGCTATGAACCAGATTATCGACAATCCCAACACCAAGTCTGACCTGGAGATTCTTATTGATATGGGCCGTCGTATGCGCCCTGAGCTGTGGGAAGGCATGGAAACGCCCGA
>CAKTXN010000188.1 GCA_934630905.1 uncultured Eggerthellaceae bacterium
ACCACCTTGGAGCGCCCGCGCGTAATCACTTCCACAATGCACACGCGACAACACGCGCGATGCTCCGCAAACGCGTTGCTGCGACACAGCGCCGGAATCTCAATACCATTACGTTTTGCCACGTCCCACAGGTATTCACCATGCTGAGCGGTGCAAAGCACACCATCGATCACAATCTCGTAGGTCTTCGTCATGGCTACCTCCCCTCCGTCAGCACCGCATCCACACGACACGCCTCACGGCAGCTACCGCAGGCAATGCATGCATTCGGGTCGATCACATGGGGCTGCTTGCGTTCGCCGGAAATCGCATCGGCGGGACATGCCTTGGCGCACAGACCGCAGCCCACGCACTTCTGCGGATCAATAACGAACCTGGTCAACGCGGCGCACACACCTGCCGGACAACGATGCTCGCAAATATGCGCCTCGTATTCGTCGCGGAAGAACTTGATGGTGGTCAACACAGGGTTCGCCGCCGTGCGACCCAATGCGCACAGGGAAGCATCCTGCATCATGTGACCGATTTTCTCAAGCAACTCGATGTCGCCCTCTTTGCCGCGGCCTTCGCAAATCTCGTTGAGAATAAAGCGCATCTGACGCAAGCCCTCGCGGCACGGCGTGCATTTTCCGCAGCTTTCCTCGCACAGGAAATCAATGTAGTAGCGCGCAACTTCCACCATGCAACTGCGATCGTCCATGACAATCATGCCGCCGGAACCCATCATGGCACCGTATTCAGTCAGCGTGTCAAAGTCCACCGGCAAGTCCAGTAGGCTCTCGGGAATACAGCCGCCCGACGGACCGCCCGTCTGAATAGCCTTGAAGGGACGGTCGTTGATAATGCCGCCGCCAATATCGTAGATAAGGGTGCGCAGCGTGGTGCCCATGGGTACTTCCACCAGACCGGTGTGTTTGACCTTGCCAACCATGGCAAACACTTTCGTGCCCTTCGATTTTTCTGTTCCTAGCTGGGAATATGCTTCGCCGCCCTGAGCTAAGATGGTGGGGATGGATGCCAGCGACTCAACGTTATTCAGCACCGTGGGCTTCTCGAACAAGCCGCTCTGAACGCTGCGGATGTACTTGGGGCGCGGCTCGCCCACCTTGCCCTCGATGGAGTTCATAAGGGCTGTGGATTCGCCGCATACGAACGCGCCGCCGCCGCGCACAATGCTCAAGTCCAGCTTGTGATTGGTACCCATGATGTGCTTGCCCAGAATGCCCGCCGCATACGCATCGTCAATGGCGTGCTGGATATGCTCGCGCGCCAAGGCGTATTCGTCGCGAATGTAGAGCACGCCCGTCTCGGCGCCAATGGCCAGCGCGCCAATAATCATGCCCTCGATAACAGCATGGGGGCTGCCCTCCATGGTAGAACCATCCATGAACGCACCCGGGTCGCCTTCGTCGCCGTTGCACACGATGTATTTCGGCGTGGCGTCGTAGCCCGCCGCGCTGCGCCATTTGCGCCCCGTGGGAAAGCCCGCGCCGCCCTTACCGCGCAAGCCGCTCTTTTCTACCTCGGTGATAATCTCGTCGGGCGTCATGGTTAAGGCTCTCTTCAAGCCTTCGTAGCCACCCGCGACAAGGTATTCATCCAAGCTCAGCGGGTCGATGATGCCCACATCTTTCAGCACCACCTTGTGCTGAAAGCCGTAGAAGGGGTTGTCGGCTTGATGCTCGTGGCGTTTCCCCTGCTCATCGTGATACAGAAGCTTCTCTACCGGATCGCCTTCAAGCGAAGCGATAATGTCGGGCACATCCGCTGGCTTCACCTTATAGTACATGGTGTCGCGCGGCATCAGGCGCACCAGCGGGCCTTGCTCGCATTCACCCGAGCAGCCTGTTCGGCACACCTTAAGCTCTACCTGGGCATTTGCGCTTTGCGCAGCTATTTCTTCCTCTAAGGCGCGCGCCACATCGTAGGCGCCGTTGGCAATGCAGCCCGTGCCGCAACACACCAGAATCTTTTCAGTCTTACTCATTGCTGGCCTCCCCTTCGTCGGCATCAAGCGAGCGATAATGCTCCACAATGCCAGAAACGTCTTCCAGCTTCAGCTTGTTGTGGTACGTGCCATCGACCAGCATGACCGGCGCCAGCGCACACGAACCTAGGCAATTCACCATTTCCACGGAAAACAGCCCGTCTTCGGTGGTCTCGCCCGGCTCAATGCCCAGCTCGCGCTTGAGACCCGTTGCCAAGTTCACAGAACCACGAATGTGGCACGCGGTGCCGTTGCAAATCTTAATGATATGCTTGCCCTTGGGCTTGAGCGACAGCGCCTTATAGAACGTAGCCATGGAATAGAGTTGGGCAACACCGCAGTTCAGGTGCTCGGCCAGCCGAATAAGACCCAGCTCGGGAATATAGTTGAACGCATGCTGCATATCCTGCATGGCGGCCAGCGCATAGCGGCGCTCTGCAGGATACGACTGCACGATTCGGATGATTTCGTCTTCGGAAACCATGGGAGTCTCCTTCGTGTTCAAGGGGCGCATGCAGGAGAAGGCGAAGGCGTTGGCGCAGCGCGCCCGCGCCATACCCGCAGCACCGCAATCGCAACAGCAGCATCGCCGCAGCTCAGCCGCCTGCAACAAGCGGCGTCACGGCAACGTAATCCTGCTCGGAAAGCGCGGTGTGCACGCCATCCAAATGCTCGATATGCCGTCCGCACACCAGCACAATGGCATCGCGTCCCTTATCGGTATGATCGGCATTGAGCAGCAGCCCCCGAAAATCGGGGTAGCGCTGCTCCAAAATCTCCAGCAACTCCAAAACGTCGCGCGGAGCGGGGATGTCAATACACCCCTGTCCCACGATTTTGCGATATGTCGCGAAAAACTTGACGTTCATGCAGCACCCTACAGCGAAAGCTCCTGGAACTTCGCCTCGGTGGGGTCGCCTTCGGCTGTCCAGCCGCGTGCTTCGTAGTAGTCGGCCAGCATGACCTGCAGCTCCGCCACCTTGCCCTTAGCCGGGCCACTCGGCAGCTCTTCGCGCAGCAAGCGCGGCGGCAGCGTATCTTTCTCCACGCCGGCAGCCATATTGAAGCGCTTCTCCAAGTTCCAAATGCGCTCACCC
>CAKTXN010000189.1 GCA_934630905.1 uncultured Eggerthellaceae bacterium
TGGTGAGCATGTGCAAGAATCAGTCGAGCGGATTGTACGGGTCGCTTCAGGAATCTGATTGCCTGGTTATTCTGCCGGAAGGTGCGGGGCTTATTTCTGCAGGCACGCCGGTAACCTGCGTGCTTAATCGCATTGACGAAGGCGCTCTTTTGTAGCGCCTTCGCTTTCTAGGCTGCCTTCTGTGCGTCTTCTGTTTGCGTTCACGCTTTATTTGCCTATTTTTTACTGCATTTCATATATTTTCCCTTGCAAATAGACTGTAAGAGAAATACTCTTATAACAAATGATTCTGAAATGTAAATAATTGTATTTCAGGATAATTTAAGAAAACGAAATGAAAGGGGTAACAATGAAAAAGTTTACCAAGATCGCCGGCGTTGCCATTGCAACGTTTGCCCTGGTAAGCGGTTTGGCTCTTGCGGGATGCTCGTCCTCGTCTTCAAGCACATCCGCTTCTGCTTCTGCCTCCATGTCCGCCGAACAGGTTGAGCTGCAGATTTTCGCAGCAAACTCCTTGCAGAAGGCGCTTCCCGAGGTTCAGGACCTTTACACGAAGGCTAACCCGAACGTCACGTTTGCCGACACTCAGTTTGAAGCTTCCGGTACGCTGATCAAGAAGCTTGCCGATGCTCCCGGCTCTGCCGATGCTTTGATCACCGCATCTAAAGCAACCATGGACAAGGCCGAGGCGGCTGGCTCCGTTGATACGGCTACGCGTTCCGACATGTTCAAGAACGACCTGGTTATTTGCGTGAAGTCTGGTTCCGATTTGAAGATCACTTCTTTGGAGGACTTGAAGTCCGATGCCGTCACGTCCATCGCCATTGGTGATCCCAACGTTGTTCCTGCAGGCAAGTACGCACTGCAGAGCCTTGAGAGCGCCGGCCTGGTAACGTACACCACTGATGAAGACGGCACGATTAAGGACATCGAATGGGACGAAAGCATCAAAGATAAGATGAATACGGGCGCCGACAAGGTGGGCACGGTTGCTAAGTACGTTTCCGGCGGCCAGTGCCAAGTTGGTTTCGTGTACACTTCTGATATCTACCGTTACGACGGCGTAGAAGTCGCATACACCACCGATGCTTCTTCGCACAAGAACATTCTGTATCCGGGTGCTGTTGTTGCTGGTGCAAAGAATGCAGAAGTTGCTGCCGACTTCCTGAACTTCTGCTCCACGAATGCAGAAGCTCTGAAGATTTTCCAGAAGTACGGTTTTGAGCTGGCCTAATAAGGGGTCGCAACAAGCTGCGTAGAGAAAGGAGCGGGTGGCACGAATGCGCTGCCCGCTCGTTTTCGTGAATGATGTCCAGCTTGCATTGCTTGCGAAGCGCCTGGAGGCGCAGAGCGCTTAGTGTCCGCAAGGCATGCTCTTAGTGCGGAAACGCAAGAATTCGAAGGGGAACGCGTGAAGGTTATCAAGAAGCTTGCCATGTGCTTGGCATCGGCGCTGATGTGCGCGATGCTTTTGCCTGCGGTGTCGTGGGCCGATTCGTCTGATGCAACCTATAAAGCCGCTTTCACGGCCGACCAACAGGTTGGATCAAGCGAGTCGTCGGCGGAGATTTCCGAAGACACAACCGCCATTATTATGGGCAAGGACAGCTTTGGCTTTTCGTCCTTCGAGCGCTTGAACAAGGGTACGAACAGGGCTTATTCGGGAACGTATTATGGTTATCGCTACCAGATGGCTTCTGCCGATGCCTTTGCGGTGGTGAATGCGCGCGGCTATTCCCTTGTGTACATTCCGGCATCGCGCGTTTCCGCGTTGGGCGTTTCGCTGTCCGATGCCTCGTTCCAGGAAGAATTTATCACTACGCTTAAAACAATCGATAGCGCATCATCGAACGGCGGAACGCGTTTGGAAACGCTTGATAACCAGGTGTTTTTCACCAGCGAGCCGCAAGTAGAGATGGGTGGCTACACGTATTCGTTTGGCGTAGAAGTCGAAGAAGGCGTGTATTACGCCACTATCACGCAGGGCGATTCGGAGGATTGCAGTGCGGGCGGCATTTACGCGGAGTCGGGCTTGATTTTGCCGGCGTCCGAGATTTCCGTGGCGGGTGCTCCCACGGGTCTTGCTTGGGTCGCGCGTTTCCTGCACGAGCTTGATTGGAGCCCGCTTTGGGTGTCGTTGCGCACCACAGGCGTTGCAATCGTCATTATCTTCCTGCTGGGTCTTTTGGCGGCATGGCTTACCGTTAAGGCGTCAAGCAGGCTCAAGGGCATTTTGGACACCATCTTCACCATTCCCATGGTGCTGCCGCCCACGGTTTGCGGCTTTTTGCTGCTCATGCTGTTCGGCGGCAATTCCCTTACGGGCAAATGGCTTATCGCTCATGGCATTGATATTGTGTTTACGTGGCCGGCAACGGTTATTGCCTGTTCAGTGGTGGGTTTCCCTATGATGTATCGCACGGTGCGCGGTGCGTTTGAGAACTTGGATGCGAACATGCTGGACGCGGCCCGCACGCTGGGTTGGGGAGAGGCGCGCATCTTCACGCGCATTATGGTGCCGCTGGCTTGGCCCTCAATCGCGGCAGGTACGGTGCTGGGTTTTGCGCGTGCCATGGGCGAATTCGGCTGCACGCTGTTCTTCGCGGGCAATTACGTGGGCATCACGCAGACCATTCCGCTGGCAATCTACTACGACTGGATGGGGGGCAACACCGATGCGGCCATCTTCTGGGTGATTGTAGTTATCCTGATCTCGTTTTTGGTTATCCTGTTCATCAACGTGTATTCTTCGCGCACGCAAAAGTACCTGGCGCGACCAGGTCAGGGGAAGAAACGCGGACGGAAGTGCGAGCGAGGCTCGGGAGCTGCGGGTGCTGGCAGCGGCGCTGTGATGGTTGCGGGCGGCGCGGGTGCTACGGGTGCTGAAGCTGCAGCCGGTGCGTCGGGGGCGGCTGGTACGGCTGGAGCTGCGGCCGGTTGCTGCATGGCTGGCGACGGCGTGGCGGTTTCCGCCGATGATTCCCGGGCTGTGCAGATGCAAGGAGGTGCGCGATGAGCGTTGTTGTTGATATTCGCAAGAAGCTTGCGACGTTTGACCTTGAGGTGAG
>CAKTXN010000190.1 GCA_934630905.1 uncultured Eggerthellaceae bacterium
CAGCGCAAGCACATCGGGCAAAATGGATCCTGCGCTCCCCTGCGCCGTTACGACATACCGCACCGGTGCCTGGGCGTTCCCCCAAATGCGCGGGGTTCCGCCGAGCGCTTGCTTGCACGCCTGAGCCAACTGGCAGACGGTCTTCGCGAAGGCGTCGGTCGCGCCAGCGGCTTCGCCAGCAGCTGCCCTGGTGGCCCCATCCGCAGCTTCGCCGACAGCCGTGCTCGGAACTCCCGTGCCGCCGACACTGCACAACGCGCCGTACCCGCGACCCGTATCCGTTGCACCTGACAGCGGCTGCACCGTGCGCACGTAATCAAGCCCCAAAGCGTTCGGCAGCGCCATAAGGCCTTCTTCGTTCATATCAAGCGCCGTGTGGAAGTTCATAAGCGCCACGCCTTTTTCAAGCGCGGCATAAATCAGGGCGCCGGGCTGCTGCGACACGGAAGTTCCCGGAAGAAAACTCTCGGGCGGCTGCAAAAATGCCGGATGATGCGTGAGCAGCACGTTTGTTCCTGCTTGTTTTGCCTGCTCAATCGCGCGAACCGAAGGATCAAGCGCCACAGCAACACCGGAAACCATGCAAGAAGGGTCGCCCGCCAACAAGCCGGTTCTATCCCAACTCTCCGCATCTTGCGCGGGATATTTCCCCAAAAGCAACTGTTCAAGCTCACCAATGGTGCAATGCAGCGTCATAGAACTTCCTCTCTTCTTGACAAGTGGTGCGCGAGCTTCGCGCCTCGAACACTTTTAACTCAAAGGAATGCAGCGACGATCCCCTGTTGCCGTGGGAACCGTTATAGAGCGATATCCCGCTTCATACATCAGGCCATATGCCTTATCTAACCCACGCGTCACGTGCTCGGGCGCATGGGCATCGGTGCCCACCGAGCAAGGAATACCCGCACGGCAGAACAGACGCAAAAGCTCGGGGGCTGGATACATCTGCTGGCAATCGTAATACGCTCCCGCCGTGTTGACTTCGACCATTTTATCGGTCGATGCAAGCGCTTCGGCCATTTCCCGATAACATTTTTCCAGGTCAAAGCTTGGGTAATACCCGAATTTCTTCGCCAGGTCGGGGTGCGCCATGGCATCGATAGGCCAATCCGAACACGCCGCCTCAATCCATAGCTCAACGTAGCGACGCCACACTGCATCAGTGCCAAATTCGCTCCATCGACCCATATATGCCGGGTCATCAAAGCCCCAGCCGTCAATGAAATGCACCGACAGCAGCGTATACGCAAACGGCGCAAACGTATCGCTGCCCATCGCACGCGTCTCGAAATCTCCCAGCCAATCAAATTCCGCACCAGCGACTACTTCGATATCCGAATACCGTTGCTGAGCTGCGCCGATTTCCTGTAGGTACAGCGGGAGAAGCGCTGCTTCGATTGCGTTTTCCTTCAAAGGATCAAGCTCGGGCGGCAGCGGATAATGCTCCGTTACCGCAAGCGTTGTAATTCCCGCCTGGCGCGCAGCACACACCAACTGGTCAACGCTTCCCTGGCCGTGCCCCGAATAAACCGTATGCGTGTGGCAATTCACCAGCTCCATAGCAAGCTACTTCCGAATGCAATTCTCAAGCGCCGCCGCAAATGCGTCGATCTGCTCCTGGGTGGTATAGCGCCCCATAGACACGCGAAGCGCTCCATACGCTTTATCAGGCGGCACGCCCATGGCTTTGAGCACGTGGCTTGGATCCAAGCTGTGCGATGAACAGGCCGAACCACCCGAAACGCCAAAGCCCGCTTGATCAAGGCGAATGATAAGCGTCTCGCTCTCAAAACCGGAAACTAAAACATGCACAATATTAGGCAGATACGTTTCATCGCCCGCGCCGACCAAAACCGTTGGGGAAACGCGCTTGAGCTGAGCAAGGCGCGCATATAAATCATCACGCAAGCTGCGAAGACGCGCGCTCTCTGCCTCCTGAGTTTCCACCGCAGCTTGACACGCAGCGGCAAAAGCGCAGATGGCAGGAACGTTTTGCGTTCCGCTTCGACGCCCTTCTTCTTGCCCGCCGCCCAAAAGATACGGCACGAACGGCGTGCGCGTTTTCAGGTACAGAACACCAATGCCCTTCGGGGCGCCAATCTTGTGCCCTGAAAACGATGCAGCATCCACATCCAAATCCTGAAGGTCAACAGGGGCTTTTTCCAGTGCCTGCGTTGCATCGGTATGGAAGAGCGCACCAGCCCTATGAGCAATCTCCGCAAGCTGTTTAATGGGTTGGATCGACCCCACTTCGCTGTTCGCCATCATAATGGAAACCAGCACGGTATCATCGCGCAACGCTTGCTGCAAAGCAGCGGGAGTCACAAACCCGCGGGAATCCACCGGCAGATACGTGACCGCAACGCCTTCGCGCTCCAGGCGGTGCGCCGGCGCCAATACCGCATCATGCTCAATGGCGGATACAATAACATGGCCGCCCCCGTGAATGCCGCGCTTCTCACGCTGTTGCAATGCGGCGCGCGTCAGGCCGAACAGGGCGGCGTTATCGGATTCCGTAGCTCCCGATGTGAAGACAATCTCGGGAGGACGCTTCGCATGTAAGCTTTCCGCAACGCTACGTCGCGCTTTCTCCAAAAGCTCGAACGCATAACGCCCCGGTCCATGCAGCGAGTTCGCATTCGCGCCGCCCGCCGTCATATGAACAGCGCCCGGCTGCATGAACTGCGCTAACGCATCTGCGGCTTCAGGGCACAGGGGCGCCGTTGCCGCATAATCAAGGTAAACGTAATCGTTCATTCTTACCCGCTTATTCTACCTACTTATTCTTACTCGCTTGTCACAAAGGCCGATTTTCCCACACGCTAAGCCAGCCAGTCACGCGCTATTGCACATCCTGCTGAGCCTGGCGTGCAGCCGCTTCAATCTCTTTCAGCGCCTGCGCCGGATCTTCGGCAGCATAAACGGCATTTCCGCAAACAAACACATCGGCACCTGCTTGGGCAACGCCTGCAACCGTCTTCAAGCCAATACCGCCATCAACTTGAATCAGCGGCTCTACCTGGTGCTTTTTCGCCATTTCAACAACTTCGGCAACTTTCT
>CAKTXN010000191.1 GCA_934630905.1 uncultured Eggerthellaceae bacterium
AACATATAGAGGCACGAACAAGGAGAAAAAATGAAAGACGTACGCGTCTGCGATGTAACCATGAAACAGTTTGCCCGCTCAAAGGCATTCTCTCTTTCCTTTAAAGAAAAGCTGGAAACGGCGAAGTTGCTTGATCGTCTGGGCGCTTCCGTTATTGAAATCGAAGGCATTGAGCGCGCCAAGGCCGATAGCTTGTTGATCAAGTCGATCGCGTCCATCGCGAAAAACAGTATGCTGGCTGTTCCCGTGGCGCTGGGTGGCGAAAACCTTGACCTGACCTGGAAGTCTTTGGCTGAAGCGAAGAATGCTCGCTTGCAGGTTGAAGCATCGGTGAGCCCCGCTCAGATCGAATACATTTACCGCAAGAAGGCAGCCGCCATGGCGCAAAGCATTGTGGACACTATTAAGATGTGCGCCGAAAAAACGTCGAACGTGGAATTCGTTGCCATTGATGCCGGCCGCTCGGACATGGATTACCTGGAAGATGTAATTGCCCAGGCAATCGAAGCCGGCGCAACCACCGTCACGGTGTGCGACACGGCAGGAAAGATGCTGCCTGGCGAATTCGCGCAGTTCATTCGCGACCTATATCAGGCTGTTCCCGCTTTGGCAAACGTGGTGCTGGGCGTTTCCTGCAGCGATGATTTGGCTATGGCCGATGCATGCGTGATTGCCGCCGTTATGGAGGGCGCAGGCGAAATCAAAACAGCATCGTATGCTCTGAACGTTGCTTCCACAGAAAAAACCGCAAAGATTCTCTCGGCGAAACAGGACGCGTGCCAGGCAACATGCTCGGTTCGCACCACGGAAATCGATCGCATCACGGCTCAAATCGCACGCATCTGCGAAGGTGGCGAAGCGAAGGGCGCCGCACTTTCCGCGGCTGCCATCCAAAGCGATGAAACCATGGTGCTCACGGTGCACGACAGCCAAGAGCAAGTGATGGCGTGCGTAGAGAAGTTGGGCTACGACCTTTCCGCAGAAGACGCCTTGGCAGTGTACGAGGCGTTCGTGCGCATTGCCTCCAAGAAAGAGAAAGTGGGCAGCCTGGAGCTGGACGCCATTGTGGCAAGCGCCGCGCTGCAGGTTCCGCCGACGTACGTGCTTGACAGCTACGTTATTAATGCAAGCAACATTGCAACTGCTTCCGCTCACGTGAAAATGGCGAAAAACGGCGAGACGATTGAGAGCATCGTTTTGGGCGATGGCCCCATTGATGCTGCGTTCCATGCTATCGAGAAGATTATCGGCTGCCGCTATGAGCTGGATGGATTCCAGATTCAAGCTGTGACCGAGGGTCAGGAAGCCATGGGCGAGGCCGTGATCAAGCTGGTCTCCGACGGCAAAGTGTATTCGGGCCGCGGCATTTCGACCGACATTATTGGCTCGAGCATTCACGCCTACATCAACGCTTTGAACAAAATCGTCTACGAGGAGCAAAACTAATGAAACTGTCTTTTTCCACAAAGGGCTGGTCTGAGCGTTCTTGGGACGAATTGGTAGGCCTGGCCGAAGAAATGGATTTCAACGGCATTGAAGTGTTCGATGTCGCCAAAAACGAAGAACTGGTGGGCAAGGGTTCGCCTTTTCACATCTACAACACGCACGCAACGGTGCGCGAGCTGCGCGAAAAAGGCCTGCAGATTCCGGTGCTCAACACGTCTGTTGACATTGCCGATGGCCAGGATCACACGAAAGAGCTTACGGCGTTCATCAACATTGCAAGCGAAGTGTTCGCAACGGGCGTATGCGTAACTGCTGTTGCCGGCAACGAAGAAGCCGCGCGCGCCTCGCTTTCCGCCATTATGCCGTACGCCGAAGAAAAGCAGGTGTCCGTGCTCATTGAGACAACGGGCATTTATGCCGATACGGCGCGCCTGCGCGAGCTCATGGACGCGTATGCAAGCGATTATCTGGGCGCGTTGTGGTCAGTGCGCCACCCGTATTGGGAGTTTGAGGAAAAGCCCGCCATCACCATTCGCAATTTGGGCGCCTACGTGAAGCACGTGCACCTGGTGGACTCCGAGGCTGACCACAGCCCCGCGTTGGTGGGCGAGGGCGTTTTGCCACTGGATGAAGTGATGCTGGCACTTTCTTCCATTGACTACGATGGCTTCATTTCGCTGGAATGGATGCCGGAGTGGATGGAAGACGTGACTGAGCCAGAAATCATTCTGCCGCATTTCGTGAACTATATGGACCGCTTCGCCAGCACGAAGGGCGCGAAAGGCCGCTCGTTGCAGTGGAACCACGACAGCACCGGCCAGTTTGTGTGGCCTAAATATGACCTGGTAGATTTGACGTTCCCGCAGGTGCTTGACCGCATTGTGGAGGAGTTCCCCAACCAGTACGCCTTCAAGTACACTACGCTTGACTACACGCGTACCTATGAAGAATTCCGCGAGGACGTGGACAACTTCGCGCGTGCGCTGGTGAGCATGGGCGTGAAGCCGGGCAGCAAAGTGGCTATTTGGGCAACGAACGTGCCTGCGTGGTACATCACGTTTTGGGCGGCAACGAAAATCGGCGCCGTGCTGGTAACGGTGAACACCGCGTACAAGATTCACGAAGCGGAATACCTGTTCAGGCAGTCCGATACGCACACGATTGTCATGATCGACCGCGCGCTGGACTCCAATTACGCGCAGATCATCAACGAGTTGTGCCCCGAAATCAAAGATACGGTACCCGGCGAACAGCTGCATTGCAAGAAGCTGCCGTTCTTGCGCAATGTGATTACCGTGGGCTTCAAAATGCCCGGCTGCCTGACGCTGGAAGAAGCCATGGATCGCAGTTCGCTGGTGCCCAAAGAGGAAATCCTGCGCATGGCCGCTGCCGTTAAGCCTGATGACGTGTGCAATATGCAGTACACATCCGGCACCACGGGCTTCCCCAAGGGCGTTATGCTCACGCATCGCAACGTGGTGAACGACGGCAAGACCATCGGCGACCGCATGGGTTTGTCCACGGCCGATCGCATGATGATCCAAGTGCCCATGTTCCACTGCTTCGGCATGGTTTTGTCCATGACCAGCTCCATGACGCACGGTGC
>CAKTXN010000192.1 GCA_934630905.1 uncultured Eggerthellaceae bacterium
ACATTTTGTCGTTGATGCGCGCAATGCGCGTCAGGTCGCGAAACGAGTCGCCCGTGTAATCCACCAGGCTGTGGTCATCGCTGCATTCCATAAGCGATACGGCAATGATGTGCGTGAGCTGCGACACGAATCCGATCATCTCGTCGTGCTTTTCGGGCGACAGAACGGCAATGTGGTTGAAGCCTAAAATCATGCCTAAGCTGCGACACCATTCAATGGCTTCGGGCGTGTTTTTCTCCGTAGGTACCACAATATAGTTCGCGTCGTGAAAGATGTGCTCGTCGCTGTTTTGCACGCCGTACACTTCTTTGCCGGCCATGGGATGCGCGGCAATGAACTCGACATCGGGGCGCAGCATGTCCTGAATATCGTACACGATGCAGCTCTTTACGCCGGTCACGTCGGTAAGCATGGCGCCTGGCTTCAAATACTGCTGGTACTGGGCAATCCATTCCTTGAACACCGTGGGGTACAGGCCGAACACCACCACATCGGCGTTGGAAACCACAGCGGGCTCAACGGTGGTGTATCCTTCGTCAACAATGCCATTTTCCAGGGCGTAATCGATGGACTCCTGGTTGATGTCAATGGTTGCCACGTGAAAACCCAAGCGTTTGAGCGCTCGCGCGTAACTGCCGCCGATCAGGCCTAGGCCTACAATAAGTATGCTTTCTTCGCTAATCCACTTCATGTTTGTCCTCCAAGCAAAGGTCAACGCCCAGTTGAGCCAGGCGTTCGAAATAACTAGGGAAGCTCTTGGCAACCGCCTGCGCGCCGTTGATGGTTCCGCCCACCGCGCATGCGAGCGTTGCAAGTGCCATGACAATGCGATGGTCGTTGTGGCCATCCAAGGGAAGGGCAGGCGCGTGCAGCGCTCCCGCTTGCACGGCAATGGTGTCCCTGTCGTCGCTTACGGAAACGGCAGCGCCGAATTTCGCGAGCTCTTGCGCCATGGCCTGCCCGCGATTGCTTTCCTTGATGGCAAGGCGTTTGCAGTTCGTGAAGGTACCGCCGTTGTTTGCTGCGGCCACCGCCATAAGAACGGGGCCTAAATCGGGGCAGTCTGCCAAGCTGATGGTGGGCGCACCTGCGGCAAGGGCAGGGAAAAGCTCCTGGTAGACGCGGTCTCCCTGCAAGCTGTCCGCGCGCAAGCCGGTAACATGCACGGTGGGTGCGACGGCGGGGGCGGGGGCGGGGTTGCCGGCGGCGGCATCGGCGGCTACAGCGGTTGTTTCGGCCGCTGCTGTGGCTACCGGGAGTTTATCGGCTGCGGCATTTGCTGCGGGTGCCGCAGATAGGGCCGCTCCGCCAGCTTCCGCACGCTGTGTCCCCACGTAATTAAGGGCTTCCAGGAATGCGGCATTCGAGTAATCGCCCTCAACGTGGGCGGTGATGTTCTGGTAACGTTGGTTGCCGGGAATGTGCAGTGTTGCATCATTTTCCCAGTTCACGCGAACGCCAAAAAGCTCAAGCGCTTCGATGGTCATATTGATGTACGGACGGCTTTCCACGGGCGGCACCACATTGATAGTGCTATCGGCGTCAAGCAGCGGTAGCGCGAACAGCAGCCCGCTGATGAACTGGCTGCTGATGTTGCCGGGTACGGTAAATGTGTCGGCACGCAGTGGTCCTTGTACGTGAATCCCCTGATCATCTTGGGAAAAATGAAGACCTTGCTGCTGGCAGATGGTGCGATAAGCATCCATTGGCCGACCCATGAGTGTGGGGCTTCCCGTAAGGGTGAGCGGCTTGTCCTGCAGAAGGCATAAGGGCACGAAGAAGCGCAGCGTGCTTCCGCATTCGCGACAGGGCAATACGTCGTTTTCGCGCACCGCGCTCGAGTCAATGCCGTAAACCGTGGTGCAGTCGTTTTGACGGTTGATGCCTGCGCCCAAAACGTTCAGGCAGTCGATGGTCGCCAAAATATCCTGGCTGTCTTCGAGTCCAAAAATCAGGGACGGCTCCGATTTGTGCGCAAGACCTGCGCAAATGAGCATGCGATGCGCCATGCTTTTCGAGGGCGGCGCACAAACGCTTCCATGCGGCGTGCTCGGCTTGATGGTTACGCGCATGGCGCGCCCTTTTTTGCGGTGGTTGCGTCTTTGGCGTCCACCGCGTCCTCAATGCAGGGTGCAGTTGCGTCTTCCGATATACCGCGCGCAAGGCTTACCAGCAGGTCCATGGCCTCCAGGTATCCGTTGAAACCGTGCCCCCAAATGGCGGTTACACACGCCGGTCGCACGTAGCTGACCTGGCGAAACTCTTCGCGCTTGTCCACGTGGGAAATATGCACTTCCACCGTGGGAATCTGCACTGCTTTCAGCGCGTCAAGAAGCGCCACGCTGGTGTGCGTGTATGCGGCGGGATTCAAAACAATGCCATCGACGTTTGAAAAATAAGCGTCTTGGATTTTCGTCACTAAGTCGCCTTCGTGGTTCGATTGATAGCATTCAACGGATATGTCCAGTTCAACCGCATGTTTCGAAATCAAAGCGCACAGCGCGTCGTAGGTTTGCGCGCCGTATATTTCGGGTTCTCGAATGCCCAGCATGTTCAAGTTGGGGCCATTGATCACCAGTATCTTCATGAGAAATGCCTCTCTTCAATGCATTGGGCAACGCTCGCGGCGTTGCCATTGACGGGAATCGTGAAATCTGCGCAGGCAGCGTAGGCGGGGTATCGCTCGTCGTAGAGTTGCACGAGCTTTTCGGCAGAGTTGGAAAGCGGCCGATCGCTCGTGGGAATCAGCTGGTCAACGGAGCGATCTATGAAATACAACGTTCCGTTTTGGCGTAGCGCCGCCACGTTTTCTGGGCGAAGGATAGCGCCGCCGCCGGTGGAAATAATGCAGCTGGTATTCTTGCCCGCTTGGGCAATTGCTTGCGTCTCGATGGCGCGAAAAACGTCTTCTCCTGCTTCGCTGATGATTTGAACAGGCGTTTTGC
>CAKTXN010000193.1 GCA_934630905.1 uncultured Eggerthellaceae bacterium
GTACCAAAAAAATACGAAGGCAATCCTTTTTTATCAAAGAGAAGGATTCGAGATTCAGTGTAGCGGCTTGGATGAATCTACTGGTGAAAAAGATTACACAATGGTGTGGCAACCGAAATAAATTGGAACAGGGGACGGAGGTTTGTTCCAAAAATCGATCAGCCGTCAAAGGTGTCTGGCCGATGGCGGGCGAAGCGAATGAAAATCCCGCCCCTTGTTCTATGCCCTCTGCACTGCCGATTACTTTCATATGTTTGCCTTAGCTAACTTTTATGGTAGAATAAGCGCGCAAGGCAAATGGTTGAGCGTAAGAGGTGGGCTATGAGCGCTTGGGTCAAAAGGAAGCTCTATCGGAAAACAGTGACACTTGCCTGGTTGCTTGCAATTATCGCCGCAGGTTTGATTGCGGCAACTTTTTTCGCGCAATAGCTGCTCGTTTGGGCGGCGGGCGTAGTAAAATCACTTCAATTGAGAGACTAAAGGTGCTTCTCGCGAAATCCTTTAAGGGGATGTCTTTTTGGTCCTTGTTCTTTAGGGAACGTGCAGCGCTTTCGCTGCGCAATGTAATGCTTTCGTAAAACGATCAGGCGTCTGACCGTGGTTGGTTTGCGCTTTTGCATTGATATTTTTTGAATACACCCTAAGAACAAAGGAATAATCATGAATTACCCAAAAGCAAAAAGCTTCGACTCTTCTCTTGTTTCGTCAAAAATAATGGGTCCAAATCCACTTCTTCTCACCGAAGAGCTTTTTCAGATTCTGGAACAGGGGACGGAGGTTTGTTCCAAAATTCCATCCTGCATATCAACGCGTATGACTGATGGTGGGCGAACTGAATGGAACAAACCTCCATTGCCCCTTGTTTCGCACCCCGACTGCTTGGCGCTGTCTGCCGGTTCCGTCGTTCTTGATTTGGGGAGCGGAACAGGAATTACTTCGGTGATGCTTGCTCGTGAGTATGGCTTCGTTACGTATGCTGCCGACTTGTGGAGCGATCCGAGCGAAAACATGCGCTTTTTCGAAAGCATGGGGCTTTGTAATCGGGAAATTGTTCCCGTCAAGGTTGATGTGCAGGGCGGGTTGCCCTCCGCGCACGGGTTCTTTGATGCCGTGATAAGCATTGATTCTTACAACTATTTCGGGCGCGATGCGTCGTTTCTTGACGAGAAGCTGCTTCCCTATGTGAAGCGCGGCGGGCTTATTCTTCTTGCGATTCCGGGCATGAAAGCGGATTGTCACGATGACTTGCCCGCATGCCTGCTTGAATCGTGGGATGCCGAACAACTTGATTATATGCATGATATTCCCTGGTGGAGAGCGATTTTCGAGCAATCGAAAGGTGCAGAGATTGTTGCCATGGAGCAGATGGAATGCACTGCTCAAGCATGGGCGGAGTGGCTTGCATGCGACAATGATTACGCACGGGGCGATAGGGCCTCAATTGAAGCGGGCGCGTTGGGTTACCTCAACACCATAGCGGTGGTCCTGCGCAGGAAATAACGTTTGCCGCGTGGAACAGGGGACGGAGGTTTGTTCCAAAAATCATCCTGTTCCACGTCTTGTTTTGTTCCGGGACTCAGGAGCTAGGGTTTGCGTTCGCCATTGACTCATGTTGTTGAAAAACCGGGGTCAAATTCGAAGTTGTGATAGGTTGGAAGTAGGTCGAAGCTCTGCATCGAGTAGGGATTTGAATCTGCTCTAATTAAGGACAATCTTGAACTGGTGTTTTTCTAAGCGTTATTTTTCGCGAGCGGAACACTAGTGCGAAAATGCCATAATTCGTGCCCCTGACCTACTTCCAAACCGCATCAACTTCGAATCAGGAAGCCGTTTTTCAACAACATGCGCGAAAGAGCGCTTGTTGATGCGCACCGATTCTTCTTTGGATCCATGAAGGTTGGTTCAATAGCGTGTTGACTCTCTTTTCATGCAGGTAGTTTTGCGTTCATTGCTCAATTTCTGGTGTTTAGGTCAAACGCCAGAGCATTCCTTTCCGCCGGAAACAACGGTGGCGGGTGTACAATGCAATCCATACCAATAAAAACGCTATCAAAAGAGGTGGATATGGAAAGACGGTCT
This sequence comes from uncultured Eggerthellaceae bacterium, assembly GCA_934630905.1. Taxonomy (GTDB): domain Bacteria; phylum Actinomycetota; class Coriobacteriia; order Coriobacteriales; family Eggerthellaceae; genus CAKUOV01. The sequence continues at coordinate 2,080 of CAKTXN010000193.1, forward strand.
TTGGCTTCGCGGAGGATCGCGAACGTTCTTCTATCGGTTGTTCTGGTACTGGGCTTGATGCCCGTGCCCGCATTCGCGGGAGAGACTGGCGGAAGCGATGCCATCAAGAGTCCGACAGCGACTACAGCAACGGTGTTGCCGACGGCTCTCAGTGATGCGGCACCTACCAACAACGACACTTCTTCTGAAACCTCGGAAGCCGAAGCAACACTCACGCCAGGCTGGACGCAATCGGGCACCTGCGAGTGGAGGATCGACGGTACGGGAAGGCTAATCATTCGGCCGCTCGATGACGGGGAATTAGGAACGCTGCCCGATTGGGTAGCGGACCGCACCCCTGTCCCCTGGGGCTCCGAGAGCGCATCAATCAGTTCAGTCACGGTTGAGCCGGGCGTGGCAGCGAAGACGTGCCACTATATGTTCTCTGGCTGCAAAAACCTTGTTTCGGCTGACTTGTCAAACCTCGACACTTCGGCCGTAACGGATATGGAAGGCATGTTCTACTGTTGTCGTAGACTGACCTCGCTTGATTTATCTTCGCTCAATACATCACAAGCAACGAACATGGAATCCATGTTCTACGACTGCTCGTCGCTTACGGACCTCGACCTCTCCTCGTTCGATACCTCCCGGGTGACAAACATGGAATCCATGTTCTGGAATTGCGAGTCGCTGTTATCGCTTAACCTCGCTTCCTTTGATACTTCGAAAGTTGCATATATGAGCGATATGTTCTACGACTGCTCGTCGCTTACGGACCTCGACCTCTCCTCGTTCGACACCCACCAAGCATCAAGCATGGACTATATGTTCTACGGCTGCTCGTCGCTTACGGACCTCGAC
>CAKTXN010000194.1 GCA_934630905.1 uncultured Eggerthellaceae bacterium
GTGCCCATGGACAGAATCGATGCCGCCGCGCTCACGTGAAGGTTGATGATGCTCCACTGAGCATCGGCGTAGCTGTGAGCTTCTTCGACTTGCAGAATCTCTTTGAGCTCTTCGGCGGCGTCGCGCTCTGCGTAAAGAGCGTCAAGGCAGCGCTTGCATTCGCTTTCGCAGGGGTTTTTCTGCTTCCAGAAAAGAATCCATCGGTTGATGTCCTCGATGTCGGCGTCAAGAAGCCCCAGCGTGTCGGAAATATTGAACCAGGAATTGCATGCGTTGTAGGTGCCATATGCATTGGCCGCGGTGCCTAAAATGGGCATCCAGGTGGCCAGGTCATTAAGGTTTTTCGAGACCCAGTTGCTTTTAGCGCTTGTTTTTACTGCTTGCTCTTGGCTTGATGCGACTGCTTGGGCGGCATCGGTTGTTTTCTTCAAATTTGCTTTGAACTTCAAGGGATCCTTTGCCAAGCTTACTTTTTTGGAGGCACTTGCCACATTCGAAGCTGCGGCGCCTGCGGCGGTTTGCGTTGTTGCGGAAAGGGAAGTGGATACAACGGCCTCTTCGCTTTCTACCAACGAGTCCAGGATCATTCCTGCCGCGGTGAAGCGCGCCCATTCGTAGGTGTCCTTCATCGCGCCCAGCGAGTATTGCCATTTATCCAGGAAGCTTGGGGTGTATGAGGTAATGCGTGGCTCCTGATCTTGCGCTGCGGCAGGAGGCTGCTCGGTCACCACGGCGGTGTAGCCGTAGTACTTGCCGTTTGCTTTTTGCTTGTCGCTCACGTACAGGTCAACAGTAAAATTGCCATCGGTCGTGGTAAGTTCTGCGCCTCCTGCGGGAATGCTAGGTTTCTGCTTGACGGTCAGTTCGCCTTTCTCTTCAAGGTTCTTGTCAAGCAGGGCAGAAGGCGTCCCGGCAGCGCTGGGTGACCCCACATCAAGCATGCTCCCTGTCTTTTCAGCTGCGTTTTTCGTGGCGCGCGCTGCTCTTTGACTTGCAGCATTGTTTGCGCTTACGGCTGTCTCCACAGCATCGAAGAAGTCCTTCGCGTTCTTTGCGGCTTGTGTGTCATCGCCGTACCAATCTATGATTTCGTCTACCGAAGGGGCAGTGTAGGGCACAGGTTCGGGGTAGGTGCCCGCAAACAGTTCGGCTTCCACGGTGCGCATCCAGGCATCGATGTCAATGTCTTCGAACATGCGCGCGGGGTCGCTGAAATCGGGCATGAGCGCTTCGATTTCCGCAATGGCGTCATCCAGCGCGGCTTGATCTTCTTCGGAGAGCTCCTCGTTGTTTTTTTCCGCCCTGAGTGTGTCGGCAAGCCCCTCAAGCACGTCTTTCGTGTCAGAGCAAACCTGTTGCGCGTCGTCACTAATCATGTTGTCAACGGCTTCGTTTGACCACAGCAATTCCTGAAGCCATGTGTAATTCTTGGCGGCTTCCTCTTGTGCGCGCTGGGCCAGGCGGTTTTTGTAATCCTCGTCGTTCAAATCAACGGTGAACGCCAGCTGATAGGCGCTGATGCTATAGCTCTTGGGAATGAATAGGCCGCTTGCAAAAAGCAGCACGTTGTTGAACATGCCAGAACCATCGTGGTTCTTCAAAAGCTCAAGGTATGCCTCGTCCACGTATTCGCCCACGAAACGCGTGTAATTCTCGTCGCTTTGCGGCTGCTTGGTAAGCACCACGGTTTCGGTTCGCCCATCTTCCAATGTTGCGAAAAGCATGAGTTTTTCTTTAGCGTTGATTTCCTGACCTGCGTTTTTAACCGTCACGTCAAAGGACCAGTAAGCATTGCGCTTGCGCGGGAACTGGTAATGGATAGTCAGATACGACTCTTGTTGCTGGCCATCTTCTACAAGCGTTTGCGTTTGCCCGTCGTTCGTGACCTTGAATGTCCACAGTTCCGCCGAGGGGCGATACGTGCAGCTCACTAAGGATTCGTACCTGTTTCCGTAATACGAAGCGACTGCCTTGATTTGCACGGAATCGCCGTACAACAGGCTTTGCGTTACTTCAGAGGGAAGGTTGAAGGGAACCGTGGCGCGCCCCAGGTTATTCGTTTGCTGTTCTGGCAGGTTCAACTTCGTCTCGTTCGCGTAAAGCTCAAGCGTTGAACCAGGCTGGGCGTACACGGTGGCGCTGTTGCCGCTCTGACTCACAAAGTTCGAGTCCATTTTCAGCTGCGCGCCAAAAGCGGCAAACGACAGGCTGCCCACTTGAGCGGTCATGGTGCTTGTTTTGACCGTGATGGGAATGTTGTAAATCTGCTCTTTATTCGGTCTGAACGCCACAGAAATCGTGCCGCTTGTTTTATTGGCGGGAAGTTCAATGTTCAAGCCATCCGATGCGATATTCCAAGTGGGGTACAAATCGTCATCGGATACGCCCACGCTCCATCCTGTCTCGAAATCGAAGCCTCCTAGAACGAATGTTGTCCCTTTTGCGCTGGTCAACTCGTAATCAAGGGATAAGATGGTCTCGCAGCCCACGCATACCGTGTCGCTTTTCACGCGCGGCGTTATGGATTTGACGCCCAGCGCCGTTAGGAGATCCGCCGCGCTGAACGGGGGAACGGTGAGCTCAACGGCGGTTTGCTTGCCGTTCTCCACGGTTGCTTGCGCTTTCGCAAAGGGAAAGTTCCAGCTCTTCGTGTCAAGCAGGCTGCTCGCCGTGGGTTTGGGCGCTGCGGCATCGAATGCCACCACGGTGTACGTTCCCGGTTCAAGCTGGTCGGTTACCAGCTGCCAGGTGTCGTTTGTGCCCTCTTCGGTGCCGCCGCTCTCGCTTGGGGCGGGCAAGGGGATGGTACAGGCATCGACCACTTTGCGCGCGGCATCGTTTGTCCCTGCGAACACGATAACGCGCGCCTGTCCCGCAAACGCGTCTTCGCTGCCCGCCTCGCCTTGCGTGGTGACG
>CAKTXN010000195.1 GCA_934630905.1 uncultured Eggerthellaceae bacterium
CGGCGAGCCGCATCGCCTGAGCGCTTCGGTTGCAAGAAAAGGGGGCTGTATCGAAATCGCTTTTGATACAGCCCCCTCGTCGCTGCGGAACTGCGCGCGAAACGTATGGGTTCCACCTTCGTCTGCGCGATGTTGGCGAAGATAGCGCAGATGCCCTTACAGCAAAAGCTCAAGTGCGCCGAACGCAACGCCCAGCGCTGCGCCTGCTGCAACGTCGCTGGGGTAGTGCACGCCGCCTATCACGCGCATCGCTGCCATGCAGCAGCTCAGCAGCACCATGATGACCCCCGCAGGTGCGCACCACGCGCAAAACGTTAGGGCAATGGCGAACGCAGAATACGCGTGCCTGCTGGGAAACGATTTTCCCTTCGTGTCTTTCGGAATAACCGAGGGACAGTCGAACGCTTCGTAAGGGCGCGGCCTGTTGATAATGCGCCTCAACGCGGTGACCAGCACAAATCCTACAGCAGGAAACACCACGGCCTTCCAAGCAAGCGAGTTTTGAGTCGCAGCAAGAAATGCCACCAACAACGGGTATGCCACGTAGTAAATGGTGGTAATGCCCTTGTTCACGGCAGCAACAAGCGAAGCCGCTTTCGGGTTATCCCGAAGCGGCTTCGTCAATGCTCTGTATTGCTTGGCGTTCATGCGCGTTTCTTGCGTTTCGTTAACGTGTGGTGTTGGCGGCTTGGTGTGTCTGCGGTGCTCGCGCTAATCGCGCGTCAGCTTGCGATGCATCACGCGCAGCTTCGTGGCCTCGGGTCCCAGACGCTCTTCGCGGTTCTTCTGGTAGTCGGCGAAGTTGCCCTCGAACCAGAACCAGTTGCCGGGGTTTTCCTCGGTGCCTTCCCAGGCCAGAATGTGCGTTGCCACGCGGTCCAAGAACCAGCGGTCGTGGCTCACAATCACGCTGCAGCCGGGGAACGCCAGCAGCGCTTCTTCCAGGCTTTCCAGCGTTTCGGTGTCTAGGTCGTTGGTGGGTTCGTCCAAAAGCAGCAAGTTGCCGCCCTGCTTCAGGGTAAGCGCCAGGTTCAGGCGGTTGCGCTCGCCGCCAGACAGCACGCCTGCGGGTTTCTGCTGGTCGGGTCCCTTGAAGCCGAACGCGCTCACATACGCACGCGACGGGATTTCCTGCTTGCCCACGGTAATGTAATCGTTGCCGTCGGACACGACTTCCCACACGGATTTGCTGTTGTCAATGCCCGCGCGGTTCTGGTCCACGTAAGACAGCTGCACGGTCTCGCCAATCTCCAACGTGCCACTCGTGAGCGGTTCAAGCCCCACAATGGTCTTGAACAGCGTGGTTTTGCCCACGCCGTTTGGGCCGATGACGCCCACAATGCCGTTGCGCGGCAGGCTGAAGCTCAGATCGTCAATAAGCACGCGATCGCCGAATGCCTTGTGCAGGTGGTTCGCCTCAAGCACCTTGTTGCCCAAGCGCGGGCCAACAGGAATGTGGATGTCGGTGAAGTCAACGCTCTTGAAGTTCTCAGCCTCGGCGGCCATGCGCTCGTATGCTTCCAAACGCGCCTTGCTCTTCGCGTGGCGTGCGCTGGGGGTCGAACGGACCCATTCCAGTTCGGAGCGCATACGCTTCGCCAGTTTTGCCTCTTGCTGACCTTGCGCCTCCATGCGGGCAGCCTTCGTTTCCAGGTACGTGGAGTAATTGCCCTTGTAGGGGTACAGATGACCACGGTCAACTTCGCAGATCCACTCGGCAACGTTGTCCAGGAAGTAGCGGTCGTGCGTAACAGCCAACACGGCGCCTTGGTAATCGTGCAGGAATTTTTCCAGCCACAGAATGGACTCGGCGTCCAAGTGGTTTGTGGGTTCGTCCAAAAGCAGCAAATCGGGAGCTTCCAACAGCAAGCGGCACAGCGCCACGCGACGACGTTCGCCGCCCGAAAGCACGTTTACCGGCATATCGGGATCGGGGCACTGCAGCGCGTCCATGGCCTGGGTGAGCTGGCTATCCAAATCCCAGCCGTTTGCGGCATCGATGGCATCTTGCAGCTTGCCCATTTCTTCCATGAGCGCATCAAAGTCGGCATCGGGTTCGCCCATTTCGGCGCCAATCTGGTTGAAGCGCTCGACTTTTGTCAGGATGTCGCCAAATGCCAGGCGCACGTTTTCGATGACGGTCTTGTCTTCTTCCAGCGGCGGTTCCTGCAGCAAAATGCCCACGGAATAGCCCGGGGTCAGGTGTGCCTCGCCGTTTGATACTTCTTCCAGGCCGGACATGATCTTGAGCAGCGTGGATTTGCCCATGCCGTTCGGGCCAACAACGCCAATTTTCGCGCCGGGGTAGAAGCTCAACGTCACATCGTCCAGGATCACTTTCTGACCATGGGCTTTGCGCGCCTTGTACATCTGGTAGATAAACTCTGCCATGAAATCTCCTTTATAGGGGTTTGCGTGATTTGTTCCGCTCATTTTCTCATAAAACCGCGCATACGCCTAGGCGCGCCCGCGTTTGCGCCCGTGCAGGGTGGGGAAGGGGCCAGGGAAGGGACGCGCGATGCAAGTGGGGGATGGCAAGGTGGCTGCGAAGCGCAGTGGCGCGAGGGTGCTGTGAGTGGCGCTCTGACGGGAAGCGTGGGCGCGGCGACGAATGGGCTGCGGCGTAGCGCGCAGGCGGGGTGCGCGTTGTCGCGCGTTGCCGGGGGTGCGGGCGGCGCGCAGGCAGAGGACGGTGCGTGACGTGCATTGTCGAGGGGGTGCGTGACGTGCAGGGCAAGGGCGCGGTGTGTCGGCGCGAGCCGCCGGGGGTGCGGGAGCAGGAGTGTGTTGTCGCGCGCTGCGGCGTAGTGCGCGGGTGGGGACAGTGCATGTGGGCTGTGGCGCGCGG
>CAKTXN010000196.1 GCA_934630905.1 uncultured Eggerthellaceae bacterium
GCAGGACGCTGCTCTTTCGTGATGTCCATGTCTTTAGCAAGGTTTTCCAACACGCTGGAAATAACGTTATCGGTGCTATAAGCGTCCTGATGAAGCTGGTTCAGCGTTTCATCGTGCAGGTATCCCCACCAAGAAGAATCGAAGTACATAAGGTATCCGCCCGGCTTCAGCACATCGCACCAGCACGCCAGCGCTTCTTCAGCCACCGCAATGTTGGAGAGCACGTTACGGCTGACCACCACGTCAAACATCTGCGCCGGGAAGGGCAGGTTGTCTACCGTGCCCACCATAAGGGGAAACTCCAGGCCCATAGCGTTCGCATTCTGGCGCGCTTTCTCAAGCATGCCTTGGGAAAAATCAACACCACGCACCGAGTAGCCACGCGAAGCCAGCGTGAGCGACATGGCGCCCGTACCGCAGCCGGCATCCAAAATGAGCGGATTGTTCACACCGCGCGCCTCAAGAGCTTCTTGCATCAAATCGCCCCATTTATGGATATCCCCATCAAGGCCGAACGTCTTGGAGCGCGTGTTCCAGTAGTTGCGCGTTGCTTCGCACACATCATCTGCAGCGGGCGGTGCGCATTTCGTTGCCGCCAGCGCGAACAGGGGCGATGCTTCATACAGTTCGTATTCCCAATCAAGGTATACACGCGCACCGGCGTCTTCCATAACGTCAACATTGCCGAAGCCCGCCTCCATAAGAGCACGAACATCCCAAGCAGGACGGCTGATGGAAGAAAGCGGCGGCGAGTCGTAATACGGCTTATCGTTCGTGCATACCGCCATGAATTCGCCCGTTTTCGCATAATGACGGCGCTCGTTTTCGCGCACTTTCTGCGCCTGAGCTTCGTCATAGAACTCTAAATGCCAGTTGGCATCGAACACCAGCAGTTTGCCGCCCGGTCTGAGCACACGACGCCACTCCGCAAAAGCAGCTTGAGGGTCCGTAAGCGTCCAGGTAACGTTGCGCGTAACAATAAGGTCAAACGTGTTATCGGGAAAATCGAGCTCGTGGGCGTCCATATGGAACAGCAGCGCGTCAACGCCTGCCGCAAGAAGGTTTTCTCGCGCATGGTACAGCATTTGGGACGACTTATCCACGCCCACCACACAGGCGCCCTGCTTTCCCAACACGCACGGAAAGAATCCAGGGCCGCAGCCGATATCCAAAATAGTCATTCGGGAAAGTTCCTGCAGGTCGCAACCAGCAAGCTGTGCAATAAGGGATACCCACTTTTGCGCGCGACCGTCGGTAAGTTCGCCATTTACGTATAAATCGTAATCAGCGGCGCCTGTCTCCCAAGAAAGGACCTCGCGATCTCTTACCGTTGCAGTTCCCGTCATATCGAACCCTTTCGAATATTACATTTGTTCTATTCGTGTGAAATTAAAGAATCATACTACACAAACTTTATTCGTAACACAAGAAAAAGAAACGTATGCGTTACGATGCCAGCGGCGAAGTTTATTTGTTGTCAAATTACCCCACCTTTTGTCAACAAACGCAGGCAGCGGCATGACGCAAAAAGCCCCACCGATGCAGCATCGATGGGGCCCGCAAGAATCTTCCAGCAATTCATTCGAGGTGAAATGTTGTCAAATTACCCCACCTTTTGTCAACAACGAACAGCGAAGCCGAAAGAAGAGGAGAAGCACTTAATCCAAATATCCTGGATGCAGGGTAAGACCCAAATGATCGGCAAGTTGGCGCATTTGATCATCGGTAATCGTGTTCAAGCGTGGAAGATGCGCGATCTTCATATAAATCTCTGCCGCCTTCTCAACGGTCTCTATCAGGCCAAACGCTTCATCAAGCGAAGACCCCACACCGTAGATGCCATGCTGCGCCCACACCGTCAAGCGCGTTTCTTTCATGGTATCCGCCGTTGCGCGACCAATTTCGTTCGTGCCGCACAGCATCCACGGCAGCACACTCACGCCATCGGGAAACACCATGACGCATTCCGTGCACATCTGCCACAGCGTGTGCGTGAAAGAACGTTCATCCAATTCATGAACGTATGTCATGGCAAGAATATTCGCAGGATGGCAATGCATGACCACACGATTGCCCTTGCACACGGAAAGTCGCGCAGCATGGCTCATCAGATGAGCGGGAAGCTCCGAGGTAAATGTTCCCCCATCGGAAAAGCCCCACAGAAGCTCAGCAGTATCCCCACATTGACCAATGCGAATAAGTCCCAAATTACATGCGGGATCATATTGCACGTTCTTGAAATACTTACCCGTTCCCGTGACCAAAAAATACTTACCCGCAAGCGAAGGCTCGCAAAAACCAATGGGAAGCTCGCGCAACACTTTGTTCGTATCAACATAAGGCGCAACTTCTTCCTGATCCAGAAGCAACGAAATATTGCCACCGTTGCGCTCATCCCAACCGTGGGCGTACATATTCGTTGCGGTGCGCACCATTTCCACCAGAAACGGCGCTTCAAGCATTGCGTCTTGCATGATCGCTCCTATCGTTTGCCGCGGCTATCGTTGTATCGGCGCAAAAGTCTTCCCATATGCAAAAAACCCGCCGAAGCGGGCTTTTACATGCGTTAATTCGCAGTTTCGCAATTAAGCGCGAACGACTTTACCAGCCTTCAGGCACTTAGTGCAGATGTTGGCCTTGCGAACGCGGCCGTTATCATTGATGGTAACCTTCTGCACATTGGGGCGGAACATGCGGTTGGTAACGCGATGAGAGTGGCTGATGCTGCGACCAGCAACAGGAGCCTTACCGCAAACTTCGCAAACCTTCGACATTTCTATCAACTCCAAGTTCTATTACAAACAAAATCTAAATAAAACAGCCTTGGTACTATACCACAGTAACACC
>CAKTXN010000197.1 GCA_934630905.1 uncultured Eggerthellaceae bacterium
GGAACGACAAGGCCCGAGCTATTTCGCTCGTTGTATTTCACCATAGGGGCGAACGTTTCCGAATCACTTTGGCCAACCGAGCAGTACAAAGAATCGCACGTTGCGTAGTTCAGCGCAGCGGCAATGCCTCCAATGTGGTCAGCATCGGGATGCGAGGCAATCACAGCATCCAGGTGATTGACGCCAAGTTTTTCAAGTGTTGCGTAGATTTTACGCGAAGCCGAAGGGGCGCCACCATCAATCAAAAGCCAGTGGCCCCGCGATTCCAGCAACGTTGCATCCCCTTGGCCAACATCAAGAAAACGCACAATGAGCTCCGTATTTTTCTCATACGTTTCACCTGATAGTTGCACTGTTTGATCAGGGGCCGAACCCGCTGCTGTCGCGACAGGCCCCGCCGCAGTGCCCGATGCGCCTCCTTCAGAAGAAGCGTTCGACGGCGAGAAGAGCGCAAAAACAGCCGCAAGAAGGCACAGGACAACCAACGCCGCTGCTACAACAACGCCGAGCCGTCTTGAAAAATTAATCTTCTTGTTTTGCGAATCCACATTCACCTTCACCGCGCACAAATAATCTTGTTGCTCAGTATAGAGCAATGCATGCCCTGGAAGGCCGATTGAAACAACAGCTCATTTGCGGCATGTATACCGCAGGACCATAACGTCAACCAAATCGCGTCGCGGCGCGTTTTGCCTTTCCATAAACGAGCTCTCGATTGCTCCGCGGGAAGTATTTGCCGTCGTGGGCGAAACGGGCGCGGGGAAAACCGTGCTGCTCGAAGCAATTGCAGGCGCTTTCCCCTTGGAAGACGGTGCCATCTTGCTTGATGACAAAAATGTGAGCACGCTGCCCGTTCAGCAGCGTCACCTGGGGATTCTTTATCAGGACCACGCACTTTTCCCACATTTGACCGTGCGCGACAATATTGGCTACGGGCTCAAAATGGCCAAGACCCCTAAAGCGGAAATCAACGTGCAGCTCAAGCGAACTTTTCACCGCCACCTTCGACCCTGCTGTAAGGGCGTTTTTGGGAAGAGACTAGGGGTTCTTTCGCAGGCGACGGCAGAGTTTTACACAGTCCGGTTGCTGCAATGCATTGCGCCGTAATGGGCCGTCGAAACCTTTGCGCTGCGGTCGCCGTGCCAGCGCCTTACGCGCAGGCACGACGCCAAACTCCCCCTACATCTCCAAGAAAAGACGATGAATACGCAGGTCATCGTCGAGCTCCGGATGAAACGACAACGCAAGCTGGTTGCCGTAACGTACCGCAACAACGTTGCCGTCTACGCGCGAAAGCACTTCCACGTCTTCATCGACCTGCGTCACGAACGGTGCGCGGATAAACGTCATGGGAACCTGCCCCAAACCCGCGAAATCGCCATGCGCGTGGAAACTCCCCAGCTGGCGACCATATGCGTTGCGACGCACCGTAACGGGAAGCGTTGCAAGCCACGTGGAGTTGTGCTGCTCGTCAACCGAGGAGCCATCGCCATTTTCCTGGTCAATGCGCTGCGCCAGCAAAATCAAACCGGCGCACGTAGCAAGAACCGGCATGCCTTGCTGGATAAGCGCGCGTAGATCATCGAGCATCCCCAGGTCACGCAGCACTTTTCCTTGCGCGGTGCTTTCACCGCCCGGAAGCACAATGCGGTCGAAGTCTTTCTGCAAGTCAGACGCTTGCCTGATTTCCACCACCTGGGCGCCCAGCTGCGAAAGCATGGCCGCGTGCTCGGCGAAGGCGCCCTGAACAGCCAGGACGCCCACTCTCTTGCCTGCCACGCCACCCTGTGGGCCGTTTGCGGCAGAATCCGCCTTCGCATTCACTACTGACCACGCTCTTCCATGATGAGCTGGATTTCATCGGCGTTGATGCCAACCATCGCTTCGCCCAAGTCCTCAGAAAGCTCCGCGATAAGCGCCGCGTCCTGGTAGTTCGCAACGGCTTTCACAATGGCCTGCGCGCGCTTTTCGGGGTTGCCGCTCTTGAAAATGCCGCTGCCCACGAACACGCCTTCCGCGCCCAGCTGCATCATCAGCGCAGCATCGGCCGGCGTGGCAATACCGCCTGCAGCAAAGTTGACAACGGGAAGACGACCCGCATCATGCACTTCGCGCAGAAGATCGAATGGCACGGCAAGCTTCTTCGCCTCGTCGAACAGCTCGTCTTCGCGCAAGCTAACCACGTGTGCGATCTCACGGTTGATCAGACGCATGTGGCGAACCGCTTGAACAACGTCGCCTGTGCCCGGCTCGCCCTTCGTGCGAATCATGGTTGCGCCTTCTGCAATGCGGCGCAGCGCCTCGCCCAGATTGCGCGCACCGCAGACAAACGGCACGTCAAACGCGTTTTTATCAATATGATACGTGTCGTCGGCGGGGGTCAGCACCTCGGACTCGTCAATATAGTCAATCTCAATAGCCTGCAAAATCTGAGCCTCTACGAAATGACCGATGCGCACCTTGGCCATAACCGGAATGCTCACCGCCTGCTGAATGCCCTTGATCATCTTCGGGTCGCTCATGCGCGAAACGCCACCCGCGGCACGAATGTCGGCGGGAATGCGCTCCAGGGCCATAACGGCGCACGCGCCGGCAGCTTCGGCGATACGTGCCTGCTCAGGCGTGGTAACGTCCATGATTACGCCGCCTTTGAGCATTTGGGCGAGCTGACGATTCAGCGCCTTCCTGTTCGTTTTTGCTTCGGCAGCAGTTTCATTTGCGATTTCAGTCATGTTAGTTCTCCTATTCCTACGGGGATTGTAGGGTTCTGATTATCCTCTAATCTGATATTAGCGATAGTATCAATTTTCCTA
>CAKTXN010000198.1 GCA_934630905.1 uncultured Eggerthellaceae bacterium
ATCCGTAAGCCAGCTTGCGCTGGCAACGGCTGCGCTATATTTCCCATTTTTCAAACCGCAGACTGGGGGCAAAAGATCCGCTGCCCAGCCGCAGACGATTTATTCAGAGTTTCCCTTAGTCAAAATTCCCAGCATCCGCAAATCGATTACTTACTTCTCTGCAATGTAGGGTGCCATCCAGTCGGGAATGTGGTCGTTGTTGATGCCGTAGTTCTCCACCACTGCGCCCAGGTTGGTAACGTTGGAATCGGCGTTGAGCTGATCGTAGGTCACCAGAGAAGGCGTCAGGTTGTAGACCGCCTCGGTCTCATCGCCCATGAGCTTCATAGCCAGGATCCGGATGCCCTGCTGACCGATGGTGGTGAAGTCCACGGTGGCGCAGGCCTGCCAGACATTGGAGCCGTCGATCATGAAGTTGATGTCCTGGTTGGAAATGTCAACGGAAACCATGGGGATATCCGTGCGGCCGGCTTCCTTCATAGCAACGTAGGCGCCTCTGCCGTAGGCATCATAGCAGCACCACAGACCGTCGATGGAACCGGCAGCATACTTGGGCAGGGTGGCGGACATTACGTCGGACATACTAGACTCGCCGTTCTTGGGATCGGAGGGAGCGATGACTTCCACCGTCTCGATGAGACCCTTGTCCTCGTACTCCTTGTAGCCTTCCTGACGGCGGTCAAAGGGAGCAATGCCAGGGCCGCGCCAGATCTTCAGGATCTTGATGGGCTCGCCGGCGGCAACCTTCTCGGGGTACAGACCCAGCAGGTAGTCCAGCAGCATTTTTGCCATGTCCTGGTCGTTCTGGAACATCTGGGTCACGCCCTCCAGGGAGCCGTTGACGTTGGCGCCGGAGTCGTCCACGAACTGGGTGTCAAAGCAAACAACCTCAATGCCCTTGCCGCGCAATTCGTTGACCAGCTTCAGCGCGGACTCCTGGTTGCCGTGGCTCAGGAACATGCCGTCGTAGCCCTGGTTGGAGCAGGCAGACACGGTGTCCTGGAACTTGGTGTTGTCGGTGTCGGTGAAGTACACATCCACGGTAGCGCCCAGAGCCTCGGCAGTTTCCTTGGCAGCGTTGGCAGCCATCTGGAAAATGTCACTGGACACAACGTTCAGGATGTAGGCGAACTTCTTGCCGGCCAGGGGCAGTCCATCCGCCGCGGGGGCGTTGGCAGCCTCGGTGTTGCCGGCGGCGGCGGGGGCGGTTGCTGCGGGCTTCTGGTTGGACGAGCAGCCGGCCAGCATTGCCAGAGCCATAGCCAGAACCAGAACCAATGCCATGATTTTTTTCATTTGGGTTTCCTCCATTGTCTTGTTTTTGGGTTTGCTTGTGTTGCATGATTAAAATACAACACAAATTCTCAAAAGTCAACAATTTTCAAGATTTCAAAAGCATATTCCACAAAATGCACAGGTTCTATTCTTTGGTTTTGTGCGAGTTGCCAATTGCTTTATGTGGAATTATTTGGAAGCGTTGGCGGCGATGAGAACGGCATCCCACACGGAAGCGAAGGGCGGGGCGTAGCCCAGATCCAAAAAGCCCAGTTCCGCCGTGGTCATTCCCCGGTCAATGGCGCAGGCAAAGACATCGATCCGCAGGGCGGTTTCCTTGGCACCCATCAGCTGAGCGCCCAGAATCACCTTGGTAGACGGATCGTAAATCAGCTTCACGGTGATGATCGCCGGATCCGGGTAATAGCCGGCATGGGATCGCGCGGTGACGGTGTTGGCCTTATAGGCAATCCCCTGGGCCTTGGCGGTTTTCTCGTTCAGACCGGTGCAGGCAAATTCCAGACCCATAAGCCGCAGCATGGAGGTTCCCAGGGGTCGGTCAAAGCATACAGCCTTGCCCAGCATACTGTCCCCCGCCAGTCTCCCCTGCTTATTGGCATTGGTTCCCAAAGCCAGGTACACAGGCTTCTTCAGCACCCGGTGCATAACCGTGGCGCAGTCACCGGCGGCGTAAATATCCGGGTCGCTGGTTCTCATGTCGGTGCCTGTGATGAGGGCGCCGTTGGGCAGCTTATCCACGCCCTCCAGGAATCCGGTATTGGGGCGAATGCCGATGGACAAAATGACCACGTCGGCCTTCACCTCGCCGCCCTCTGTCAGGACTGCGGTAACGTGGCCGTCTTCCCCGGAGAAGCCCTTGACCCGCTGAGACAGGCAGACCCTGACGCCGTGCTTCTGAAGCTCCGCCACAGCGGCCTCACCGAATTCATCGTCAAAAGTGGTCAGCACATGGTCAGCCGCCTCCACGAGGGTCAGAGAGCGGACTTTCCGCAGCAGGCAGGCCTCGGCCAGTTCCAGGCCGATGTAGCCGCCGCCCACAATGACCACGTCCTTCTCCGGGCTCAGCGCGCTCTTCAGCGCCGCGGCCTGCTCCAGGGTCTTGAGCGGGAAAATACCCGCAAGGTCGATGCCCGGCAGCGGCGGCACAATGGGAGAAGACCCGGTCGCCACCAGCAGCTTGTCATAGGAAATCGCAAAGGGCTCCCCCTTGCAGCTGCCGCAGACGGTTTTCTTCTCCCGATCCACCCGTTCCACCTCATGGTTCAGGCGCACGTCAATGCCCTGCTCCCGGAACTTTTCCACAGGCCGGATCTTCATGCGGTTCAGATCCGGGTTCAGATCCGCAATGTAGTAGGGCATACCGCAGGCGCCATAGGACACGGTTTCGGATTTTTCCAGAACGATGACCTGGGTATCCGGTGCCTTCCGCTTCATGCGGGAGGCGGCGCTCATACCGGCGGCGTTGCCGCCCAGAATGACAATCTTCA
>CAKTXN010000199.1 GCA_934630905.1 uncultured Eggerthellaceae bacterium
AATCAAAAAAGACAACCGAAAAAGCGATTCGATAGGAATCAAAGGATACCTGTATCTGCAAACAGCCAGGTCAGCGTCTTATCCGCGCATTCCTTTTGTTGAATTGCGTTCGAAAGGAGTCCCTATGGATGGAATTGCCCCTGTCTACGCCCCCGGTGCCCTTCGCGAAACATGCAATGGTACTCAGGTGATGGACCTTCGCGATGAGATGCTGGCTCGCCGCGAAGTAGAACTGACCAGCGATGTTACGACGGAATCGGCCACGAACCTGATTCGCTCCCTGCTGCATTTGCAGCGCGAGGATGCCCACGCCCCCATTACTCTGTTCGTGAACAGCAACGGCGGGGAAGTGCAAAGCGGCTTGGCGCTTTATGATGTGATGCAGGCGCTGACCTGCCCCGTTCGCACGGTGTGCTTGGGAATGGCGGCTAGCATGGCGGCGCTGATTTTCATCTCGGGCAGTCAGCGCGATATGTTGCCTCATAGCCGCGTAATGATTCATGATCCGCTGATTTGCGGTGGCATTGGCGGTAGCGCTCTTTCCGTGAAAGCTCGTGCCGATCATCTGATGCGAATACGCGACATTACCGCCCAGGTTGTTGCCGAACATACCGGCATGACGCTGGACGAAGTGTTCGAGCTGACATCTACCGACACCTATTTTGAAGCTCAGGAAGCGGTGGACGCTCACCTGGCTGACCGTATTATCGCTGCGCTCTAAGAAAGGGGCTCTTATGAATTGCATTTTCTTCTCTCCTAAAACCGTTGATCGAAGCGCTTACCAGGGCGAATACCTGCTTACCGCCCAGCAATCCGTCAATACGGACAGCTGGCAGACCGGCTTGAACAACAACGTTTTGGTTCTGGGATGTTCCGGCGGCGGCAAAACGCGTCATCATTTGCTGCCTAACTTGCTGCAGGCTCAGGGTTCCTATATTGTGCTGGACGGCAAAGGAACGCTGTTCAACCAGGTGGGCCCGTATTTGGAGCGTCGCGGATACCGAGTGGACCGCCTGGATTTCACCACCATGGACGGCACCGTTGGTTATGACCCGCTTGACCATGTGCGTTGGAGTTACGGTGTGCCCAACCAGCAGGATATTATTACTATCGCTTCGGCTATTTGCCCTGTTCAAACGTTTAATTCCGATCCATTTTGGGAGCGCGCGGCGGCAAATTATCTGGCCAGCTACATTGCTTACGTGCTGGAAACGTGCGAACCACCCTATTGCAATTTTTCGACGGTTATCAGCGTGTTCGAGGCAGCGTGCGAAGGCCAAGCGGGCAAGATGTTCGATGATTTGGAGCGCGAGCATCCCGATAGCTATGCCGTTTCCTTGTACCGGCGCGCTCGCTGTACCTGCGGTGCCGAGCGCATGCATTCCAGCATCATGGGTATTTTGGCGGCCAATTTGCTGCCGTTCGGTTTCCCCAGTGTGCGTGGGTCGTTTTGTCGCGATGATCGCGTTGAGTTCTCCCAGTACGGGAAGAGGAAACGCGCGCTGTTTGTGACTATGGACGATTTGGACCGGAGTCTTTCCCCTTTGACCAGCCTTTTTATTCAGCAGGCGTTTACCAGTTTGTGCGATTGCGCCGATAAAAATTGCGCGGAAGGCCGCTTGCCCGTTCCCGTTCGTTTCATGTTGGACGACTTCGCCAACTTGAATCTGCCGGACTTCGACAACGTGCTCTCGGTCATCCGCAGCCGCGAAATCAGCTGCACGGTGGTTTGCCAGACGGTCAGCCAGCTTTCGGCGCGTTACGGAAGCGACGCCGCGAACGCCATTGTGGGAAACTGCGACACCCAACTGGTTATGGCGTTTCAGGATGTTGAGACCGCTCGGTACTTCGGGGTGCGCGCGAATCGTACCGCCAGCGCTTTATTGGAAACGCCCCAAGGTCAGTGGTGGGTTTTTCGTCGTGGCGAGAAAGGCCAGCTCCAGGCAGCAAATCAGCTGGAATTGCATCCTGCGTACGCGGAGTACGAAGAGGCACGTGCGGAGGGTTTCTTGTCAGAGCCGGGTTCAGGCGCAGGGTTGCGAAGCGTGGCGGACGAGGGTTCGTTGGAGGATGACGACTACTTTGATGAAGAAGAATGCCCTTGGGATGAGGATGACTGGTGGTTTGACGAGGAGCCTTTAGACGATGAGAATTGCGCGGCGTAGCGGAGGCTTGTCGCATTGTGCAAGGTCGCGGCGCGCTATTGCGGGCGTGACGGCGTGCGGGCGGTGCGGCGGAAGAGCAACAGGGGCATGCACGGTGTGGCGGAGGCGCGGTGGCGCGCGGGTGCGCTGCGCTTGATGGCGCGTCCGTTTGCACTACGTTGCGAAGGTGCAGCTCGGCTTTTCCTTTAATCGGGAGGTGCCGAGCTGTTCTTCTTGGAACGGTTTTATAATAGGCGGTGCTGCTTGGCTTATCTTGCGGCGTGGATACCGAAAACTCAAGGAATCACCATGGCTTTTGACTTCTACGATTATCTCTATAACGGCTACACAGGCGAATATCAGCTGGTCAGCGCCTTATATCGCAATGGTTTGGATGCGGTGCGTCCGCCTGCGGATATGGGTATTGATGTGGTGTCGTTGAATCTGAAAGAGCAGCTGAAGGACCCCACTGTGGCACCTGAGACCTTCTTTTTCCAGGTCAAAACCACTTTGACGACGGTGCGCTTCGATGAAAAAGGACGCAGCACCGGCATTGCGGAGTTCAAGCTGAAGGAGTCCGAGGTCGAGCTTTTGTGTCAAGGCGTG
>CAKTXN010000200.1 GCA_934630905.1 uncultured Eggerthellaceae bacterium
CATATGCCTGCTGCGGCGTTATTCCCCGCACAGGCTGGCGTCGCTTTGGCAGCTCAAGCCCCCACGAAAGAAAAGCACTCTCTTGTTTTTCCAGTTCAGAGGGCGCACCCTGCGCCACAAGAGCGCCTTCCGAAAAGACCACGATCTTGTCCGCCTGAAATGCTTCCTCCATAAGTTGCGTAACAATAACAACCGCAACGCCCTGTCGGCAAAGCTCCCGAAACGCGCTCATAAGATCAGCGCGCGCTCGCTCGTCCAACATGGCGCTTGTTTCATCGAAAATAAGCATCGGAAAAGAGCAGGCCAGAAGCCCTGCCGTAGCAACGCGCTGCTTCTGACCACCCGAAAGCTGGCCAACAGGGCGCCGTTCCAACCCGGCAAGCCCCACTCGCTTCAGACTCGCGCAAACGATATCCTGCATTTCCTGCCTGCTTATACCGCGATTCTCGGGGCCGAACGCAACGTCATCGGCAACCAAAAGCGCAACAATCTGATCATCGGGATCCTGGAATGCAATTCCCGCCCGTGACGTGTTTGAATCGCACGCCACCTGCGCGCTTTCTGGCACGCTCTTCGCTGCGTCTTTTGAAATACCTGCCAACGCATCGCACGAAGCAAGGCAAAAAGAGCCATCCTCTTGCTCAAGCAGCCCCGCAAGTTGCAGCGCCGCTGTTGTTTTTCCACTTCCGTTTCTTCCCACAAAAGCAACAAGTTGACCAGGAGAAATATCAAGGTTAGATAAGTCAACCGGTATTCGTTCGGTCTGATTTTGCACCGCGAAATTGCCCAGAACGCCCCGAGCCACCATGCCCGTTAGAAACCCGGTAACGCAAGCAGCAACGCCTAAAGGAAGCACGTTTATCAAAACGGCAGGACTTGCAAGAAACGCAGCAGCGGCGCACAGTTGCCCCGCCACATGCAAAAGCGAGGCAAGCATGCTCACGGGAACAACATCGAGCCAGCTCACGCGAGAGAAAATCCACATCCCCAGAAAGGCAAGCAGCGTTCCCGATGCGCTATAGACAAGCATAGTGGGTGAACCGAACAGGAATCCCGCCGCGGCCACTTTAACGGCAGCAACGCAGACTGCGCTTTTTGCATCGGTTGCATAAAGCGCCACTAAGACAGCAACATTTGCAAGACCAAGCTTGAAACCGGGGAACGCAATTGGCAGGGGAATCATAGTTTCCACAAAGCTCAACACAAGCGCAACCGCACTTAAAAGCGCAATACGAGAAAGGCGTTTTACCTGTTCAACGTGCTCTTTTCTGGTTTGATTCGAAGATTTGCGCATGCTTTTTCCGATTTCACCACGCAAGTGCTTATCGCGTTGTTGCATCGAAAACGCCGTCTGCACCATTCGCGGACTCTTGGCTTTCGGCACCGCGCGCACCGTCGGCAACACCTTCCGCTACAACTTCAATCCACAGCTTATGCGGCAGACAAACGATTTGCTGACTCGCATTCGAAATCTCACCTTGCTGAATGCAATCATGGTTCGGGCAATCGGCGTCAATCACGCTCACCGCACCGTTAGACACCAAGACAGTATTCGAGCCTAAATCGGTGGTGACGGTGATTGTCGTATCTTTATCGAGCGGCAGTTTTTTCTCCGAGCCATCGCTTGCATGAACCACGGCATAAGACGAAGACGGCTGCTCGAGCAAAAAAAGCGAAGCGACATAAGCGCCTAAAACGATTATAAATATGAGAGCAACCACCGCCATACTGCGCTTGCTTGCTTTTCCTGAAGCGCGCGTTCGTGTTCTCTCGCCCGTTTTGCCCGTAGCGACATCAGCGGAGCCCTGCACTGCGTCTTCTTCCCCTTTGATATTTTTCTCCGGAAATGAATTCATGTTTGACCTGGGCTTTTCCTATACCGCCTGGAATCGCGCACCGGCAGACAGTGAGATTTGATCGTCACCATCAACTACCAGCGCCTCCAGGCCCTCTGACTGCTCGATAAACCCAAGCGCCCGGTCTTTGCCCATAATGAAAAGCGCCGTTGCCAGGGCATCGCCGTCAATGGATTTCTTTGAGCAAATCGAAGACGCCAGCAAATCCGTTTGCGCGGGGTAGCCCGTTCGCGGATCAAGAATGTGGTAATACATCACGCCGTCTTGCTCGAAGTAGCGCTCGTACAAACCGCTGGTCACCACCGACTCATCTGCGCAATCGGCACTTGCAATGCAAACATTCCTTGCATCATTAGGGTCCTGCACGCCCACGTGCCACGGAGAGCCGTCTTCTTTCGTGCCAATCAGCATGATGTTACCGCCCAAATTGATAACGCCGCTCTTGCAGCCGGCCTCCACGAAGAAATCGTGAAGATCGTCGGCAATAAATCCTTTCGCGATGCCGCCTAAATCGATTTTCGCCTGGGGGTCAGCAAGCGTGACCGTATTGTCCTGCACTTGAACGTTTTCGTAACCAACGTGGGAAAGCGCTTCCTGAATCGCGCTATCATCAGGCTTTATGTTGTTATGAAAATCCCACAACGAACTGACCGCACCAATTGTGATATCGAAAAGCCCTTGAGTTGAACGCGCATAATCAAGCGATGCCTGTATGCACGCAGCTGTTTCGGCAGCAACTTGTACGGGAGCGCCTTGCGCCTGATTGATGCGCCAAACGTCGCTTCCCTCTACCGTGCGGGACAAAATATTCTCGAAGTAATAGCAGCGCCGCACAGCCTGATCCATAACTTCCTCGGAACATGCCGCAGAAAGAGAGACCTCAGTGTCGAA
>CAKTXN010000201.1 GCA_934630905.1 uncultured Eggerthellaceae bacterium
CGGCGTCCCGGGTATCGCGAAAAAACGGCGGCGGGGCGCTTCGGGGGATAGAAACCTCAGTTAATCAGCGCTTCCCTTGGCGTGATAATACGAATCGGCGACCGATGCGGCGGGGTAGGTGATGTCGAGTCCTCGAAGCGCCAAGGGTAAGCCAGGCACGCCGTCCGACGTGGTGAGCTGCCCGATGACACGGCGTAGTTTCTTCTCACCGCAGTTCAAGGCATCTGCATAGCGGCGTATTGCTTCAGGGGCCATGGTGATTGATGCTGATGACAGCCGCTTGTTGGGTTCAAACGAACTTATGTAGGGGCCGCCATTCCAGTCGTGCCCTATGAGCTTGCAGTTCGATCCGCCGCACTCGGGCGAGCAGTACCTGGGCATCGCATGCTCGTAGAGACCGAAACCCAGATAGGGGACAGTCTCTATGGCTGCCTCTACGGTGCGTTCGTACGTGATGTCCATCGACACGACGATGGTATCGCCGTCCATGAGGTAGAACCAATAGGAGCCTCTGCCGTATTGGGGATCGACAAACCATGTCTCCCCGATGCTTCGCACCAGGTCGGCTCGCCCGAATCCACGTGCGAGCGCTTCTTCCGCGCATACGGTGTGCAGTTGCGAAAGCTGCGTGACGAACATGTCGTAAAGCTGGTTTCCCTGTCCCGAGACATAGCTTTCAATTGATTTTTCGGTAAAACTTGAATTCTTTTCGGCGTGGTTTTCCATTTCCCTGATCTGTCTTTCGTATCGCCTCGCAGAGCTTTATTATACCGCGAATAAGTTACCTATGGCTAACTAATAGAAAGAAGGACGAAAAACGCATGGCTCTTTCGATTGATGCACCTTTGCCCTTGGGCGCGATAGCGCAAACACAGACTTCGGCGTCTGTCAACGCCGCACCGCGCCATCTGGATCCGCGCGTGTCGCTTGCGGTGCTGGTGGCAATCAACGTGCAGATGGCTCTTACGCAAAGCTTGCCCGCCGAGATAGGCGTTTTAGCGCTTACCGTTGTCGCGATGGCGTATTGTCATCGCTTTTCTGCGATTGTGCGCTGGCTTGCCTTCTACGTGCTGTTTGCCGTAACGGCGCAGCTACTCGTGGCAACCGAGAACACCTTGCTTTCGCCCTTCGCCGCGTCGCTTCTTATGTACCGCCATGTTCTGCCTGCCTTCATGTTCGCTTTCAACATGATTGCAACCACGCGTCTTGGCGAGCTTGCTCGTGCGCTGCAGGCGATGTGCGTTCCCGCGAACGTGTCGGTGGCCGTGTGCGTGGCATTTCGTTTCCTTCCCACCATGGGGCGCGAATTCTCCGCCGTGGCTGACGCCATGAAGACGCGCGGCATTGCGCTCACGCCAAGGTCGGTCGTGTGCCATCCCGCCAAGACAGCCGAACATTTCCTTGTGCCTGTGATCGCGCGTTTAGGCCAGATCGCCGACGAGCTGGGGAATGCGGTCGTCGTTCGCGGCGTGGGGGCAAGTGAGCACCGCACTTCGTATTATCGCTTGAGGGTGCGCGCGGTTGACATCGTGTGTCTCATTGCCGCGATGGCACTTCTGGTGCTTGCCATTTGCCTCAAAACGGGGGTGCTTTGCTGATGGGAAACGTTATTCCGGCGGAAGTTTCGCCCTATGCCATCGAGTTCGACGGCTGCACATTTTGCTACAAGGGCGCTTTCCGTCCGTCGCTTCGTGGTATTTCGCTTGAGATTCCTCACGGTCAATGCGTTGTTGTGACCGGGCAGTCCGGATGCGGCAAGACAACGCTTACGCGCCTTGTCAACGCGCTTATCCCGCTTATGTACGAAGGGGATCTTCAAGGTGAGGTGCGTGTTGCGGGAAAGCCTGTTTCCGCATGGACGATGGGCGAGCTTTCCGCGCATGTTGGATCGGTGTTCCAGAATCCGCGTAGCCAATTCGTCAACCTTGACGTGACCTCGGAAATTGCCTTTGGGTGCGAGAACTTCGACATTGATCGCAAGGAGATGGTCGAACGCGTGGCGCAGGCAGCGGCCGCCCTTGGTATTGAGAGCCTGCTCGGGCACGACACCGAGGCGCTTTCTGGTGGACAGAAGCAGTCGGTCATCCTGGCGTCGGTCTATGCGGTGCATCCTGATATCTTCGTGCTTGATGAACCGACCGCGTCGCTCGATGTGCACGCGATGCGAAATCTTGCGCGAACGGTTGCGCTTCTGAAGAGTCAGGGGAAGACCGTGCTTATCTCCGAGCATCGTCTATGGTGGCTTGACGGCATCGCAGACCGCTACGTGGTTTTAGATGATGGCGAAGTCGTGGGAGACTGGACGGCGAGAGAATTTCTTGCACTGCCGTTCGAAACGAGAAGCGATATGGGACTGCGCGCCGCCTCCCTCTCGGAAATCGATTCGGTTGTGACGATGAGGTCTTTGAGCGATGCGTCCGATTCGACCGCCTCCGTCTTGCCTTCTTGCGAGAAGCCCGTTGTACGTATGAACGGCGTGGTTGTTGGCTACCGCGGTACGCCTGCGGTCTTGAATGGGCTTGATTTCGATCTTGTCCCGGGTTGTGCCGTTGGAATCGTTGGGCGTAACGGTGCCGGGAAAACGACGCTCGCTCGTTGTATGGCCGGCCTTCTCAAGGAAAAGGCGGGGACAATTGAGGTCGACAACGTGCCTCTTCGCGCAAAGAAACGAGCAGGGCGTGTATACCTGGTTATGCAAGAGCCGGGATACCAGCTGTTCAGCAGCACGGTTGACGATG
>CAKTXN010000202.1 GCA_934630905.1 uncultured Eggerthellaceae bacterium
CATTCCTGATGGTCAGTTCGTGGGAATTACCGGTGCGGCTGGTTGCGGGAAGAGCTCGCTGACGTACGTGTTGAACGGCATTGTGCCGCATTGCTACCCCGGTGATTTCTACGGGAGCGTGCGCGTGGATGATCTGGATACGTGCGAAAGCTCGTTGACCGACCTGTCGCGCCTGGTGGGAAGCGTGTGTCAAGATATCGAAAGCCAAATGGTGTCATGCATAGTGGAAGACGAAATCCTGTACGGCTTGGAGAACTTCGCGGTGCCGCGTGAGCAAATCGAAGGTCGCATTGCGCAGGCGCTTGACGATATGGGCATTGCAGATTTGCGGCATCGCGCGATTGCGGGACTGTCGGGCGGACAGAAACAGAAAGTGGCCATTGCGTCCATTTTGGCGCTGAACCCGTGCGTGCTGGTGCTTGATGAGCCCACTGCAGAGCTTGATCCTGCTAGCAGCTACAACGTGTTTTCCCTGCTCAAACGTTATTCACAAGAGCATGGCACCACCGTTATTGTGGTCGAGCAGAAAATCGCGCTGCTCTCTGAATTTGTCGATCGGCTTTTGATTGTTGAAGATGGCGGCATTCGGTTCGATGGTGCTCCTTCCCAAGTTCTTGAGCATGCCGATGAACTTCTTGAGATGGGCGTGAACTGCCCGCGTTCCACCAGCCTTTCGGTTGCATTGCGTTGCCGTGGGCTCTACGCGGGTGCGGTGTGCGAAAACGTTTCTCAGGCAACGGTCATGGTGAAGGAGGTGCTGGCATGATCGAATTCAAGAACGTGAGCGCTTCGTATAGCAACGAGGTGCCCGTGCTCAAGGACGTGAGTTTCACTATCAACGACGGCGATTTCGTGGCGTTTGTGGGCACGAATGGTGCGGGGAAATCGACGACTATGCGCCTGTGCAATGGGCTGCTGAAACCGATTGCGGGAGAGGTGCTTATCGATGGTGTGCCCACCACGCAGTTACGCGTGAGCGAGCTAGCACGCCGCGTGGGTTTTTTGTTCCAGAACCCCGATCGGCAGATTTGCTGCGAAACGGTGCGCGATGAACTCATGTTCAGCTTCAAGGCGCAAGGAAACGATACGCCTGAAGCACAGGCGCGCGTTGATCAGATTATCGAGCTGTTTGGGTTCGATCCGGCTGCTGAGCCGTTTTTGCTGAACCGCGGTACGCGTCAGTTGCTAGCGCTGGCAAGCATTATCGTTACGGCGCCGCCCGTGGTGATTTTGGATGAGCCTACAACGGGGCTTGATTTTCGCGAGTGCGAAAAGGTCATGAGCGTTGTGCGGTCGCTGCACGAGCAAGGAACCACGGTGATCATGGTGTGTCATGACATGGAAGTGGTGGCAGATTTTGCGCAACATATCATCGTTATGGCTGATGGAGGCGTTGTTGCCGATGGACCTACGTTCGATATCTTGCGTCAGCCTTTGGTGCTGCAGCGCGCGAGCTTGATGCCGCCGCAGATTGTGGACATTGCGCTGCGGCTTGCGGCAGATGCCGAAGCGAGCACAGCTGCTGCGGGTGCTGCGGGTGCGGTGCCGGGTGCCGCCTTCGCCCAGGTTTGCGCGGCAAACACGTTAGACCAGATGGTTGAAACTATCGAAGCGTCAGTTGCTTTGAAGTCGAACGGCAACCGGAAGGG
Organism: uncultured Eggerthellaceae bacterium; assembly: GCA_934630905.1. Classification (GTDB taxonomy): domain Bacteria; phylum Actinomycetota; class Coriobacteriia; order Coriobacteriales; family Eggerthellaceae; genus CAKUOV01. Next base: position 1,650 of record CAKTXN010000202.1, read on the forward strand.
AAGTGAGCAGCGATGAGCGGCTTTTTGGAATACGTGCCGGGCAACAGCTTCCTGCATAACATGAACCCGGTTGCAAAATTGCTGGCATCCTTCGTTATTGTGATCGCGTGTTTTACCACGAGCAGCTTTATTGTGTTGGGCATTATTTTGGCGCTGGACGTTGCGCTGGCGCTGTCGTGCGGCATGCTCAAGCAGGCGTTAGGGCTCGCGCGCGCGGTGGCGATTTTCTCGCTTTTGTTGGCGGTTCTTGCGCTGCTGTTTACGCCTGAAGGCGCTGTTTTGGTTGCGCTTCCCTGGGGTTATATTGGCTCCGAGAGCGTGCTGAACGCCTTGCGCATTGTGCTGCGATTAGTTGCCTGCGCGGTGCCGCTCTTCCTGACGTTTTATGTGACAAAGCTTACTGATATGGCAAATGCGCTGGTCAAAGTTGTGCATCTTCCGTATAAGTATGCGTTTACGTTTACGAGCACGGTGCATTTTATTCCCGTTTTCATGAATGACATGAACGGCATTATGGAGGCACAAACCGCGCGCGGCGTGGAGTTCGATGGCGGTCTTTTGAAGCGCATAGGCCTGATGATGCCGCTGTGTGTGCCGCTTTTGGTGAGCTCGGTGCGCAAGACGAACAGTGCTGCCATTGCGGCGGAAGTGCGTGGGTTCAACCTGCGCACGCGGGCAAGCGGTTACAAGGAGTACCCGTTTTCCGCCGTTGACTTCGCGGCGCTTGCTGTGAGCGTATTGCTGGTGACTGCGGGTCTTGTGGTACCGCTGTAGAGAATGCAACAACTAAGATGGTAAGTGGTGGGCGGCGTTGTGTCGCCCGCTGCTTTCGTGCGGAGTAAATCTGACCTTTCCGGACCCTTCGCTTTCTTGATTCTTTGCCGACTTGGAGTACTATGGAATGAACATGCTGGGTGCTTTGCGGTGTGGGTACCAAGAAATTTACTGCCGCTTCGCTTAATTCCTATTGACATAATAGGAATTAAAGCGTACAACAGACTACGAAAAGTACGCACTGCCTAAAAGGAGAATATCATGGCAAAGATTTACACCTCTGCCGATCAGCTGATCGGTAGAAC
>CAKTXN010000203.1 GCA_934630905.1 uncultured Eggerthellaceae bacterium
CCATCGAGCTGGAAGAAATGGTGTTTCCGGCAGGCGATGACTTCGATGAATACGAGACGTTTGACGACTTCGCAGGCCTCAAAGACTGGTAGGACACGAGCCGCTACAGGTCCTGTTACAGGTCTTTGCGCTGGTAGATGCGCAGGCTTACGACGCCGCTTATTGCATAGGAAACCAGTCCAACGGCGGCGCATATGACAACGAAAAGCCCAATATTTTCGTCCATCCACTGGCCAGCAGCCGCTAAGAAGTCGGACGGCACCAGGTAGTAGATGCAGGCTATGAGTGCAAAGACGAAAACGAAAACCGCAATCATGGCATATCGTACGCCCGCTACATTGCCAAATTTGATCAGAAATGGCTGAACGAAAGCAATAACAATAAGCATTACGGCAGTTGTTGTAACGCAGATGCCAGCGATTTCTATTGCGGGTAAGCATTCGAAACTGGCGTTTACGCTGCCGGCCAAGACGTTAGCGAGAGCGCCCAGGGCAATGCAGGCAACAATGGTTGCAATCGCGATAAGGAAAAGCATGGTGTAGCGTCCGGCAATGATGTCTCGGCGGGAAACTGGCAGCGCGGCGCGAAATCGCCCCCAGCCGTTTGCCGCATCGCCAGATGCAAAGGTGGACAGGAAGAGCATGGGCTCTATGCCGCACAATACCGATACCGAGATAGTCGATCTCATGCTGAAGCAAAGCGCAATATATACAACGGCAAAAGATATGATTGTTGCAGCAAAGGTGGTTCGTATGTAAGCAAATTCAGATTGCAATACGGATTTCATCAGGTGTTCCTTTCAAAGGAGAGGGTTAGTGCATGTTGGTTTCGTGGTAAAGGAAAGTGCTTGCTACGGTCGCTGCGGTCTGTCGGTGTTACCCAGTTGGCGCGTGCCTTTCAGCGCGAATTGCAAGTACTCCTCGATGGTCGTGCGGTCGCAGGCGACATCGGGGAACGCTTGTGCGAAGGCGAAGCGGTCGGGCACCAGGATGTCAACGCTGAAAGCGCGTTGCAACACGCGCGGCAGGGACACCCCGAAACATTTTGATGCGGACGTCTCGGCGGCGCTCTCGGAGCCTTTTCCTTCCGTCTCCGATTCAAGATCGCTCAGAACAGCAAGAACCTCTTTTGCCTGTTCAGCGGTGCAGTGGGCAACACCAATGGTGTCGGTAATCTCTTCGCGCGGCAGATCGAAGATGATGCCGCCGTCGTTGATTCCCACCACGCGGTCGGCAATGTGCTCAAGATCGCTTGTGATGTGGCTGGAAAGCAGCACGCCGCGGCTACCATCGCTCGCGAAATCGCTCAAACGCTCAAGAATCTCATCGCGCGCAATGGGGTCGAGCCCCGCTGTGGCCTCATCAAGAACCAGCAGGTCAGCGCCGTGGGAAAGCGCGCAGGCGAGCTGAAGCTTCATGCTCATGCCGCGCGAGAGGGTCTTCACCTTCGTTTTTGGCTTGATGTCGAAATCGCGCAAAAGGCCGTTGAACGTGCCGGCATTCCACTGCGGGTAGGTGGGTGCAACGCAGGCCGCCGCTTGCTTTACGGTCAGCTCGGAAGGGAAGGGGCAGGTGTCGAACACCACGCCAATGCGTCCGCGCAGTTCGCGCTGCACGGTATCGGATGCGTTTGCCCCGAAGGGTTGTCCGAACAGGCGGATTTCGCCGCTATCAAGGTGTAAAAGCCCCAGCAGTGCACGGATGACGGTCGTTTTGCCCGCGCCATTCGCGCCCACGAAGCCGATGATTTCGCCTGGCTGCATGCGAAGGTTAATGCCATTGAGCGCAAACGTATCGCTTAACGTTCGTTGTGCGCCGTTTATTTCGAAAAGATAAGATTGCGAAGTGTTCATAACTAACTCCAACGTCTCGTTAGGATCGTAATGTTCGATGCGTTTGAATGAGCTGCGATTATTCATTGCCTGCGCCTTCTGCTGTGGCTTCCTCTGCCATAACGTCAAGCATATCGTGCAGTTCATCGCGGGAAAGGCCCAGCTGAGCGGCTTCGGTAGCGGCCTTCGCAAGAAGCTGTTCGATGCGTCGTAGGCTTTCTTCGCGCAAAAGCTCGTGGTTTCCTGCCGACACAAAACATCCTTTTCCCTGTACGGTTTCAATGAATCCCAGCTGTTCAAGGTCGGAATAAGCGCGCTTTGTGGTGATAACGCTCACGCGCAGCCCGTTTGCAAGTGCGCGGATGGACGGCAATTTCTCGCCGCACGCAAGTTCTCCCGAGAGAATCTGCGTTTTGATCTGCCGCGCAATCTGCTCGTAAATAGGCAGGTCACTCGTGTTCGATAAGATGATGTCCACGTTTTCTCCTGTGAGTGCGGGCAGTCGCAGATGCACCTGCGACCTAGCATGCGCGAAGCGTCCTTGTTGCATGCGTGTGTATAACCGGTAATCACAGTATATATACACTATACACAGTTTGCAAGAAGAAAATCAAAATTTCGATCCAGTACTATTTCTTGGTACTAAGCTGATTATGTTCTGGTCTTGTCATAAATAGGAAAATTGATACTATCGCTAATATCAGATTAGAGGATAATCAGAACCCTACAATCCCCGTAGGAATAGGAGAATCAACATGACTGAAACTGCAAACGAAGTAGTCGCCGAGGCAAAAGCGAACAGGAAAGTGCTGAACCGTCAGCTTGCCCAAATGCTCAAGGGCGGCGTGATTATGGATGTTACCACGCCTGAGCAGGCAC
>CAKTXN010000204.1 GCA_934630905.1 uncultured Eggerthellaceae bacterium
GGCATGCGGCGCGCCGTCGGCCGCGAATTAATCAGCGTTTCCCTAGATAGTCGAAATAGGAGATTTTTGAGCTTTTCGCAAAAATCTCCTATTTTCCTGGTGCCCCCAAAGACAAAATAGGAGGAAATAAAAATAATTTCATTTTCCTCCTATTTTTGAAAAACATTTTCACCTTAAATGGCTCCTATGTAAGTTTGCATGAGCAACAACAAGGCAAAACAACCCATAATTATAGGAGAACTTTCAAATAATTCGAAAATTCTCCTATTTACGTCGAACCCATCCAAATAAAAATAGGAGGAAATCAGATAATTTCCGATTTCCTCCTATTTACTTCAATTATGAACCAGTTGCAGCAAGTGCAAAGCGATTCTTAGCGCCCTGCGTACGGGACCTTGTCCTTCTGCAGTACGTCGTGCGCGCCGCCCTCGGTAATGGAAGCGCCACTCACGATGGTGAGCTTTGCCTTGTCCTGGAACTCAGGGATGGTCAGCGCGCCGCAGTTGCACATGGTGCTCTTGAGCTTCAGCAACGTAACTGCCATGTTGTCCTTCAGGCTACCAGCATACGGAACGTAAGAGTCAACGCCTTCCTCGAACGACAAGCTCTTCTTGCCACCCAAGTCATAGCGACCCCAGTTGCGCGCACGCGCGGAACCTTCGCCCCAGTACTCCTTCATGTACGTGCCATTGACCAGCACTTTCTCCGACGGGCTCTCGTCAAAACGAGCAAAGTAACGGCCCAGCATCACAAAGTCGGAGCCCATAGCCAGTGCCAGCGAAATATGGTGATCGTATACAATGCCGCCGTCAGAGCAGATAGGCACGTAAATACCGGTCTCGGCAAAGTACTCATCGCGCGCGCGGGCGACTTCGATAACCGCCGTTGCCTGACCGCGACCAATGCCCTTCGTCTCACGCGTGATGCAGATGGAGCCGCCACCGATGCCCACCTTGACAAAGTCGGCGCCGCTTTCCGCCAGGAAACGGAAGCCCTCGGCGTCCACCACGTTACCAGCGCCGATCTTCATATCGTTGCCGTAATGCTCGCGCACCCACTCAATCGTGAGCTTCTGCCAGTCGGAATAGCCTTCGGAAGAGTCGATGCACAAAACATCAACGCCTGCTTCGACCAATGCAGGAACGCGCTCGGCGTAATCGCGGGAGTTAATGCCGGCGCCCACCATGTAGCGCTTGTGCTCATCGAGCATTTCCAGTGGGTTCTCTTTATGCGAATCGTAGTCCTTGCGGAATACGAAGGAAACCAGGTGATCGTTTTCATCAACAATGGGCAGACTGTTCAGCTTGTTATCCCAAATGATATCGTTAGCAACCTTAAGCGAGGTGTCCACGGGAGCCACGATCATCTTTGCGCGCGGCGTCATGATATCGGCAACCTTCGTGTCAAGGCTCATGCGGCTCAGGCGGTAATCGCGGCCGGTCACAATGCCCAAAAGCTTGCCCGTAGCGGAACCGTCGTCGGTGACAGGCATAGTGGAATGACCGAAGCGCTCTTTCAGCGCAATCACGTCGGCAAGCGTCTGATCAGGAGAAAGGTTGGCATCGGAAACCACAAAGCCAGCCTTGTAGTTCTTCACGCGTGCAACCATGGCGGCTTCCTGCTCGATGGTCTGATTGCCGTAAATGAAGGACAAGCCACCTTCCGTTGCCAACGCAACAGCCATCTTGTCGTCGGAAACAGCTGCCATGATGGCGGAAACCATAGGAACATTCAGCGTAAGCGGGCACTCCTCTTCGCCCTTGCGATAACGCACCAGCGGCGTTTTCAGACTAACGGAAGTAGGAATGCAGCTTGCCGGCGTGTGGCCGGGAACTAATAAGTACTCGTTGAAAGTGCGCGACGGTTCTTCGTAGTAGAAAGCCATGGATTCTCCTTGATTGTCCTGGGTTGCTCAACCTGGGTTTTACGTATAATTGAATTATTATACTCGCGCTTACTTATAAGCGCACCGAAATCAATCAAGCGGAACAGGAAATCCAATGAAAATCACCGTTTATTGCGGAGCAACCCCCGGAAACGACCCATCGTTCATGAAAGAAGCCCATGCTTTAGGCGCCTGGATGGCGCGCGAGGGCCATGTGCTCGTGTGGGGATGCGGCGACACGGGGCTCATGGGAGCAGTGTCGGACGGCGTGCTCGATGCGGGCGGAAACGCGATTGGCGTGATTCCCCACTTCCTGCAAGAGACCGAAGCGCCGTGTCCGCACAACTACAACGGACGGCTGGTCAAAGAGATCGTAGACGATATGCCCACACGGCGCAATCGCATGCTCGAACTGGGCGAAGCATTTATAGCGCTTCCTGGCGGCATGGGAACGCTCGATGAAATCAGTGAGGCGATTGCGCTCGCGAAGTTCGATATGCTCAAGCGTCCCCTTATCGTCATGAACGTGCATGGCTGCTACGATGCGCTTCTGCAGGCATTCGCCGACATGGTCGATCAGGGCTTCATGACACGTGAAGTGCTTGAACGCGTCTCCGTTGCCACAAATGCCGCTGAAGTTGCCGCGCTGCTTTCGTAAAGCTGCGCCGTTTTTCAGCTGCTTGTTGGAAAATCGGTTGCAAATTCGGGCAAATCGACGATGCTCGGTGGTTTTATTTTAGATAGCAGAACTATCATAAATTCAGAGATTATCTGACCTGGGGTTTTTCAGGCGGCGACCGCAGAAAAGGGGCTTGGCAACTC
>CAKTXN010000205.1 GCA_934630905.1 uncultured Eggerthellaceae bacterium
CATCAAGGAATGGGGCGTTGAGGGTAAGACCCAGACGGGTCGCGTGACCTTGAAGGAGTTCGTCTCCAACGGTGGTTACCAGGTAAAGCGCGAGCTGGGCGACAAGTACTCTTCCTTCTTGGGCTACTCTGCATTTATTGCCGACCCCGAGAAGAACCCGCTGAAGACCAAGAGCGGCAAGTTCGAGATTACCAGCCAGGCAAAGGCCGACCTGTTCAACAGCATTGGCCTGTGCGACCACAATTACGCTCCGTATCCTGAGTACCTTGTTCCCGGCACGGGCTACGAGACCACCTTCAAAGATGGCAAGATCGGTGGCGAAAAGGGCGAGTATCCGTACCTGCTGTTCAACCCGCACTACTTCCGTCGTTCGCACTCTGTCTTCGACAACTGCCCCTGGTTGCGTGAAGCATGGGCAAACCCCGTGTTCCTGAACGCATCCGATGCAAAGGCGAAGGGCATCAAGGATGGCGATACCGTGCGCGTTTGGACGAAGTACGGCGAAGTGCTGCGCAAGGCCTGCTGCATGGAAAACCTTATGCCTGGTGAAGTTGGCATTCCTCACGGTTCTTGGGTTCGCTTGAACGAAAAGACCGGCATCGACGAGGGCGGCGCTGACAACTTCCTGACCGGCAACAACATTTCCGGCAGTGGCGTTACCAGCTACAACAACAATAACTGCAATTTCGAGAAGTACAATGGCCAGGCGCTTGAAGACGACTGCAAGACCGATGTACGCATCCTGAAACTTGGCTAAGGAGGGAATCATGGCTTTTGGTTTTTACTTTGATATGACGCGTTGCATTGGCTGCCGCGCGTGCCAAGTGGCGTGCAAAGACAAGAATCGTCTTGAGGTCGGCGCTCTGTATCGCGAGGTGAAGAGCTACACGGTTGGCGCTTTCCCCGACGTTAAGACGTACAGCTACTCTGGCAGCTGCAACCATTGCGAGAATCCGATTTGCTTGTCTAACTGCCCCACGGGTGCTATCAGCAAGGCTGCCGATGGTACGGTTATCCAGGATCAGAGCAAGTGCATTGGCTGCCGTATGTGCGTTATGAGCTGCCCATACGGTCATCCGCAGTACTTCCCCGAGAAGGGCGTTTCCGGCAAGTGCGACGGTTGCTATGGGCTGCGTGCCAACGGCGATCAGCCCGCATGCGTTGCAGGTTGCCCGAACCGCGCTCTTGACGCCGGCGATATCGACGAGCTGCGCAAGAAGTACGCCGGCGATTTGGACAACGGCACTATCGTGGTGCTCCCGAATCCCGACCTGACTCGTCCGCACGTTCTGGTCAAGACCAAGGATCTTGCTTTCGACAAATCTGCTGTCGAGCTTACTTGGTAGGAACGAGTTTTCCATTTGTCGCCGCACCGCATATCGCTTGTGGTGCGGCGATTTTTCTTTACGCAGTTTTTCGCTAAAATAATCTAACACTTGTTTTGTCATGTAGCGTGATTTCACGCGAAGCTTCATGGGGTGCTGTACGGTGCGCTGCATGAGGTGTCGCGTGGAATCCTTCCTAAGAAAAAAAATAGACAGACGAGCGCAATCCCCTGAAAGGAGCGGTGTTATGCCTGATCAACAGCTCGAAATTCGCATTGGCATGGATCTTGCCTGCCGCACGTACCTCTACGACCTTCTTCATTCCGTGTTTGGCGGCAATTGTTCGGCCGAATTTGTTGCAAAGCTTTTCGGTGCGCAGACGCGCGAGATGCTTGCACGTGAGACCGCCATGCTTTCCGATGAAGGGCTCTCGCTTGATGCAGGGTGCGCTTTGAGCAAGGTCGATCGCTCGCTGGGGGATTGCGCTAAAGAGGTGCTGACGTGCCTTGACGAGCATCAGGATTTGTCGGCAGATGCTCTTGCGGCGCTTGCCGCCCAGATGGAAAGCGACTTTACGAAGCTGTTCCAGGTTCCGGGCGATTCGTACGTGCATATGTGGGAGTCCCCGTATGTGGGTACCGAGCAAACCTTGTTCCAGGATAGCACGCTGGACGTTCGCGCAATGTATCATGCCGCCGGGTTGAAGCTTCAAGCGGAGCGTCAATTCCCCGATGATCATATTGCAGCCATGTTGGCGTATATGGGCTGCATGGGCACGCGTGCATACGAGGCATATGCTGATGGCCTTGATGATGAATGCCGCAAGGCGCTGCAGGATACGAAGACGTTTTTGCAAGCGCATCTGCTCACATGGATCGATGCACTTGCAGCCGATGTGATTGAAAAAGATGAGCGAGGGCTGTACGCTGCATTTATGCAGGCTGTTGTGGTACTTGCGCATGTTGATGCCGTGCAGCTTGATTGGCTCATGGAACGTATAGGTGAGTAAGGATTTTGATGGACGTTCGGGAATACGCAAAAGCATTCAACCAGGTAGAACGCGACTACGAGCACGCAGTTGCTGCGTTTGGCGTTCCCTTTGAAGCTGCGGAGTCGTGCTCCCGAACGCGCCGTGCGCACGTTGCCAACGCGTGTGGGTGCCATTGCGAGAACGGGGACACGTCCTTGTGGCGCGGCTGGATATCGCCGGCATGCTTGGCGTGTCGCACCGGCGAGCGCACGGCAACGTTTTTCATCGACCTGCGCTGTACGCGGCACTGCTATTTTTGCTTCAATCCGAACCAGGATCACTACGAGTATTTCCTTTCGCACCAGCGCGATATTGTGGCAGAGCTCAATGCTGC
>CAKTXN010000206.1 GCA_934630905.1 uncultured Eggerthellaceae bacterium
ACGATATGGCATAATGCTGCGAATTGGTCATAGCTCTCAGGGCGTAGAAGAAGAAATTCTGCGTACCCCAAACGACACTCAAGACTATCCAAAAGGGGAGGATACATGTCGGAGCTTGTAAAGCCCGTTTCGTTCAGACCGCGAAACGTGGTTGTTCTTGCTGTTGCTGCGTTGCTCATTGCAGTAGCAGCCCTTGCCCCCGAAACGGCGGGTTTGGCCTATGAAGGCCGCATGGTCATGACTATTCTGGTGGCGGGCGTTCTGCTCTGGGTTACCGAAGCACTTCCTTTGGCAGCAACGGCGCTGCTTATTCTGGTGATGATGCCCATTATGGGCGTCTGCACGTTCAACGACGCGTATGCCAATTCCATTGGCTCGACCGTCTTCTTCCTTATGGGCACGTTTGCGTTCACCGTTGCCCTTGATGCCACCACAATTCCCACGCGTGTATGCGGCTTGGTGCTGCGCTGGGCAGGAAACGACAGCCGCAAAGTCATTTTGGGCTTCATGTGTGCGTGCGCATTGTTGTCCCTGGTTATGAGCGATGTTGCCGCATGCGGTGTGTTCATTTCTGTGGGTAAGCGCTTGCTGGAGCTCAACGGAACGGAACGCGGAACATCGCGTTTAGGCGCGGCTATGATGATTGCCATTCCGTATGCGTCGTATGCCGGCGGCATGGCATGTATGGCGGGCAACGGTTGCAACGTGTTAACGGTAAGCTTGTTTTCCAGCCTGTTCGGCGTGGAAATGAGCTTTGTTGAGTGGATGATGATCGGCGCACCGTTTGCGATTGTTCTTCTGATTGCCAGCTGGCTTTTCTTGTGCGTATGGTTCAAGCCTGAGCCTATTTCACAGCATGCGGTGGATGAAACCATGCGCGAAGTTTCGGACTTGCCCAAGATGCAGCCATGCGAGTGGAAGACGGTGGGCGTTATTGCCGCCGCGCTGATCTTCTGGATTGCAAGCTCGTGGCTCACGTTCTTGAACACGGCGGAAATTGCCATTGTGGCCATGGTGCTTTTGAGTATTCCCGGCTGGAATTCGCTTGATTTCAAGAGCATTCTCAAGCGTATGAACTGGGATATCATCTTGCTTATCATGTGCGTTATTTCCGCAGGCCATTTCGTGGTGACCACGGGTGCGGGCAATTGGATTGTGGAAACCATTATGGCTGTTACGCCCGATTTCATGAAGGTGCCGCTTATCTTGATGCTGGTGGCATCGCTTATTGGCGCCATTATGCATAACGTGGTTCCCGTTGGTCCGGCGGTTGCAGGTATTCTGGCGTTCCCTTTGGGAACTATTGCCATGGATTTCGGCATTCCTATGTATGCCATGCTTATGGTGGTGGCGTGGGAAGCGTCCGTGAGCTATATCCTGCCGCTTGACTGCGTGCCGGTGCTTACGTATTCCACGGGCTATTACACCATGGGGCAATACGCGAAGGCGGGCATTATCCCCACGTTGTTCCTGGTTGTTCTGACGTCGGTATGCTTGCCGCTTATCTGCGGGCTGTACGGGTTAATATAAGGCCGCATAAGGTGAAAAGAAGGCGCCCCGCAGGGAAATCTCTGCGGGGCGCCGTTGCGTTTGGGAGTGCGTTGTGCGGCGTGGTATGTCGCGATAGCATGGCGACGCTCTTGGGCAGGGCGTGCGACGCGGCGGCGCAGGGCGTTCGCCTCACGACTTCGCCTGGATAATGCTTTCTCCTGGTTGGGAGTCGATCGACTTATCCAGGTTCAGCAGTTCAGCTCAACCCTGCGACGCCGCGCTGCGTTGCAGGCGCGTTCTGCTACGTCGTGAGGCACTGCGGGCGCTACTGCGCGCGGCGCTCCATAATGAAGTCGTCCATGACAAAGCCCTGGCCGATGTCGGCTTCCACGGCGTCGATGGTTTCGAAGCCCTTTCCCTGATATGCGCGAATTCCCAGTTCATTGTGCTTGTTTACCGTAAGATACATTGCGGTAAGCCCGCGTTGCAGGCACAGGTTGTTGTAAAACGCAATAACGTCGCTCGCGAAATGCTTGCCGCGTTCCTGCGCGAAAAGGTAGATTTTCGAGATAAAGAAGCGGTTCGTTTCGGGCTCGTTGTGCCCGCCTGTGAAGCCCACAATGCGCTCGGTGGGTTCATCTTTATCTGCCACCACGAACCAATATTCGTAATTATTTTCTGTCATGTCGCGCGTGATAGCATCGTATGACTGAAAGCGCTCAATCATATAGTCCGTTTGCTCTTGCCCGATAATGGCAGGCCAGTATTCGCTCCAGATGGTGCCTGCTATAGTGGCTAATTCATGTGTTTGCTCTTCGGTTTCAACAGGTATGAAATACGTGGTCATGGGAGTGTCCTTCTTCTTTTGTGTAAGGGGTTGGGGCGCTGCGCTCAAGTGCAATCAGGGTGGTGCGTTTGGGTGCTCATTGGCTATTAAAAACGCGTCTGCACCTGCGTTATTCTTGTTGGAGAGCGCCCGCATCAATTATAGTTGATTGCAACGGGCGGCGGCTGTGGTACTCTGTTCGCGTAGTAGTTTTTCGAGGAAAGGAACTCGTATGCGTCAGGGAAGCGCGCCGAATTTTTGTCCGCCTATCGAAGAGGGTATGGTGTATACCTTCGAGGATGAAAAGGGCGATTTAGTCGATCTGGAGTTTCTTGGATTGATTCTGCACGGTGGGCGCC
>CAKTXN010000207.1 GCA_934630905.1 uncultured Eggerthellaceae bacterium
CCGCAACACAAGCGGAGTCGTGAGGCGAGCTCTTGCCGCCGGGCAGCCCTGCAGAGTCGTTGGTGCCAGCCGTCGCCCTCACGACCCAGTTCCGGGCCGGAAATCACTGAGCAGCAGACCATCTTGTCAGAAAATAGGCGCGAAAACGGCCGGATAGATGGAACAAACATGCAGGGACGTCAAGAAAGGACGGCACCAGACCCTTCGATTGCAGATGTAGAACGTTCCACAGCTGCTGACGCGGCACTGGCATTGTTACCCGGCTGTGCGAACGCAGATACAGGCGCGAAGCGAAGCTAGAAGCATTCGCGCAGGAGCATTTCGTTGAATTCGTCGGACGTATAGATGTCCCATTTATCAAACGTGCGCTGAACGGTATGGGCGCCCGCGCCTTGAGCGTAGCGCGCAGCGTTCTTGCAAAACCAAGTCTGGCTGCGCAAAACCGACACAGCCAGATACGCATCGAAACGGGCCTCGAAGGCGCCTTTGTCGAAGCGGCCGTCAACAGCGCGCCAATACTCGTCCAAGAACGGCTGGATATCCTTATGCGGGAAGAGGTACGTGCTGTCCCAAAACGTGGTGGATGGCGCCACGAAAAACGCCAGGTCCTGCGCCACTTCGCCTAAAATGGGGCGCTCCCAATCAACGAATGTTCCCGAACCATCCGAAGGTGCCGACGCGCCCGCGCCCGCGCCCACAGTCGCAACGCACCCGCTCGATACGCCCGAACTCGACGCAGCAGCAGCGCCCGAAGGCGCCGAGGTGCCCTCCCCTTCCCCGCCGCCATGCAGCAACAGGAAATGCGACGGCAGCGTTTCGGTGTTGATGATGCAACGATTCTCGTCGGGACCAGGGCTTGCCTCGATCTTTTTCTGCGTTTCCGCGAAAAAGCGCTCAATCCAGCGCGTGAAACGCGCGTCCTCCAACGCCGTGCCCTTATACACCGAGAAGCGATCGACGCATTCGCCGAAAAGCTGCTTCAGAGGGTCATCAGGTCGATACAACCCGCACGATTCATGGGCGGGAACAGCATGGACGCTTGCCATAAGATGCGCAACTTTTTGCAAATCGCCTGGTTTCAGATTGTCGAAATCAAGCTCGCTACCAGGGCAAAAGCTCTCCACCAGCACACCATTGCCAGGAGCAGCGGCGCGAGCATCGCAATACAGCGGACGCGGCGTACAACCACTTTGCTCAAGCGCACGCAGAGCGGCATACTCATACGCGACTTGCTTCGTATGGAACGGCTGAGCAACGCGGTTCACGCGCAGCACGAAACGCTGCGCTGCGCCTTCTTCGCAGAAGACGTAATTCTCGTTATGCTCGCCTTTTCCCAGCGGCTCAACCTTCAAACACGCATCCGCACTCAGACCCAGCGCATTACGCAGTGCAGCATTGTCGCGCAGGTAGCGCACTATTTCTTCATCATTTTCACTTGCCATATCGTGTAATCCTCCGCCTCCATCAGGCACCAGCTGGGCGCTCACCAGGCACCCGCAAAAAACTCACCAAGCACACGTGCCCGACCGACCGCGAGTCGCCTAACGACCCGCCAAGCGCCCGCCCGACGCCTGCCAAGCGTTAGCTGCGCGCCGCCTGCTCGGGATGAATCGTCATGCTCTGGAAGCGGTTTTCCATGAAGTCGTTCGGATAATGCTCCGCGTAGAATTGCTCAATGGGCGTTATGGGCTCTATGCCAGCGCTGCGCGAATACCAGTTGTCAAGCGCCTGCAGCGTCATGACGCAGTTCACAGCCATAAGTACGCCGCAAATCGTGGTGACAACGACACGCTTGTTCCAAGGAATACGGTTGATCAGCTTCAGCAGCCACGGCAGCATCGCCTTGATCCACACCACGCCCAACAGGCCAAACATCGATGCATAGAGCGGGCACGTGCGTCCGCCGAACAGCCAGCCAAGCCACTGATCGTCGTAATTCCACGCCACAGCGCCAAAACCGATTTCCATAAACCAGCTTACGAAATACTCGAACGCCCCACCGATGATCGTACAAATTACGAAGATGAGCAGCACGTTTTTATCCTTGAAGCGGTTGAGTGCGATCGTCATGAGCACCGCGCCCACACCGTAAATGGGGCTGAACGGTCCGTAAAGCAGGCCCGCGCGATCCTGGTACACGCCCGGATCAACGGCGATCATATGAAACGCCAGCTCAACAACATCGCCCAAAATGCAGCACACCACAAACGTCCAGAACACGTTGAAGAAATCCAGGCGAATGAAGCCCTGGCCTTTGTCGGCAAGACCAAGCGTGCCCGCCTCGGCGTGCGTCTCCAAATCGATATCTCGCAAACCGCGACGCAAACGCTCCCCGCGTTCGATAGCCGGGTTCAGATACACGGAGAAGCCGATAAGCAGCACAACGCTGATGAGCTCGGAAAGAACAGACGCATGCGTACCGGTAAGCATCACGTCGCACACAAACGCAACAATACCAACGGCAACCGCACTCCACAGCAAAATGCCCGCCTTCGCACGGTGCCCACGCAAAAGACGGATGCCGATGACGACGTTCAACGACGCGTGCACGACAAACGCCACAGCATCGATAACGGCAACAACCATCGTCGTAACGGTATATTGCTTCAAATTAGCGCGACCAAGCACGTCGGAAAGGTCCATAT
>CAKTXN010000208.1 GCA_934630905.1 uncultured Eggerthellaceae bacterium
GAAACGCCATGACGAAACCCCTTAAGGGGCAGGGGGCAAAAACGAAAACGCCCCTTGGCTGCGAATGAACCAAGGGGCGCGTGTTTTTGAATGCTTTGGAAGCGCTTGGGCAACGTAACAGTTAGGCGCGCGGTTTGCACGGGTAGCAAACAACAACCAGGCCGGGGCCAGTGTGCGAGCCAATGACCGGGTCAAGAAGCTCCACCATGAAGTTCTTCACACCAAATTTCTCGGCGATTTCGTTACGCACCCATTCGGCATCTTCTGCGCAGTCGCCATGCTCGATGCACACCACGTAGTCGTCGTTGATTTCGCTGTGAGTTTCTTCGAAATGCTTTACCAGTGCTTGCAAGCTCTTTTTACGGCCGCGAACTTTCTCGATGGGGGTCAGTACGCCATCGGTTCCGACCGTCATAACGGGCTTGACGTTGAGCACGGTGCCAACCGTCGCGCTTGTTTTGGAAACGCGACCGCCGCGCAGCAAGTACTTGAGATCCTCTACGGTAAACCAATGGTCAACGCAGAGCTTGTTTTCGTTGACCCACTGCGCAACCTCTTCGATGCTTGCTCCTTTTTGCTTCATGCGCGAAGCGTAATATACCAAAAGACCTTCGGCACCCACGGCAGCTAGCGTATCGATGTGGATAAGTTTCCGGGCGGGGTATTCTTCGGCCAAGCGATCCATGATTGCGCTTACCGCTTCGCAGGTGCCCGAAAGAGCGCTGTCGAAACCGATGTAAATCAGGTCGTTTCCTTCTTCGAGTAGTTTTACGAGCGTATCGTACGAGTCGGATTGGTTGGGCAGCGAAGTGGTGTACACTACGCCATTACGCATGTTGTTGTAGAAAGCAACCAGGTCAAAGCTTTCGTCGAATACGTTAATAGGAGTCTGGATGCCCGTGGCTGTATCCATGTAGGACAGCGGAAGAATGGCCAAGTCGAATTCTTTGATGAGCTCAAGAGGCAGTGTGGCGCTTGAGTCGGTCACAATTTTATATGTCACGGTAATTCCTTCGAATCGAAATGTTACATAAACGGCTGTATTGTAACAAGTATTTTCCGAAATCGTGAGATATGTATGGTTTCAACAAACAAATCTCTCATTTGCCCTTGTGATGCCCTTGCAAGGCGTGACAAAAAAGCCGACCACCCGGCAGGTTCGCCTTCCTACGTGATAAGTTCCAATTCTTTTTATCGGAGTGTTGCATTTTCCCCTATAATTACAAGGATTGTGTCTAGATAGTCCGCGAAAAGGGGATTGAACCATATGGCAAGTTACAAGAAGACCATGAATATGTTCCAGGCCTCGTTCCCAATGAAGGCCGATCTGCCCATCAACGAGCCGAAACGCTTGCAGAAATGGGAAGATATGGGGTTGTATTGGAAGGTGCTCGAGAAGAACAAAGACGGTAAGCCGTTCGTTCTTCATGACGGCCCTCCGTATGCAAACGGTCCAATTCACGTGGGGCATGCGTTCAATAAGATCCTGAAAGATTTCGTTGTGAAGTCTCACGCGCAGCGCGGCTATTACACCCCGTATGTTCCCGGTTGGGACTGCCATGGCCAGCCTATCGAGCACATGGTGGAAACGACGCTCGGCAAAGAGAAGATGGCGCAGATCAGCCAACCTGAGCTGCGAAAACTCTGCCATGATTGGGCTACGAAGTACGTGGGAATCCAGCGCGATGGCTTCAAGCGCTTGGGCGTGAATGCCGATTGGGAGCATCCGTACCTGACGTATCATCATAATTTTGAGACGGCCGACGTTGAGATTTTTAAGGAAATGTATCTGAACGGCAGCGTATATCGTGGTCGCAAGCCCATCCATTGGTGCTCGAACTGCCACACCGCGCTTGCTGAAGCGGAAATCGAATACGGCGACGAAGTGTCTCCTTCTATTTACGTGAAGTTCTATTTCCAGGAAATGCCCGAAGCGTTTAAGGCGGCGGCCGTTGCTGCAGGTCTGGGCGATGCTCCTAATGCTGTGGTGATTTGGACCACCACGCCGTGGACGCTGCCCGCGAACCAGGCAGTCAGCTTGGCGCCGGATGCAACGTATGTTGTCGCTATCGTAAATGGCGAGCTTCTGGTTATGGCCGAAGAGCTGGCTGAAGCCGTTATTGCCGTTGCTGGCTGGGAAAACGTCGAGTTCTTGCAGGATGGCGGCGAAAAGCTCACGTTCCCGGGCACCGCGCTGAGCGGTTGCGTTTACGTTCACCCGGTGTGCGATGGCGAAACGGGCGTAATCATCTGCGGCAATCATGTCACGCTGGATACTGGTACCGGCGCTGTTCACACTGCTCCCGGTCATGGCGTTGACGACTACAAGGTATGCCAGTTCAACGGCATCAAAGACATCAAGATGCCCGTTGATGACGAGGGCCGCTTCTATGCGGGTACCTGCCGTTGGGAAGGCATGACTACCGATGAGGCGAACCCCAAGATCATCGAATGGCTGAAAGAGCAAGGCTCGCTGGTTGCACATGTGGACATCAGCCACAGCTACCCGCATTGCTGGCGTTGCCACAAGCCGGTTATATTCCGCGCCACTACGCAGTGGTTTGTTTCCATGGACGATACCGGCCTGCGCGATAAGGCGGTTGACGCCATCGAGAACCAGGTGACCTGGATTCCGGAATGGTC
>CAKTXN010000209.1 GCA_934630905.1 uncultured Eggerthellaceae bacterium
TCGCCCGCCAGCATGCGCGCAATCTCATCAACACGCGCAGACCCCTCAACAGGGGTAATAGTGGTTTCAGGAAGCGCGCCGCCCGTTTTTGCCACCACATAATGGCATTGCGCGCGCACCGCCACCTGCGGCAAATGCGTTACCACAAGCACCTGCCGCGTTGTTGCAAGATCGGCAAGAACATCCGCAAGCGCCACTGCCGTTGCACCGCCCACGCCGGCGTCTACTTCATCGAAGATGAGCGTTTCAGCCGTATCGGCTCGCCCCAACACCACGCGCAACGCCAACATGACGCGACTCACTTCGCCGCCCGATGCAATACGCGCCAGCGGACGCGCTGCCATTTCCGAACCAGGTCGGAACAAGAACTCGACCGTCGAGGGCCCACTTTTCGTCCACGCAGCACGCGGCTGCCGCTCGATTTCGCACACGAGCTGCGCCGTTCCCATGCACAAGCGTTTCATCTGATCGCACACCGCGCGCGCGAAGCGCGGAGCTGCTACCTTACGCGCTTTATCGAGCGCGTCCGCTGCCTGCGCCAATGCTGCTTCTGCCTGATCAACGGCTGCTTGCGCCGCCTTCAGGCGCGTCTCGGAATCGTCCACCGCGCCCACCAGATCGGCTGCCGCATCGCGCGCCGCAAGCACGTCCTCCATACGCGGCCCATACGAGCGCAGCAATCGCTGCATCGCGCCCACGCGCTCTTGCATGCGCGCCAACTCAGCAGCATCTAGCTCAATGGAATCACGATACGCACGCACATCAGAGGCAACATCTTCGGCAATATACACGGCATCGCGCAGCGATTTCGCATACGCCTGCAGCGAGTCATCGAAACGACATGCCTGGTCAAGCAGGAAAATCGCACTATTCAAAGCATCCAGCGCGCTACCCTCTTCGCCATCGCCCGAAAGCGCGCGATACGCGCCCTCGGAAGCATTCACCAACGCCTCCGCGTTTTCCGCCTTTGCCAGCGCCTCAACAAGCTCTTCGTATTCGCCCGGCTGCGGATCAACCTCATTCACACTGCGAAGGATAAACCGTGCCTCGTCAAGCTGAGCCGATGAAGAAGACGCCGCCGCACGCACGTCATCAAGAGCGGCTTGCGCCGCCTGCGCCGCCGTAAAAGCAGCTGCATACACCCTCAACGGAGCTTCCACCTGGTCTTTTGCCCAGGCGTCAAGAAATGTCACATGGTTGACGGGTTTCAGCAAGCGCTGATGCTCGTGTTGGCCGCACAAGTCCACCACGGGACCAATCGTTGCCGCCAGCTGCGCCGCACTGGCCATATGCCCGTCAAGCGTCACGCGCGAGCGGCCATCCGCCCCCACACGACGCGTTACTACCAAATCGCGCTCGCACGGCGCCACCCCAACAGCGCCGCCATCGCTGGCAACCACGCTGCTGGCATCGGCACGCACGGCGCCCCTACCCGCAGGCGCATCTTCCCATATCGCATCAGCATCTGCGCCTTCACTTGCGCTTTCGCGCACGAAGAAACGCCCCGACACCACCAGCGAGTCTTCGCCATCGCGCACCATCTGCGCACTGGCGCGCTCACCCATAAGCAGCTTGCACGCCGAAAGCAGCGCCGTTTTACCTGCGCCCGTCTCGCCCGTAAGCACCGTCAGCCCCGCGCACGGCGTAAGCGTGGCATTGCGGATGAGTGTCAAATTCTCAACATGGATTTCATCGATCATGAGTCGCGCGCCTTTCTTTTCGTTGCGCTGCCTTTCGCTGCATTCTTTCCCGTCAGTATACCAGTCGTGATACCATAGGGCGCAAAAGAAAACAAAGGGGGTATCATGCGAGCACTCATTCAGCGCGTCTCGAACGCGAGCGTTACCATCGATGGCGAAGAAAAAAACACCATTGAGCGGGGATTTCTCATTCTTTTAGGCGTGGGACAAGAAGACACCGAAGAGCAAGCGGATAAACTATGGGGCAAAATCTCCAAACTGCGCATCTTCGATGACGAAAACGGGAAGACGAACCTCTCGCTTGCCGATATCAACGGCGATGTACTGGTGGTTTCCCAGTTCACGCTCTACGCCAGCTGCAAGAAGGGCAATCGCCCCTCGTTCACGCAAGCCGGCGCGCCCGACGAGGCAAACCGCCTGTACGAATATTTCACCAGCCTGGTGCGCGCAACTAATGGCGTGCGCAACGTGGGAACCGGCGAGTTCGGTGCAGACATGCAGGTCGCACTGGTAAACCACGGCCCCTTCACCATTTGGTTGGATACCGACACGCTGTAACAGCGCGAACGACGCAGAAGGCGCCGGCGCCCCAGCAAGCCCCTGCGCCCGACCCCCATCACACCGGGCGGGCTCATGAACCCGTAAAAACTCAGGGCTCGGAAGCTGAATAACTTCCAAGCCCTGTCATACGAGCGTTCGCCGCAATCACGCCGGCAATCAGTCATCCCACCCGTAAAGAGCCGCGTACTGAATGGCGAATGCATTCGTTGCGTCAACGTTGTTGTTCCATTTCACATCGGCGCGAGAATACATGCTTTCGTAATCAGCGCGGTCGGCGTACGTCTCAGGCGACTTCACCATATCGTAGGCAATCTGCGCGTCAACAATGTTAAGCGCGCCGTTTCCGCTCACATCGCCGTCAAG
>CAKTXN010000210.1 GCA_934630905.1 uncultured Eggerthellaceae bacterium
ATATCGAAAACGAAGCCCACGGGAACAATATTTGCGCAACGGAATGCGCGGCGAAGCTGATCAAGATCGTTGTAGCTCGAAGCGCCCGATGCAACGCACAACACCACGGCGCAAGACGCCTGCGCATCGTAGAGCGCCCGAGAACCCGTCTCGATAGACGGGGCAACGGTCATAGGAGCTTCAATTTCCTTGCCAAGCGCCTGCACGTTTTGCGCTAAAAGCGCTGCTTGTTTGCTTGCCCCCACGGGAATCAAGCAAACGGAAGCGGCTGCGGCTGCATCGGACCCGCCTGCAGCATCGCCCGCCGCATCGGACCCGGCTGCACAGCCCGCAGCGCCCGCCGTGCCAGCAGAACCCGCGCCACCTGCAAGAGCAATCGACGCTGCCAGCACCGCGTTCGCGCAGCCGTCGTCGGACACAGAGCCCAAGTACGGGATGCCCGTCTCGTACTCCAAGGAGCGCCAGCTGTAAATCAACTTGCGCTTCAAGCAAACCACCACAATCGCGGCAAACTCCAGCGCGAAAAGCGCCACCAGAACAGCCAACGCATTTTTCGCCGCGCTGGGGGTAGCATCCTTCGCGGAATCGGCAACAACAATCTGAGTTGCCGAATCGGGCAGCGACTCGTTGATAAGCGTTTGCGCTTTCAATGCAGCCACGTTCGCCAAACGAACGCACTCGGTAGGATTAGCTCCTTTTGCGGTGACCCTAATAGCATTTCCCGAGGTAGAAGCTCCCGTTGAAACGTTCACCTCATCCGTTGAACAGTCAGTCACCACAGAAGACGCTAAGCTGTTAGCAGCTGCGATTGACGTTGACACAACAACCTTCGCCGTGGCCGAATACGACGTTGGCGTGAAAGCAGTTGCCGCGCCGAAGAAGCAAAGCGCCACCACCAAAGGAATCGCGACAAGAAGCTTCAAACGTTTCTTCGCCGTCATCAAAAGAGCTTTTCCGGTAATCATCTTACTTCCCACCTTTTTCTATATTCGCGTATCCGCTCACGCATCAACGCGAAGCTATTGTCACCAACACCGAGCCACGCTTACGCGCGCGACCGCTTCAGCCGCCCTAGCAGCCAGCGGAAGCCCTCGGAGAAAAACGAACCATACGAGCATTTCAATTCGCGCGCCACATATAAAGGCCATTTCCAGTTATTGTACACGACCTGGGAAAGCATCTGTCCCCCGATAAGGCCGAACAAACCCCATTCGAAGCGCGACGTGAACATCGCCGACAACGCAACACCCATCACGGCGGCCACTAAATACGGCACCATGTGGGGAATGCGATTCATGCTCACAATCAAATTGCAGAAAATCGAATGTTGGTTCCACAGGAACAAATACACGGAAAGGAAGATATACGTTGGGGCGTCAAGCGTCACACCCGGCTTGAAGAACGGAACCAAGGGGAACGCAACAAGCAGAGCGAGCACCGTTCCCGCAATGAACAACAGCGCGTAAACAACAATGCCCTTCCCCACAATGGCGCGGCATGCGGACACATCGCCCGACACATAAGATGACTGAAAGCTCGGGTAAAACGACCTGATGAACGCCGAAGATAAATTGTAGACGGCAGTTGAAAGCTGCAACAAAATGGAGTATTGGCCGGTGGCCTCTAGCCCCAAGAACAGCGAGCAGATAATTGACATGGCTTGCGTTGAGGCGAAGCAGCAGATCTGAACCACGCCATC
Source organism: uncultured Eggerthellaceae bacterium (assembly GCA_934630905.1). Classification (GTDB taxonomy): domain Bacteria; phylum Actinomycetota; class Coriobacteriia; order Coriobacteriales; family Eggerthellaceae; genus CAKUOV01. The sequence goes on from CAKTXN010000210.1 coordinate 1,700, forward strand.
GCGCCACGCCACATACGAAACCGACAGAAGAACTTGCTTGACTTGGGACAAATCCATGCGCCGCGGAAGCTTTTTCAACTCGGACTCAATATCGGCATGACGCTTGATGAAATAACGCGAGCAGAAGCGAAGAGCCAGGCCAAACGACAAATAACCTAGCGCCGCCCCGATAAGGCCGTACCCCGCAAAAAGCAGAGCGGCACTTACCGCAAGCTGGATAATGCGCGCAACGGTCTTCGCCTTGTTCTCGCCGGCAACATCGCCGTAACCACGCAAAAACGTAAGGAAGTAGTAGTAATACAGGTTGAAGAAAATCGCCAGGCAGAAAATACCCCAGGCAATCCCATGGGATGTTCCCACCATATCCTGCGTAATGGTCCAAATGTAAAGCGTGCCGATGGTCGCAGTAACAAGAAGGGCCGCGAACGCAAGAATGGCATACAGCAAACGCGACGCATCCATAATTGATTTCAGAAGCGACCAGTCAACATCGTCCCGAACAGGCGATTCGCTTACTCCCAGCTTTGCAATCGAACGCGCGCCCGACAAGCAGTACACAATATTGCGGGAAAATGCGGGATTAAAGCCGAATTCGAAAAGGAGCGTCAAGTTGCTAATGGCAACAAAGACATACCACAGACCAAGCTCTTCTCCACTTAGGAAGAACAGCAACAGGGGGAGCAAAATGAAGCCGCTGGCCATAGAAAGAATGGTGCCGCAGTATCCCCAGATGACATCCGCTTTTGTCGCTTTGATTCTTACCATGATTCGCCGGCATCGCTTTCTTTTTCAGTCATGCGCGCGAACGGATATTTTCGCTGGCGGCAAAGCGCACCAGGCACGCGTCCCTCGGTTGCAAACAGGTAAAAGAGGAACAGCGGAATCACGTAATACACTTCCCAATCCATGCTGCACGCTAC
>CAKTXN010000211.1 GCA_934630905.1 uncultured Eggerthellaceae bacterium
CCATTATGGCCATGGAGTTTGCCGTGGGCCGCGGCAGTCAAAAAGGCATTGCGAAGTCGTTTGACGCGCTGGAGCCGGAAGGCTCGAAGTGGCACGTCTATAAATGGATTGCCATTGCGGGCAATGCGCTGCTCATGATGTTTTACACCGTTGTTGCCGGCTGGTTCCTGAACTATGCCGTGAAAACTGCGGCAGGTCAGTTCGTAGGCGTAACCGCCGAAAGCAGTGCCGCTGCATTCACCGCCATGCTGGGCAACCCCGGCGAGCTCATTTTATGGTGCTTCGTGGTAATCATCATTGGCGCCGTGGTATGCAGCTTGGGCGTGCGCAAAGGCGTGGAAAACGTCACGCGCTTCATGATGGTTGGCTTGTTCGCGCTTATTCTGATTCTTGTCGTGCGTGCCGTTACGCTGGGCGAAGGCGCGCTGGAAGGCATTGCCTTCTACCTGAAGCCCGACTTCTCGAAGATTTTCTGCGACCCCGCAACGGCAGCAGACGCGATTTACGCCGCTATGGGACAAAGCTTCTTCACGCTGTCCATCGGCATGGGATCCATGGCTATTTTCGGCAGCTACATTGGCAGGGACCGCAGCCTTTTCGGCGAGGCAACCACCGTCGGCATCCTTGATACCGCTGTGGCGCTGCTTGCTGGTCTGATTATCTTCCCCGCTTGCTTCGCATTTGGCGTTGAGCCGGGCTCGGGCGCAGGTCTGGCGTTCATCACGCTGCCCAACATCTTTGAGCAAATGCCGCTTGGTCAGCTGTGGGGCACGCTGTTCTTCCTGTTCATGTCGTTTGCGGCGCTTTCGACCGTTATTGCCGTGTTTGAGAACCTTATTGCATTCGGCATGGATCAGTGGGGTTGGAGCCGCAAGAAAAGTTCCATTGTCACGTGCGTTGGCATGCTGGTTTTGGTGCTGCCGGCCATTTTCGGCATGAATCCCGAACTAGGCACGTACCTGCCCATTGGCGGCACGATCGACGGCCTTGAGGACTTCATTGTTTCAAACAACATCCTGCCCATTGGTTCGCTTATCTTTATTGGGTTCTGCGTAAGTAAAAAAGGCTGGGGCTGGAAAAACTTCCTGGAGGAAGCAAACAGCGGCGACGGTCTGAAGTTCCCCACCTGGCTGTATAACTGGATGCGCTTTGGCGTGCCCGTGCTGATTATCGTCATTCTGGCAGCGGGCTGGATTCCCATCATCCAAGGCCTCATCAGCTAATTTGTTGACAAATTACCCCACCTTTTGTCAACATTTCGCGCGCCGCCTTCTCCTTCGCGGCCCCCGCATCTTCCGGAAAACATCGAATCGTGGTCATCTTGTCGGAAAATGGGAGCAGATGTGCAAAATATTACTGTTCGGGGTAGGTTGGAGGGTCACCGGTCTCCGTCCTCTTGGCGCTTGTGATGCACGACCTGGGCTTTTGCGGGTTCGCTTCGTCTCAAGCGGTGCTGTTCGGTCTGCAAATGCCTTCCGAGGTGCCCCGAACGGGAATATTTTGCGCATTTGGGAAGAAAAAACGACAACATGCTGCTGTAGGACCAAACGAGGGGTGTCGAAAACACAACATACCGCAGGCAAAACAGACCTGACCGCTTGACGCCGCCCCCACCTTTTGTCAACATTTCGCGCCTTCCCTTTGCCCAAGGGGAAGGCGTTTTTGTTGCGCACGAACGTATGCGGCGGGCTGCGTGCGGCATGCGCGGGCGACGAGGCGAAGGCAACGCGCGGCAGGTGCGGCGCGGTAAGCGTCGTGCTGGCGGCGTGGCAGCGTGCGGCATGCGGCGCTGCGGCGGATGCGCCGCGGTAAGCCGACGCCCGCATGCGTTCCTGGCGGGTGCCTTCTTCGTGCGGTTGTTTGAAGACGAAATGTCAACTTAGCAACAACGCTCCAAGCTGGATAAACAGCAACTCGATTTTCGCATACCATGCGTATAATGCGCCATTGGAATCGCTCATTTTGGGAAGAAGAATCGCATGCTCCAAGTCAAAAATATCCGCAAGTCGTACACCACGGGATCGTTCACGCAGCAAGCGCTCAATGACGTTTCGCTTTCGCTGCGCGACAACGAATTCGTGGCCATTTTAGGTCCTTCGGGTTCGGGCAAAACCACGCTGCTGAACATCATCGGCGGCCTTGACCATTACGATTCCGGCGACTTGGCTATCGATGGCGTGTCCACGAAGAAGTACAAGGACCGCGACTGGGATACGTATCGCAACAACCGCATTGGCTTCGTGTTCCAAAGCTACAATTTGATTCCCCACCAAACCATACTGGCAAACGTTGAGCTGGCGCTCACGCTTTCCGGCGTTTCCGCAGATGAACGTAAGAAACGCGCCACGGAAGCACTTCAGCGCGTTGGCCTGGGCGAACACATTGACAAGCGTCCGAACCAACTTTCCGGCGGTCAAATGCAGCGTGTGGCCATTGCGCGCGCACTCATCAACGACCCCGAAATTCTTCTAGCCGACGAACCAACCGGGGCGCTTGACTCCAAAACAAGCGTGCAGATCATGGACTTGCTCACCGAAATCGCCCAAGACCGCCTGGTGGTCATGGTCACGCACAACCCCGAGCTGGCCGAAGAGTATGCCACACGCATCGTGAACC
>CAKTXN010000212.1 GCA_934630905.1 uncultured Eggerthellaceae bacterium
TGGCATGAGTGGCTTGCAGCGCGGTCAGGTGGCGTCGGGTGCTATTGTGCGCGCTTTCGATGAATGGTTCCAGCGCGATCTTCCGCTGGCGGGGGAGTCGCTGGGGTTTTCGGGCGCCGCTTTCTCGCGGGCGGTGCAAGTGCAATGGGCGAATCTGTTGCAGGAAATCAATCTCTCGCTTTTGAAACGCGGCCTGCATGAAGGGATTTCGATGGGCGCCGCGTGCACGGTGTTTCTGGTGGCGGCTGAGACGTATTACGTGATGCAGGTGGGCGACACACGCCTCTATTGTTTGGATGATCAGGCAGTTTGTCAGATAACGCGCGATCAGACGTTCGCGGCGCGCGAAATTGCTGCGGGCCGCTTGACCAGTAACGAGGCCGAGCGGCATCCTTTGCGCAATTCGTTGCTGCAATGCGTGGGCGCCTCGCATGATTTGTTGCCCGTCTTTTCCCAAGGTCGGTTCGACAAACGGTACTCTTATCTTGTGTGCAGCGATGGTTTTCGCAGGTCATTGACAGATACGGAATTGCATCATGCGCTCAATGCATCGACGCTTCGTGCGCATGGTGCCGCAGAGCGTGGCGAAGGTGCCGGAGCGGCGGCAACGCAGGGTGCGGGCGCTGTGGATACGGCGGTTCGCATAGGAGCCGCAGCTGCGAGCGCTGCGGAAATGCGCGCCGCGACGACTTCTCTTCCTTCCACGTCCCCCGATGAACGCCTGAAAGCATATTTGCGTCAGCTTATGGATGTGGTGTTCGCCCGTGGTCAGCGCGATAACGCAACGGTTATCGCCATGACTTCGGGAGCGGTGCCTTCCGCTTCTTCTGACCGAGACGAATCCGAAAGGTGCGGGTCATGCTAGGGCGCGGCGAGGTGCTGGCGGGCGATTACGTTATTGACGCGCTGCTGGGCAAGGGTGGCATGGGGTGCGTGTATCGCGCGCACGTTCAAGAGCAGCCGAACGTTGCGGTTGCGATAAAAGAGCTGCCGCCTACGGTGCGCCTGAGTTCGGGCCAGCTGGTTGCGCAGGGAATATCATCCCAGATGAAGCTCATGAAACGCGTTAATCACCCTCATATTGCAAAGCTGCTTGATGTGTTTTTATGGAATGGGTCGTTCTATTTTGTGTTCGAGTATGTGGCGGGCCGTTCGCTGCAAAGCATTGTTGCGACAAGTGGCGCGCTTCCCGAGCGGCAGGCGCTGGAGTACGCGCGCGAGTTATGCGATATTTTGGGGTACTTGCATGGGCTTGAGCCTGCCGTGGTGTATCGCGACATGAAGCCGAGCAACGTGCTTCTGGATGACGCCGGTGCGCTGAACGTGGTCGATTTAGGGATTGCGCGCGAGTTCAAAGCGGCCGACGACCAGCGTAAAGATACGGTCGCGTTCGGCACGCAGGGCTATGCGCCGCCCGAGCAATACGGCTGCGCGCAAACCGATGCACGCTCTGACATTTATGCGCTGGGTTGCACGTTGTGGCACTTGTTGGCGGGGTGTCCGCCGCCCATGGAGTTCCCTTTGCCATCGGTTCGTACGGTGAATCCGCAGGTCAGCGAAGCGTGCGATGCGCTCATTCAGCGGTGCACGCAGCTTGATCGAGCGGCGCGCTATCAGACGTGCGCGCAACTTGCGCATGATGTTTGGCTCATTTTGGACAGCCAGGCTTGCGGGGACGATCCCGCAGGCGAAGGAGCGCGCAATGCGGTTGCGGGTGGCGCAGCCTTGACGGGCGCGGCGTCGGTTGCGCCAAGCGGGGAGGCTGTGGAAGGCGTTTCTGCCCCGCGCGCCGCCGACCAGGGCGCGGCAGGCGAGGGCGATGGTCCCGCCGAGCGCCTGGCGGCAGCGTTCAAGCGCCTGCTCAAGCCATGGCCGACGCACGCGGCAGCAGCAGCATCGGGAGCTGTGGCGGATGTGCGGGATGCGGTGGCCACGCCGGGCGAGCCCGCGCATGGCAGCAAAGCGGCTGATGCTTGGGGGAAGGGTGCAAGCAGCGTTTTGAGCGCAACCGCTAGCTCCCTTGGCAGCACGCAGAACAACAGAGATGACCAGGTGTTTTCGCTCCTTCGCACTAATCGATCGGCGTTGGGTCGCTCGGAGATTGCAGAGTATTGCTTTGCGCATGACGATGCGTTGCTGGGCGGCGACGTTCCCACCACGCTCTTGGATAATCTTTTCGAAGATGAAGGGCGTCCCACGGGCGATCTTCTTGCTGCCCCCACGGTGACCAGCGACTTTTTCTTCACGATTGCGCAGACCGACCTTTGTGCGCACGATGATGCGGATGAGCCGGACGATTGGGAAGCCTGATAGAGCGCGTCGTTCGATCGCGGCTTCTCTGCGGCGCCTATGCCGCTCACGGCTGCGCGGCAGTGCCCGCGCGCTTCCTGCTTCCCCCTGCATCATCTTCGTTACGAAAACGTGCTTTTCCGTGCTGCAGACCTCTTTCCCGCGCAAAGCGTTCTATACTTTTCGCAGACAACGGCGCGCGGCGCGTTTCAGGGCAAGACTTGCGTGATGCGCGCAACAAACAAGAAAGGAGACCAGCTATATGAAGTCAAGGGCTAAACCGTAGATTCAAAGACTTTTTAATTTGTTGGCATGTTGCAGCT
>CAKTXN010000213.1 GCA_934630905.1 uncultured Eggerthellaceae bacterium
GCCCAGGTCGCGTTTGCTGATAGACGGCGACAAGCGTTCAAGGTAAAACTCAATGTGCCCCGCATCGTTGATTTGGGCGTTTTGAGATCGATTTTCTGACAACATGCGCTCCTGAAGCAAAATATGGAGAAGAAATGAACCTGCAAACGAAAACTTACGAAGAAAAATTGAAACCGCTAGAGTACCTATTTGCTTGAAGCACAGCAAGGTGTCTGAAAATATCAGAAGAGTCGTAGCGATAACGTTGCGGCTCTTTTTTTGTGCTCTGACGTACGAGAAAGGACTGTTTGAATTGGTTGGAACAAAACACGAAACGCATCACGAAGCGCCTAAGGCGCGTGTGCGGGTTAAGCATCCGTATCTGGCGATGATGGGGTTGTATCTGGGCGGCTTTACGGGCATGTATTCAGAGACAGCGCTGAACATTGCGCTGCCATCTATGTCGGCGCAGTTAGGGGTTGATATCTCTCTTACGCAGTGGCTTGTTGTTGGATATATGCTGGTCATTGGCTTGATTATGCCGTTTGCAAGCTTGCTGAGCAAATGGTTCTCGGCGCGTTCCATTACCGCCTTTGCCCTGTGCGTCTTTGCGATAGGTGCAGTGATCAGCGGCGTGGCGCCCGGTTTTGCGCTGGTGCTTGTTGGCCGTGCATTGCAAGGAATTGGCACGGGTTTGGTGTTGCCCCTGATGTTCTCCATGATTCTGGAGGTCATCCCGCCTCATCGAATTGGTGCAGCCATGGGGCTTAACGCGCTCATCATCATGGGCGCTTCCGCCATTGGACCTACGCTGGCGGGCTTTCTTATCGGCTCATTTTCCTGGCACGCCATCTTTGCAAGCTTCGTGGTAGTGCTGATTGTTGCGCTAGCCATGGAGCTGAAGTTCGGTGTGAACCCCTATGAGCTTACGAAACCTTCGGTTGACCCGGTAAGCGTTGTGACCTCGTGTTTTGGTTTCGGAGGAATTGTTTTCGCAGCCGGCGTGGCAAGCATGTTCGGTTGGGTAAGCGCTCCTGTTTTGGCGGGGCTGGCAATCGGTATTGTTTGCCTGGTTATTTATGTGCGTCGCCAGATAGGCATGGGAACCCCGGTCATCAACATGCAGATTTTCCGTCAAAGCGGCTATGCGGTGGGAACGCTGTGCGTAACGCTCAACTTCGGCATTACGCTTGCGGCGATGTTTATTTTGCCGCAGTTCTACCAAAACGCCCTGGGGCTTTCTGCAACGGCGGCTGGCGCGCTCATGCTTCCCGCGGGCATTGTCAACATGGTGGTAAGCGTAGCGGCGGGCAATTTGTTCGATAAGGTGGGCGTGCGCATCCCTGCGATTGCTGTTTTGCGCTCTCCATTTGCGCGCTTATTGGGCTAATCAGCGTTTCCGTTGGCGCCCCCGTGGCGCTTGTCGTGGCGTGCCATGTGCTGCTTATGATTGGCGTTCCTTTAGCCATGTCGCCTGCGCAAACATACGCGCTGTCATCGCTTTCGCCGCAGTTGTCCACCGATGGCTCGGCCATGCTCAACACGTTGCAGCAGGTGTTTGGCGCCATTGCTACCGCGTTGGCTACGTTCCTTTTGGCTACGGGCCAGGCATTTTCCGGCGGGCAAGGGGCTGCGGCGTTTGCCATGGGTTCCCACTTCGGGTTTGCCCTTGCGTTGGTGTTTGCGGTGGTCGCGCTTGTCACCGCTACGCGTATCAAGGCGCACTAGATTATGGATGCTGCCGGCGGTTTGAAAGTGACTGCAGGCAGCATATGCAGGGATTATCGAAATCCCATGACGGCTCCAGGGTGGCAACGTCTTGCGCGCGGCCGTGTCCCGATTCGAAGGTCGGGGCGTACCGCGCACAAGACATAAAATAATACCGTAAGCGCGCCATCACGAAAAGGGTAAGCCCCAGGTTAGCTATCCAGCATATGCAGGGGCTATCCCAGCACCGCGGAGGCGATCAGCGCATCGATTTCTCGGACGTTGACGTCGCGGCCAAGGTTGATTTTGACATGCCCCGCACGCGTCCATAGTTCAATTTCTGCATTCAAATCTAGTTTGCCGGCGTTTTCGCTCGACCACATGTTTACTGCCGACCAAGGAAGAGAATACACTTCGACTTTTTTACCGGTGATGCCTTGCGCATCGCTCACGATAAGTCTTTTGTTGGTGAAAAGCGCAACGTCACGGATGGTTTTGTAGGCAGCATAAGGAACTTCATTCTCGAGCAGTACCGATGCAGTTTCGCTCGGGATGGCACATTTTGATGCGAAGGTCCAAACGGCGAAGGGTGCAAGTTCATTTGCCATGCGTATTTCCTTTCTTTTGATGTAGGCGATAGAGCTTTTTTCAATTATAGATGTTTTCGTGTATGACGCGAAGCGTTCCTTACTTGTATTGGGTGCAGGGAAGATCTTTCGAGTGATGCTTTGTCGGTATCCGCTGCAGGCTGTTTGAGATGCAGCATTGCATGTGCTCTGGAGGGCTTAGCGCGCTCGATGCACGAGGTGCGGCGTGTTCGGGTTGTAGTCGCTTGTTTGTCCCTGAATTTGCTGCGACAGGGTGCAAGCAACTACTTGCCGAATGCGTGTTTTCCCGCAATCCAGGCACCTATCAGG
>CAKTXN010000214.1 GCA_934630905.1 uncultured Eggerthellaceae bacterium
CTGCACTTGCCCTTGAAGGCCTGTCTGACAGGCACCCGCTCTCCCTTTCGGGCGGGGAGCGCCAGCGGCTCTCCATTGCTGTCGGTTTGCTCTCAAGTGCCCGCGTGATGATTCTTGACGAGCCCACGAGTGGTTTGGATTATCGCAACATGCGTCGAATAGACACCCAGATTGCGCGCATGCGCGCTGCGGGTATCTGCGTCTGCGTTATCTCGCACGATTATGAGTTCCTCTGCTCGGCATGCGATGAGATAGCCCTGGTCGAAGACGGGCGCATCGCCGATCGCTTCCCCCTAAATGAGGCAACACTTCCGAAGTTGAAACTCAATTTCGGGTTTGTGGAAATGTAATAACAAGAGAAAGGCTTCACAATGACAAGTAAAGCAACAATCGGTTCTGCCGCAAAAGAGCGCGCTGGCTTGAACCCGAAAGACTTCGTCTTCATCGCCGTGTTCGGCATCCTTTTGTTCCTGGTATTCATGGTGTTTTCGATCCTCTTCAGCGCGAATGCCAACGTGTGCTGGTTCACCCATACGGTGGGCGCGCTGTTCGCTGGAACCGTATTCATGTACCTGGCCTATCGCGTGCCGAAGCGCGGCGCAATTGCCATCATGGGCATCATCGTTGGTGCGGTTGGTCTCCTGATGGGTATGTTTTGGAGCGGGCCTGTTGGCATCGTCGTTGGCGGCATTGTGGCCGACCTTATTGCGGGCGACCCGCAAAAACGCACGAAAACGAAGCTTATCTGCGCTTTTGCCGCTTTTACGTTCTGCTTCTGGCTGGGGCAGATCTCACTCATCCTTATGATGGGCGAGGCTTACGCCGAGATGTGCGTTCAGGCTGGCATGACCCTTGAATACGGCCAAACGCTCGTTAACTCGATCCTAAGCCCGATGGGCGTTGTGACCGGCGTTGCCACCATCGCTGGCAGCCTTGTTGGCGGCTTCATTGGAACCAAGGTGTTCTCGAAGCACTTTGCCAAGCTTGGCATGTAGGTTTTCGGCCAGGAGGTAAATAGGGCAATGATCCGGAAAGACGACGCCCCAGCAGATGGGGTAGAAAAAGGCAAGGGGAAAGAGCGCACCACTAAGAAGAAGCACGCGATTCTCGAGCTTTTGGGATTCGCCGGCAAGCGACGGGCCTTGGCATATGCGGCATGCGGTCTTTCAGTGCTGAACGCTGTGCTCACGGTGATGCCCCTTGTGTGCGTGTGGTTTGTGGTTCGTGACTTGATTTCGGTGTATCCGAACTGGGACGAAGCATCATCGGCCGCGATGTGGGCTGTGCTTGCCGTGGTGTTCGCCTTGTTGGGCATCATCGTGTATTTCGGTGCGCTCATGTTCTCGCATCTGGCGGCCTTTCGCATTGCGGCAAATATGCGCAAGGCGATGGTGCGTCACGTGGCGCGAATTCCGATAGGGTATTTCAGCGCACACTCATCGGGGGAGATACGTCGTGTGATCGACGGGTGCGCGGGCCAGACCGAAGACCTCATCGCCCACAAGCTGCCCGATTTCGTTGGCTCTTTTGCCACTCCGGTGATCTTCTTTGTCGTGGCGTTCCTGTTTGATTGGAGAATGGGACTTCTGTGCCTCGTTCCCATTGCCGTTTCCTTCGCCGCAATGTGGTGGATGATGGGCCGCGAGGACGCGAAAGGTGGCCGCCATTTCATGGAGCTTTACCAGGCGGCCCTTATGCGCATGAGCGCTGCGGCAACCGAATACGTTCGTGGCATACCCGTGGTAAAGGTGTTCCAGCAGACGGTGCTTTCGTTCAGAGCGTTCCACGAGGCGATCATCGACTATCGCGACATGGCGACGAACTATACCGAGTATTGCCGACGGCCCCAGGTCGTGCAGCTGGTTGCAATCAACTCGACTTTCGCGGTGCTCGTACCTGCGGGCATTGCGCTTGCAGCCGTCGCATCTGATTTCCCAGCGTTCCTGACCGATTTCCTGTTCTATGCGTTTTTCTCGGCGATGACGACAACGATGATGTCGAAGGTCATGTATTCGTCAGAGGCGGTCATGATCGCCGAAGACGCACTGCGGCGGATGAACACGATCATGGAAGTTGCTCCTATCGCCGAGGTGGAGTCTGCCAAAGCTCTCCATCCGAAGGAGGCGAGCATCGAGCTTTCGGGCGTCAGCTTCTCGTACCCTGGTTCCAACGAACCGGCGCTTCGCAACGTATCGCTTTCTGTTCCCGCTGGAGCGACGGTGGCTCTTGTCGGGCCGTCGGGCGGCGGCAAGTCGACGCTTGCGTCGCTCGTTACGCGCTTTTGGGACGCAGAGAAGGGTTCCGTTTTGGTGGGCGGGGCGGATGTGCGACGAATTCCTGCCGAGGAACTGATGGATACCGTTTCTTTCGTGTTCCAAGACGATCGGCTGTTCAAGCGGAGCTTGGCCGACAACGTGCGTGCGGGCCGACCCAATGCGAGCGATGCCGAGGTGCTTGCGGCTCTTCATGCGGCCCAGTGCGATGACATCATTGCCAAGTTCCCCGATGGCGTGAACACCGTGATAGGAAAAGCTGGCGTGTATCTTTCCGGGGGAGAGCGTCAGCGCATCGCGCTTGCGCGTGCCATTCTGAAGGGAGCC
>CAKTXN010000215.1 GCA_934630905.1 uncultured Eggerthellaceae bacterium
ACCAGGCCACACGCAACGAATCCGGCCCAAAACGTTAGGAACAAATCCCCTTCGAGAAGCTGCGTAACCGCCAAAGGCACCGCGTCCTTCACGCAAAGAATCAGCGCCGCAACCGAAACCGCTTCAAGCAGGATAAACGCAATGTCTGCGCGCACGAACAAGCGCGCCACGATGCGCGTCACGCGCACGTCTTCGCAGGTACACGCCGCAAGCGCTACCACGGCACCTCCGCAGGAAAACGCCGAGGCCGCAAACAGCACCGGCAGCCACGCCGATTGCCACACACCCACCGCAATAACGCTTTGGAGCAGCAAGCCCGTATAGACCATCACGACGATCGCAACGGGAATGCCCAGCGCTTTCACAGCAAACGCCACAACGCGCGCCCACTTTGGCAGCACAAAAACGGCATTCGCAAGGGCAACCGCTAGAAAAACGGTGAGCAGCGTTAAGGCGAAGGCGCCAACGGTAACCAAACTGCCCGTAGGATAAAGAAACAGGTAGAAAAACGCTTCGGGCCGTCCCAGATCGGCGACAAGGCAAAGCTCGCCCGTTACGACAACCACCAGGGCGGCGCCGTAGATAATCCTGCGCATACGCTGGTACGTTGGCTCGGAAATCACCGACTGCGGTGGCAGAAACGTTTTTGCGTAATTACTGTGGCGGTGCTCTTTTACACCCTCGGAAACGTCAAGAAGCGAAGCGAGCGCGAAAGCGCCGGCAGCAGTGCCGCCCAGAAAAAGGTACACGGCTATCAATTCGCTGAAAACCACGCTGCCCCTTCCCTGTTGCGTTTTGGTGCTTGTTCGGGCGGTTTGTCACACCCGTCTTGGCCCGCTTCTTCTGTTGAAGACAATCTACCACATGTTTTGGCTGCGTGACGCATATGTCGCACGACAATTTGCACCACAAGGCGTTTTTTTCGCGCACGCCAAGCGGTCCGCTGGCTCAATACGCGCGAGAACGCGCGGCAGGCCGATTTTCCTCGCACGCCAAGCGGTCCGTTATTTTTCCTGTGGGCGGCTTCCTCGCCATCGATTTTTCGCGCACGCCAAGCGGTCCGGAAGGGCAATCTGACACTCTCGTGCAGCGCTTTGCTGGAAAACTGACAAGTTTCCGAAGCTTTTGGAACGAATAGGGGCATGAAGCGTCCCGGGGCAGTTGCGCGCAATTCACCACCTGGGGAAACGCTGGAAGGGGTCGGGTGATGCGCCGTGAAATCGGCAATTGGCTCCAAAAGCTTCGGAAACTTGTCATTTCTTGAGGGTTAGGCTGCTTCGGCGCTGCATAGCGGCGCATGTCGCACGACAATTTGCGTCTTGCGGTGTTTCCCCTTCATCCCTGCACGCCGCTTCAACCTTTTTGCAATCCGAGCTGCACACAGCCATGGAACAATCGCGACCGCAAAACCTATGTTTCAAATATGAAAAAACTTCTGCATTTCTGGGAAGGAGCGGGAGCGGAACCCTTCGGAAGTTTTATCATGAATTGTTTCCGAAAAGATATTCGTCGATTTACAAGGAGTTCTTCGTGACTGCTTCCACTGTCTCTGATTCTTCTGCTGCGTTTGCTGCCGGCTCCCCCGCTGCTCAGGGTGGCGCGGGTCAAGTTGTCGCCGTTTTCGACTTTGGCGCTCAATACGGCCAGCTTATTGCCCGCCGCGTGCGCGACTTGCACGTGTATTCCGAAATTGTTTCCTGCGACATTACCGCAGATGAAGTGCGCGCTATGGCGCCTGCCGCCATCATTTTGTCGGGCGGTCCCGCAAGCGTGTACGCCGAAGACGCCCCCAAGATTGACCCCGAGGTGCTAAACCTGGGCATTCCCGTGCTGGGTTTCTGCTATGGCCATCAGATTATGGCAACCACGCTGGGCGGCAAGGTTGGCCACACGGAAAAAGGCGAATATGGACCGGCAACCATCACGCGCTGCGACCGCTACGAGAGCATTGGCATCAGCTACATGGGAAGCGATAACGGCGTATATGCCGACGGCGGCGAGCGCGCGCAAATTCTTGACCGCAGCCTGGAGTCCAAGCTGTATGGCGACACGCCCGACGTGCAAACGGTGTGGATGAGTCATCGCGATGCCGTGTGCGAGCTGCCCGAAGGCTTCCGCGTGACCGCCACAACGGAGACGTGCCCGGTGGCATCCATGGAATGCGCCGAGCGCAAGCTGTATGCCACGCAGTTTCACCCCGAGGTGCGCCATTCCGAGTACGGCAACAAGCTGCTGGAGAACTTCCTGTTTGGCATTTGCGGACTTGAGAAGAATTGGAACATGGACTCGATCATAGAGGACGCCGTTGCTGCGATTCACGCGCAAGTTGGCGACAAGCGCGTGATTTTGGGTCTTTCGGGCGGCGTGGATTCTTCGGTTGTTGCGGCGCTGTGTGCTCGCGCCATTGGAAAGCAGCTGACCTGCGTTTTCGTGAATCACGGCTTTTTGCGTAAGGGTGAGCCCGAAGAAGTTGAGCACGTGTTCAGCAAGCAGTTCGACGTGGATTTCATTCATGTGCATGCCGAAGAGCGCTATGCCGCGCTGCTTGAGGGCGTGGATGACCCCGAGCAGAAG
>CAKTXN010000216.1 GCA_934630905.1 uncultured Eggerthellaceae bacterium
AGGCCAAAAAATAAGGCCCGCCGAGACCTTCTCGATCATGGCGGGCCATGCTGTAGCAATAGTTTTGATACAGCCCCTTTGTGCTTTAGGGGGTGTTGTGCTGGATGGGCTGGGCATGCGCACGCCTCACGGTTTTGCTTAGGCAATGTTTCCCCTTCGCTGCGGGGCATTGCGCTTATCTAGAGCTCAGCGGTTCGGTTCAACGCCATTGTCCAACCTGCGGACGCAGCATCTCCCTATGCAAGCCGGGCGGGGATGGTGAAGCGAAGCCGCGAAGCTTCTAGATGAAACCTTACCTCGCCTGGCTCTCAACGAATTCGGGGCATGTTGTTGAAAAAACGGGGTGAAATTCGAAGTTGTGTTAGGTTGGGGGTAGGTCGTGGGTGCAAATCCGGTCGTTTTTTGGAAAAGCAGTTTTTTAAGAAAAATTACCTTATTGAAATACCAGGTCAAAGTTATTCTCAATTCGATGACATTTCAATCAAAGACCAATCCAGGGTTTCGAGCTACCCTCAACCTGTCCCAACTTCGAATTTTAGGGTCATTTTCCAACAGCATGAACAAGAGCCGCTCCGATTCTGCGTTTTGCTCCGCCGTCCGCCATACTCACTATGCAAAACGGGCGGGGAAGGTGAAGCGAAGGCTGCGAAGCTTCTGAACGAAACCTTCCCTGCCCGGCTTTTTGGTTGCGGCTTTTGGGACGTCTTACATGCCTTCGGCGTCGAAGCGCTTTTTCAGCGCCTGGTAATGGATGCTGTACTGAAGCGCGGTTTCTTTGCTGACCTTCCCTTGTTTTACCAGGTCAAACAGGCTTTGGTCCATGGTGCGCATGCCTAGGCTGCTTCCCGATGCAATGGCGCTATCGATTTGGTACGTTTTTTCCTCGCGGATCAGGTTGCGAATAGCCGGCGTAATGAACATGATTTCGAACGCGGGAATCACGCCGCCATCAAGCGTGGGAATGAGCTGCTGCGAAACAATAGCCTGCAGCGAAGAAGCCAATTGCAAGCGGATTTGGCGCTGCTGGGTGGCGGGGAAGACGTCGATGATACGGTCGATGGTGCCCGCCGCGCTGGTGGTGTGCAGCGTGGAAAGGAGCAGCTGAGCTGTTTCCGCCGCCGTAATTGCGGTGCTGATGGTCTCATAATCGCGCATTTCGCCCAAAAGCATGATATCGGGGGCCTCGCGCAGGGCGGAACGCAGCGCTTCGCCGTAACTTGCCACGTCGGTAGGAATCTCGCGCTGCGTCACAATGCACGTATTGTGCTTGTGTGCGAACTCAATGGGATCTTCCATGGTGATAATGTGGCCCACGCGCTCGTGGTTCAGTCGGTCGATGATGCATGCGAGCGTAGTTGACTTACCCGCGCCGGCTGGGCCTGTGACCAGCACCAATCCTTTTTGGAAGCGGCTGCAGCGCAGCACTTCTTCGGGAATATTGAACTCCTGGGGGTTGGGCAAACCAAACGGGATAATACGAATGACAGCCGAAAGCGAGCCGCGTTGGCGGAAGATGTTCGCACGGAAACGCCCCACGCCGGGCAACGCGAAGGAGAAGTCATCGTCGTGATTCAGATTCTCTTCGAAAATCTTCCAATCGCGTCCTGCGAGCGCATACACGCTTTTCACGAACGCCAACGTTTGCTCGGGCGTGAGCGGATCGGCATTCATGCGGCTTTGGCGGCCGTTTGAGCGGTAGGAAATGGGAAGGCCCGCCACAATGAAGACATCGGATGCCTTGATGTCGATCATTTGCTGTAAAAATGACTTCAATTCCATGTTCGTTTCTCCTGTTCGCGTTGCGTCGCTTCGCTGTATCGGTTGGCGCGTTTGCGCATGTTTTCGGGATGCCCCGTTTGTTTCTTTCTTGGGTTGGCGTTTTGCGCGACCCGGCTAACCTGCCCAGAGCTTTTCGTTGTTCTCTTCTTTCCAGTTCATGGCGGTTTTCCACTTTACGATTTCGTACGTTGATCCGGAAAGCTTTAGCTCGACGATAAGTTGTCGTCCGGAGTCAGTTTCAAACAGCGCGTTGAGCGTGTTCCCTGAAAGCGTTACTGTTGCGCTGCCCGGACGTGCCACCGTTTGCGTTTCTTTCTCGATGGCGCTCAAGTTCGTCCGTACCCCGTCTGTTCCGTCTGTCAGTGCGGTGTCAACCAGGGAAAGCATGGTTTGAGCTGCGGTTTCGTTCGCGTATACATCGTTGGTGAACGAAATTTGCCGTTCGGTCGAAGCGGTATTCGCGCGCGCGGTGGTAACCGAAAGCGTTGCCAGCACGGCAATGCACAGCGTAATGACGAATACCAAGATGGTGATGGGTCCAATGCGGATGCCCGAAAGTTTTCGAGTGTGCTTTGCCATGCTATTCACCTCCTATCGGAGAGGACGTTTCTGCGGCGAATGTGCTGTTCAAGGCGGTGGTGCCACTGCCCCTGTTGCCTTCGTTGCCGCTCTTGCTGTCGGAATCATCGGCGTCTTCGCTTGCGGTTTCATCTGCCTTAGTTGCCGCGTCTGCTGCATTCGTTGGCGCTGCTGCAGACACCGAGCTCACGTAACGTGCGGTGCTC
>CAKTXN010000217.1 GCA_934630905.1 uncultured Eggerthellaceae bacterium
TAGCCAATGTTGTCGCGCACGGTCAAATGCGGGAAAAGCGCATGGTCCTGATAAAGAATTCCCAGATGACGCTGCTGAACGGGCAGGGTGCTTACGTCTTTTCCATCAAGCAAGATGGCGCCACCTTCCAAGGGGAAAGCGCCTGCAATCGCTTCCAACAGCACGGTTTTTCCTGCGCCCGTTTCTCCTACGACGGCGAACGCTTCTCGTGGTTCAATTGAGAGCTCGTCAATGGAAAGGCAAAATGCGCCGCGACGCGATTTAGTTGACGTTATGATCCTGCGGCATACATGCCGCAAATGAGTCATTGTTTCAATCGGCCTTCCGGGGCATGCATTGCTCTATACTGAGCGACAAGATTATTTGTGCGCGTTGAAGGTGAATGTGAGTACGCAAAACAAGAGAATCGGTTTTTCAAGGCGGATCGGCGTTGTTATAGCAGCGGCGTTGGTTGTCCTGTGCCTTCTTACGGCTGCGTTTGCGTTCCTTTTCGGGGGAGGGGGAAGCGCTCCTTCCGAAGGGAGCGCATCGGGCGCCGCTACGGAGTCTGCTGCAACGGCAGCGGACTCGACTTCTGGTCAAACAGTGCAACTACCAGGTGAATCGTACGAGAAAGACGCGGAGCTTGCTGCCCGCTTCCTTGATGTTGGCCAAGGGGATGCAACGTTGTTGAAATCGCGCGGCCACTGGCTTTTGATTGACGGCGGCGCCCCTTCTGCTTCCCGTAAAATCTATGCGACGCTTGAAAAGCTTGGCGTCAATCATTTGGATGCCGTGATTGCCACGCATCCCGATGCCGACCACATTGGGGGCATTGCCGCCGCGCTGAACTACGCATCGTGCGATTCTTTGTACTGCTCGGTGAATCAAAGCGATTCGGAAACGTTCGCACATATGGTGAAATACAACGAGCGAAACGGCTCGGGCATTGTTGTTCCGCAAAACGGCGATAGCTTTACCCTGGGCGATGCGACGGTTACGTTTTTGCGCACCCGGGAGACGTTTTTCGATAGCAACAATGGGTCGCTGGTGACGCGCATCGATTGCGGTGGCGCGTCGTTCCTGTTTCCTGGCGATGCGGAAAACCCTGCTGAACAGGCACTTCTTTCAGAGGGTGCGAATGTCTCCGCCACCGTTCTGCATGTGGGGCATCATGGGTCGCTTACCTCAACATCGGCTGCTTTTCTAGCTGCCGTTGCGCCGCGGTATGCAGTGGTCAGTGTGGGCGCGAACGACTACGGGCACCCCTCCGAGTGCGTAATGGAGCGTATTCAAAACTTTGGCGCTGCGATTTATCGCACCGACCAAGTGGGCGATATCACGTTTGAGCTGCGCGATGGCTTGTTGTCTGTTGTCACGGCAAAGGTTACAACTGAAGCACCTACGGCTCCAGGGAAGTCGAAGTCGACGTCGGGAGCGAGCCCTGCCACGGAAGCAGGCTCAGCGGCATCGGGCGCTGCAAGCGGCGGCGTTTCTGCCAGCGGAAACGTCTCCAACGGTGATTCGGACGATGTTTCCGGCAGCACCTCTGCCGCTCTGCAAGAATACGTCCTGAACACAAACACGATGAAATTCCATTATCCGAGTTGCAGTTCGGTCGAGAAAATGAAAGATAAGAACAAGCAAATCGTAGAGGCAACGCGTGACGAAGTCCACTCGTGGGGATACGACCCCTGCGGTATTTGCCGCCCGTGAGTGCGCCTTCCTGCGCAAATCGTCTTTTCATGATATTGGGGTCGTTGCAGCGTCAAATGCGAGAGCGCTGCGTTTTCTTTTGCTCCCATAGACCCTACTTGTTGGAAAAGCGGGGGCAAACTCGGGCAAATCGACGATATTCGGTGGTTTCGGGGGATCAAATTCGGGTGGTATTGGTGGTTGCGTCGTGCTCGAAAAAAATCCATCGGTAAAATACCAGGTCAGACAGATGCTCGTTTGAGATTCGCGAGAGCGGCTAATTATGAACCACCGATTATCGTCGATTTGCCTGAATTCAAGGTGGTTTTTCCAACAAGTGGGGTCGTTTTGGCCGCTTTGTAACTCAAAAAGGTCTTTTTCGCATTATACTGTGTAACGAATAAAAAGAACGGTGTTTGGCGCCAGCTCAACGGGCGGCAGCGCGCAATGCGTGTGCGGGGAAGCGTTCAGCTGCAACAGCAAAGCGCACGTCCGAACGTTGCGGGCGCCGACTATCCGTTGCGTATCATCGAAAGGAGCTTTTTCATGCGTGACCATTCCAAGCACATCGAGCTTTCGCGCCAACAGGCGGTGGAAGGAATTTTGGAGCTGTGCGATTTCGGAGCTATCGAAGACCGCGTGGAGCTGGTGAGCATTGCCGAGGCGCAGGGGCGCGTGTTGGCGCGCGATGTTCTGGCGCAAACGGAAACGCCGAACGTGCTTACGTGCTGCATGGACTCCATTGCGGTCCGTTGGGAGGATTTCGAGAACGGCGATCCCGATACCAGCACGTGGGTTCGCGGCGTGAACTGGCAATTTGCGAACACGGGAATTGCCATGCCGGCAGGTTTCGATACCGCCATCGTCATCGAGCACGTTGCAG
>CAKTXN010000218.1 GCA_934630905.1 uncultured Eggerthellaceae bacterium
ACCACAATGGTGTCGCCCAAGGAATCAAGATTGTCCAGGCCGATGATGCGAAATAGCGCATTTTTCACTACGGAATATGCGCAACCAGCGGCAAGGTCGTTTGTGTCCGCGCCCACTTTTTGCGCATGTTTCAAGCGAGAATTCATGAATACTGTGCATTTTGTTCCCAGGTCAACGGGGTTTTTCGCGACAAGTGCTGCATTGGCGAAACTGTCTTTCGGCAAGCGAAGCGTATAAGCGGTTCCTGAAAGAAACGAGCCGCATCCGCTGGAGCAGGCCTCGTTCAGGACGGCGTTTTCCACCAAGCCGTCCTTGACCCAAATGGCCTTCATGTCTTGTCCGCCAATGTCCAGCAGAAAACTCACGTCGGGGGCAAACGACAGCGCCCCTTGCACGTGCGCCGTTGTTTCGACAATGCCGGAATCAACGCCCAAGCAGGCCTTCAGCATGTCTTCGCCGTAGCCGGTTGCCACGGCATGGGCAACGTAGACGCTATCGGGTCCACGATACTCCCGTGGGAAGTCGGCATACATATCGCGCAAAAGTTCGGTGGTGGTTTTCAGGACATCACCGTGGTTTTCTTGGCTGTTTCCCCAGATGAACTGCCCGTTTTCGTTCACAATAGCGATTTTTACCGCGGTGGAGCCAGCATCGATACCCACATAGACGGGGCCTCGTTGAAGGAAGATACTCTCACGGGTCACGATTTCTTGCGCATGACGCTGCTTGAATTCTTCGCGTTCGGATTCGTTTTGGAAAAGCGGTGCCAAGCGCGCTAGGCTGTCGTCGCGAAACTCGGCGGCGCTAAGCTGGCTTTCAAGCGCCTGCAGGCTTGTTGCATGCGGCTCGGGCAGCAGGGCGCCGTAAAGACCCGCCCCGCGCGCGGTGAAAAACTGCGCATCAGCAGGACGAATGCCGGTCTCGCCGGTAAGCCCCAGCGCCTTGCGGAAACGCACAGCCAGGTCAGAGAGGAACTGGAAGGGCCCACCCAGGAATACGACCGTGCCGGTTATGGGGCGTCCGCACGCAAGGCCGCCCAGCGTTTGGCGAACCACCGCGTCAAGCGTGCTCCCTGCCAGGTCGTTTGTGCGCGCGCCAGCGTTCATCAGGGGGCGGATGTCGGTTTGCGCGAACACCGCGCAGCGCGAGGCAATGGGGTAGATACGTGAAGCCCCCATGCTCAACTTGTCCATATCGGCGGTGCGCACGCCTAAAAGGTACGCGATGTTGTCGATGAAGCCACCCGTGCCACCTGCGCACGTTGCATTCATGCGTTGCTCAAGGCCGCCCGTTAGGTAGATGATCTTTGCGTCCTCGCCGCCCAGCTCAATAACGCAATCGGCTTGTGGGTATTCCTTTTTGACAATCTTCGTGGTGGCAACAACTTCTTGCACAAAGGGAAGCCCCAGCGCTTCCGCAACGCTGATACCCGCCGATCCCGTTATGGCAATGCTGCCCTTCAAGTCGCCATAGCGCCAGTTCAGCTCATGGATTATTTCTAGGAGCGTAGTCTTGATGTTTGAGCGATGCCTGCGGTACACGCTGTAAACCAGTCGCGAATCCTGATCACTTATGCAGACTTTCACGGTTTTTGATCCGCAGTCGATGCCAATTTGGTAGAAGGGGTCGGTCGTTGGCTGGTTCGCTTGCTGTCCGCTGTCTGAGTTGCTTGTGTTCTCCATAGTGTCCTACCTGCTCAAACGCATTTCTCTCATGTTCAATTGTATTTGCTGGACGGATAAAAGGGAAGTGAAAAAGGAGTAAGGGGTTTGCTGTGCCCGTCTTGGTTCGGTTGGTTGATTTTCGAATTTACTTGAATGTCTATTGCTGCTTGTTAATCTTGGCTTTGCCTGTCTGGATTGGCTCACAGATCGGCTATTCTGGCTATTCGGGGTCGGATGGTTCTCGGGGGTGATTTTGAAAATTATCTTGCATGAGGCGGGGAGATGTGGCATAATAACGAACTCGAACGTGCAAAGCGTTCGTTTCGGGCGATTGGCGCAGCGGGAGCGCAGGTGCCTTACAAGCACAAGGTCGGGGGTTCAAATCCCTCATCGCCCACCATTAATTCCAAGACCTCCAGCGATGGGGGTCTTTTCGTTCCCGGGGAAGTTTCCCTGGATTTGAACCCCGCGAGGGCCAAACGGCCCAGTGGGCCGTTTGTGGTCGAGCAGGCCGAAGGCCGGCGCAGACCCGCGAATCCGCGTAGCGGATGCGCCCAAATCCCTCATCGCCCACCACTAACTCAGAGACCTCCAGCAACGGGGGTCTTTTCGTTCCCGGGGAAGATTCCCCTGATTTGAACCCTGCGAGGGGATTGCCGAACCGTCTCGAAGATCATCTTGTCGGAAAAACAGCTCCGATGTGCAAAATATTACCGTTCGGGGTAGGTCGATTTTCTAAATCGACAACGATTGAACAGCGTGATATGGCGTCAAAATCTGGTGACCTGGGGTTTTGTAAACGTGACGCCGTGATGTGAGACCTCGGGGTGGGAAAATGCAGACTATCTGCGCATTCCACCTACCCCGAACAGGAATATTTTGCACAT
>CAKTXN010000219.1 GCA_934630905.1 uncultured Eggerthellaceae bacterium
TTACTGCGATGTTTGCGAACGAAAGCGAAGCAAGCGACGAACAATAAAACACCAGCTAAAATGGTAAGAAAAAAAAGAGTGTTTCACGTGAAACACTCTTTTTTTGATGCTTTGTTTCATGATAAATCTTTGGTTCAAAGCTTTGAATCCTGCGGTGTTAGCATTTATGCCTTCGTCTTGTCGTTCGGAGCAAGGACCATCAGTTTCTTATTTCTTGCGAAGGGAATTTTTCAGCTGTCCGCATGCTGCATCAATGTCAGATCCACGCGACTGACGCATGCTTGTCTCGATTCCCTTGCCCATAAGTATTGAGATCCAGTGATTTGCAACCGATTGGTCAGAGGGCTTCCAAGGAGAATCATCAATGTCGTTCAAAGGTAGCAAATTAACATGGCAAAGAAGATTCGTGCAGAAACGGGCGAGCGCTTTTAAGTCCTCTTCGCTGTCATTCACCCCTTTAATGAGCAAATACTCGAGTGTTACGCGGCGATTTGTAGCCGCGGTATAGTGCTGCAACGTTTCTTTCAATCCGGAAAGCGGCATATTCGCAACGCGCGGCATCAATTTGTCACGTTTGCTCTGAAGCGCGGCATGGAGTGAAATAGCCAGCGTGAATTGCTCCGGTTCTTGCGAGAATCGCTCGATGCCGGGGAATAGACCGCAAGTTGAGATTGTTATATGGCGCGCGCCAATGGCAATTCCCTTGGGGTCGTTCAAAATGCGAATCGCTTCCAGCACGTTATCGTAGTTCGCAAACGGTTCGCCTTGTCCCATTCCCACAATGTTGGAAACGCGCTGTTGAAAATCCTTTTGGACCAACAGAATTTGACTCACAATTTCGCCAATGGATAAATTACGCGTGAATCCTTCCTTCGCGGTGGCGCAAAACTGACATTGCATAGCACATCCAACCTGGGTTGAAAAACAAACCGTCAAACGTTCGTTGTTTTTCCCAGATGGTATACCAACCGATTCGATAAGAGCGCCATCTTCCAGCTGAAAGACGTATTTCCTGGTTCCATCAAAGGAAACAGCCTTATGAAACACGCTTGGTTTGATAAGAGAGTAATCCGCTTCGAGCTTTTGCCGCAGCATTTTTGGAAGATTGCTCATTTCGTCGAATGAATCAACGTAGTGAACGTAGAGCCATTCGTAGAGTTGTTTCCCGCGGAATGCAGGTTGTCCGGCTTCTTTTACCAAACTAAGAAGTCGATTACGTGAAAGAGTGTAAATGCTTGTTTTCATAATCGGCATTATAGAAGACTCTTTGCTATACTTGGAACACTGTTTTAAGAGAACAGCTTGATATACGGCATTTCTCGACGAATTTCACGATATTTCGAAATAAGGAGCGCCTTACATGGCTGCATACACAAACCCTTCCGAATGCAATGTTGCGCTGCTTTGCGGCGGCACCAGTGGCGAGCGAGCGGTATCGCTTGTTTCGGGCAAGGGAGCTCAGACCGCACTGCTTGAGGCCGGTTTTCACGTCACTATGCTCGACCCTTCTGTCAAAGAGGATCTTATCGCGTTGGTAAGCGGACATTTTGATGTTGCGTTCCTTGCTCTTCATGGCGAAGGCGGCGAAGACGGCACCATTCAAGGAATGCTGGAGATTCTGGGCATTCCCTATATTGGGTCGGGTGTTGCGGCGAGCGCTCTTGCTATCAATAAAGCAAAATCGAAGATGGTATATGAGGCAGCAGGCATTCAAACACCTGGCTCTTTATCTTTTACGCGCCTTGAAGACGTTGATATAAACGAAGTTTTAGCGAAAATCGGATCACATTGCGTGGTAAAAGCCTGTTCGGAAGGCAGCAGCAACGGCGTTTACATTGTTGATGGGGAAGAAGCTATTCTTGATGCCGTTCAACAAGCGCTTAGTTTCAGTCAGGAAGCGCTCATCGAGCAATATGTTGCAGGTGGCGAATTTACCGTTGCCGTTATTGGAAACAATGAGATTGAGCCGCTGCCTGTTATCCAGATTATTCCCCAGTCCGCGTATTACGATTACGAAGCGAAATACGCACCTGGTGGTTCTCAGCATTTGTGCCCCGCGCCAATCCCTGATGATCTTTCCGCGAAACTGCAGGGTATGGCCATTGCCGCCCACAAAGCGTTGGGGTGCGCGGGTGTTTCCCGTTCTGATTTTATTGTTGACGACCAGGGTGAGGCATGGATTCTTGAAACGAATACCATTCCGGGCATGACGGAAACATCGCTTTTGCCCGATGCCGCGCGTGCAAAAGGGTATTCCTTCGCACAACTTGCTAAACGCCTGATTGATTTGGCATTTGAAAACTGCTGTGACAATTTGGAAGTTCGCCAAGCGAAGGCCCTGCAGGAAGAAAAAGCAGAAAGCTGCTAGAACAAACCAAGCAGCTTGGCAATGCCTGCAATCAAGGCAACGGCGACGATAACCCAAATGATGATCGTGGTGGCATAACAGCCCTTGTTTTTCTGGCGTCCCGCTTCGATGAGCTTTTCCGATGTAGAGCGGTGCGTTTTCACCAAAGTGGAATCCTTTCCGATGCGCGGCGACCCC
>CAKTXN010000220.1 GCA_934630905.1 uncultured Eggerthellaceae bacterium
GGAAGCGCTGCCACCAGCCCAGGAATAAGCCCCAAGCCCTGCGCGTACCCAGCGGCCGCGGCAGCGGCGCATTCCGCCGGAGAGCCTTCCACACCTTGCTCGAACATAAGATGCATGCCCAGGCAGATGCCCAAAAAGGGGACGCCCGCAAGCACGCGTTCGCGAACCACGTCCATCTGGCCCAGCTCGTGCATAGTGGCAGCGGCATCGGCAAACGCGCCCACGCCGGGCAGCACAATGGCATTGGCGGCAGCAATTTCGGCAGGATCGCTTGTCACAACCGCCTGGCCGCCCACGGCCGCAAGACCGCGCTGCACGCTCAGCAGGTTGCCTTTCTGATAATCAACAATTGCGATCATTACAGCGCGCCTTTCGTGGACGGCAGTTGATCGGCTATGCGTGCGTCAATAGCAACGGCAGCACTTAACGCCCTGGTCACAGCCTTGAAACTTGCCTCCAGAATATGATGCGAGTTTCCACCCGCCAGTTGGCGCACATGCAGCGTGATACCCGCATTCGCGGCAAGTGCTATGAAAAACTCCGCACCCAGTTCTGTGTCGAAATCCCCTACCTTCTGAGCGGGGATGTCCAAGTCGACATATGCCGCGCCGCGTCCGGAAACGTCAACCGCAGCCAGCACAAGCGTTTCGTCCATGGGCAGCGCAAGAGACGCGTACCGCGTGATACCGCGCTTGTCGCCAAGCGCCTGCGCAATGGCCTGCCCCAGCACAATGCCGCAATCCTCCACCGTGTGATGGGCGTCAACTTCAATATCGCCCTTGCAGCGCACGGTCAAATCGAACAAACCATGACGCCCGAACGCATCAAGCATGTGGTCGAAGAACGCAACGCCTGTCTGGATATCGGTTTGGCCCGTGCCATCCAAGTCGATATTAACCTGGATGTCGGTTTCCTTCGTCGTACGTGAAATTTGCGCTGTACGCATATTGTTCTCCTTATGGCTTCGCGCAACCAAACGGTCGCGCGTTGTTACCGCATGTCAGCACCACGCGCTTGCGTACCAGATAGCACGCTTGCGCATTGCAAGCCCGCCGCGCGTTACGACACCATTATCGCGCTATCGCGCCCGCAGCGCATTCTCAAGCGCGTCCAAAAACTTCTGGTTCTCCTCGGGCGTGCCCGCCGTTACGCGCAAGCAGCCCTCGATTCCCGGGCACCGCGAAAAATCGCGCACCAAAACGCCTTGGTCGTAGAGCATTTGCCATACTAAATCTGCGCGCCCCACTTTGAACAGCACAAAGTTTGCATCCGTCGGGTACACCGCCTGCACCTGGGGCATCTTCCCCAGCGCCGCAGCCAAATCCTGTGCCGCCCGTGCCAGCACACGCGCATTCTCCAGAAACTCGTCGCGATGCGCATAGACCACTTTCGCGATTGCCTGGGACACCGCATCCACCGAATACGGCTGGCGGAACTTGATGAACTCGCGAATGACCGCTTCCGAGCCTAAAAAGTAGCCCAAGCGCACGCCCGCCAGCGAATATGCCTTGGAAAACGTGTGCAAAATAAGAAAATTCTCGTGCTCTTTGAGCAGGTCAAGGCATGTTTCGCCGGCAAATTCGCCGTACGCCTCGTCAAGAAGCACCAGCGCATCCGTCGCATTGAGCAGCCGTTCCACGAAATCATGGGAAGCAACCGCGCCCGTGGGATTATTCGGGCTGGTTACCACGATATACGAAATATCGCCTTCCGCCGCACGCGCCAGCACCGCTTCCTCGTCAATGGAAAGGTCGGTCTTGCGCGGAATATCAACGACTTCCGTGTTGTTCAGACGCGCGTTAAGCGCATACACGGAAAACGTGGGCGTGATGTTGATCATCTTGCGGCCCGCACACCCATACGCCAACGCCACATCGAACAGCAGCTCATCGCCGCCGTTACCCAAAAGCACCTGGTCGCGCGTGAGCCCGTTCGCTTGCGCAATCATGTCGCGCAGTTCGTTTGCCAGCGGGTCGGGATACCGATTGAACGGCACCGCAGCAATCGCCTGGGCAATTTCCGCACGCAGTTCGGGCGAAATGTCGTACGGGCTTTCGTTCGCGGAAAGCAGCGCCTCTGCCGGCAGGTATTTCGGGTCGTAGGGCTCCAAGCCGTCAAGCTGAGGAACCGTTTTCACTACACTTTTCATTCAACTTCCTTACAAACGAATCGCCTGCGCCTGTGCATACCTCAAGCGGATCACCCCGCTAAAACCCGCGCTGGCTCTCACCAAACAAGGCGTGACGAAACACAACTTATGCCTGCGCTCGGCACTCCGCCGAACAATGTCGCCTGCGAAATGCCCCAGATGGCGCGCCTACGCCTAGTTCAAGCGACGCACCAGACTGACACCTACACTGACACCCGGCTGATTTGGGAATACAGCGCAACACGCCCGCTTCCGCACCTTCGCCTGTCGCGGCGCCGCACCTGCTGCGGTAGCGCTGCAGCAGCTCGCCTTCTCTTACGCCTGCGCCTTCCCATCGATGATCTCTTTGCGCAGCTCAACGCTGTGAGCATGCGCCCACAAACCCTCGT
>CAKTXN010000221.1 GCA_934630905.1 uncultured Eggerthellaceae bacterium
GTATTCATCGAAGTCATCGCCTGCCGGAAACACCATTTCTTCCAGCTCGATGGGAATTCCCCGGTCGATTTCCTCGATGTGAGCCGCCATAGCGCGTGCAGCGTTTTGCACTGAAGCATCGTAGCCCGTTAACGCCGCAAACGGTGCGAACTGCGCCGCCCTATCGCGCAGCGGCATGGCAGGACGCAACGACTTCGGGCGCGACAGGCCAATGATGTCGTCATATTTACCAGGCATTTCGCCGCAAGCGAGCGCGGTGCTGGCGGGCGCCGCAGCGGATTGCGTGTCCGCGGAAGTAGCGGATCGCTCAACGCCCTCTTCCACAAGCGTCCACTGCAGTCCAAACGCACTCATGCTTGTTGGATCGGGGGCTTCTTGATCAGCAGAAGGACCACGCTCTGCAGTTGCCGCGTCCGAAAGCATTTTTCCAAGCGAGCTCATGCGTTGTGGCCTCCAATCTGAGTGTTTCGCTGGCGCGCTGTGGCGCCTTCTTGCAAACTTACCGCACGAAACACGGCGTTCTTGCCGAATTTGTTGCGCACGTCCAACACGGCATCGTGCAAGAAGCGCTCTTTCTCAAGCAGGGCAGCTTCCGAAGGAGAAGGGTTCGAAGGCAGTGCAGCCGTAGCACCCGCCCCGCATTTCACTCCGGCGGCTGCGGCGCCCGTGCCAGCAGACGGCGTTCCTGCTTCCTCTTCCCAGTCGAAAAGCGACATCTGACCATGGCTTTTCTCCTGTTCGGCGGTCTCTTTTGGCACCACGCGTTCGGCACTCAAGTTTATGCGACGTACCAATAGCTTCGGGTCCACCGCGCGATCGTAGAGCTCCAAAATCGCTTTCGTGATGATGCGCGACGAGGCCGTGCATTCCTCTAAATTCACCGTTCCATGAGCATGCTGGGGCACTTTCCGACCATATCGATCGGAAACGATGGGTCCCGCATACGCTGTAGCGAGCGCCCCATCTTCCAAGCACAAGCGATCATAGCCAACCGTCAGCGTAAGCTTGTCGGTTACCAACCCCTCTGCCAACAGGTCAAACGCAAGTGCATCAGCCATTTCCCGCACCACCAAGCGCGCAGCATTCGTGCTGTAAGCATGTTGGAGCACTTGCCCCGATGCCTTGCAATTGACCGCCGGCTTGTATTCTTTGATTTCGCGCATGGTCACTGGCTCGTGACCCCACGCATGGTCAATCAAAAGCTCAGCGTTTTTTCCAAACAGCTTGAACAGCAAATCCTCGTTGAGCTTATCGCCGCGACCGCCCAGCGAGCAGCGCGCTACATCGCCCATGGTGAACATGCCGTTCGCTTCAAGCTTGCGCGCGTATCCCCTGCCCACGCGCCAAATATCCGTGAGCGGACGATGCGGCCAAATGCGCTCTTTATACGCCTGCTCGTCAAGCATCGCAATGCGAACACCGTTCTCATCAGGCTCTTCGTGCTTAGCCAGAACATCAAGGGCAACTTTCGAGAGAAAGAGGTTCGTGCCGATTCCCGCTGTTGCGGTGATGCCCGTTGTTTGAAAAACGTCGGAGACCACCGTAGAAGCAAGCGTTTTGATATCCATCTTGTGGACGTTTGCGTATTTCGACGCATCAATGAATACTTCGTCGATGGAATACACATGGATATCCTCGGGCGAAAAGTATTTCAGATACACCTGGTATATTTTCGTTGAGATTTCGATATATTTCGCCATGCGCGGGCGCGCAATAAGAAAGTCCAGCTCAACTTCGGGGTTTTGCTGCACTACGGCATCGTCAAACGAAGCGGACGTGAAAAGCGCCTGCTCAAACGCACGATACTTCTCAAGATCACGCCCCGTGCAGTCGTCCTCGAAAAGATGAGGTTTTTGAAGACTTTGATTGCCGGAGCCTTCGGAATCAAAATCGTCCTTGTGGGCATGGGGTGCAGCGTTGCTCCTCTCGTCAGAAGTCGCAGCGCGAGTTTCTGCGCAAGCGCGCGTCTGCGTATTCGCTGACTTCGCTTTCTGCGCCCCTGTCTGTCCGCCGGTCCACGCGTCCGAATGCGCCCCTGCACGCGCATCTAGAGACGTCCCCACGCGCGCACGGCGAAGAGCCTGAAGCCGCTCCGCGTTCACTTCCCGCACCTGACGCACTGCCTCAAAAAGACGCGCACGGCCGCCCACGCCATACGCTTTAAGCGAGGGTGAAACAGCCAGGCAGATGGTCTTTTCCGTGCGGCGGGCGTCCGCAACCACCAAATTAGTCGTGAGCGGATTAAGCCCCCTATCTGCGCATTCAACCGATGCATAGAAGGACTTCAAGTCAATTGCTATGTACTTATACTCGAACATATGTTCTTATTATTACATACACAACGACTTGCTTCAAGAGGAGCCTTACTCAATCCGTCAATGGAACGGGGGATCTGAACTTTCCCTGACAAGGGCGAAACGGGTCGAGTCATAACGGCCCTTACGAAAAAAACCAAAACGGTTCAAGCGTATCAAACGAATCGCTTTTATTTCGGCAACCGCAACAAACTTACGCGCCATTGGCAGAATC
>CAKTXN010000222.1 GCA_934630905.1 uncultured Eggerthellaceae bacterium
CGAAGGTCTGATTTTCGGCAAAAATTATGCCAGCGGCGGCGTGGACTATACCCTGCGCGCACCGTCTGTGGGAAGTAACGCTACAGGTTCGGGCGATTCCCAACGCGGCGTGCCCCAAAGCAACGAATGGGACACAATGCTGAACAAGAACAGCGGCTACATCAAAAACTGGAATGGCATATATTCGTGGGGGCAGGACACAACAAGATACAACTCGTCGTTCCGTGCGGTTCGCGGGTTCATTTCGGCCCGCCTCTGGGGCATCGACAATGCTGCGAGCTCCGACCCGAATGTCGTTTTCCGCCCCGTGCTTGAAATCCTGAACCCTGACACACTGGGTTCTGACGGACTGAAGGTCGTTACCCTTGACCTTGGCGGCGGCACGCTGGGTAATAGCTCCGAGGATATTCAAATCATCGTGAAAACCGGCAGCGAGTTTACCGCGCCTGCATCCGACGGCATGACCCGCCCCAATGGAGATACAGGCAGTTACTTTATGTGGCTTGGCAGCGACGGTAAGCTCTACGCGCCCGGTGCCAGTGTTCCGGCTGAGGTGACGAAACTGACGGCGCAGTGGACAGCCCCGACCTACGCCGTAACCTTGAATACGGGCGGCGGTACGATCAACAGCGGCAATGTCACCGAATACACCTACGGCGTGGGTGCAACGCTTCCGACAGCCGACGATATGACCTATACGGGATATACGTTCAAGGGATGGTATGACAACGAAAATCTGACTGGCTCTCCCATTGCGGCAATCGGCGACACCGAAACGGGCAATAAGGAATACTGGGCGAAGTGGGAAGCAAATACCTACACCGTCACGCTGAACACAAACGGCGGAACGATCAACAACGGCAATGTCACCGAATACACCTACGGCGTGGGCGCAACACTCCCGACAGATGTGACGCGCACCGGGTACACCTTCAAGGGCTGGTATGATAACGAAGGCTTGACCGGCAATCCTGTTACGGCAATCGGCGGTGCAGAAACAGGTAATAAAGAGTATTGGGCGAAGTGGGAAGCAAATACCTACACCGTCACGCTGAACACAAACGGCGGCACGATCAACAGCGGCAATGTCACCGGATACACCTACGGCGTGGGTGCAACGCTTCCGACAGATGTGACGCGCACCGGGTACACCTTCAAGGGCTGGTATGACAACGAAAATCTGACCGGCTCTCCTGTTACGGCGATCAGCAACACCGAAACGGGCAATAAGGAATACTGGGCGAAGTGGGAGATCAATCAATATACCATCACAGTCAAACCCGAAAACGGCAAAGCGGATATTACCATAACGCAGGATTACGGCACACCAATTACCGCTCCGACCCTGACAAGAGAGGGCTATCAGTTCAACGGTTGGGATAAAGCATTCCCGACAACCATGCCTGCCGAGGATTTGACGATCACGGCTCAGTGGCGTGATATTGCAGTGCCTACAGGCGAAATCAAGATTGCCAAAAACGGCTGGAAGTCTTTCTTCAACACCATCACCTTCGGTTTGTTCTTTAAGGATACGCAGATGGTAACCGTTACCGCTGCGGACAACAGCGGCGAAGCGGTTAAGATCGAATACCTGCTGAGCGATAAGGCGCTTACCCAATCGGAACTTGCGGGCATGACCTTCACGACATACTCCGCACCGTTCAGTATCAATGCCGATAACGAGTATGTTATTTATGCAAAACTGACCGATACCAGCGGAAACGTTGCCTACATTAACACAAACGGCATCGTGCTGGACGCAACAGTCCCCGTTATCTCCGGCATTGAAGCCGGCAAAACCTATTGCGCAGCACAGACTATTACCGTTGACGAGAAGTATATCGGCACAGTGAAGGTGAACGGCACGGAAGTCATCCTTGATGAAAACGGTCAATTTATTCTCTCTCCCGCAAGCGGTGAGCAGACGATTGTTGTGACCGACAAGGCAGGCAACACTGCCGAAATGACCGTAACGGTCAACGACGGGCATACCTACGGTGAATGGGTATCCAACGGCGACGGTACGCACACCCGTAAATGCACGGTAGACGGCTGCACCGGCTCCGAAACCAAGGACTGCTCCGGCGGGACGGCGACCTGCAAGGACAAGGCAAAGTGCGCGGTCTGCGGAAAGACCTACGGCAAGCTTGACGCGAAGAACCACGCCGACTTGAAGCACGTCCCGGCAAAGACGGCGACCAGGGTCGCCGAGGGCAATATCGAGTATTGGTACTGCTCCGGTTGCAAGAAGTATTACAAGGACGCTGCGGCAACACAGGAAATCAAGCAGGCCGATACCGTAACGGCAAAGCGGCCCAGCGGCACCATCAAGCCCGGTGCCGACAAGTCTCCGCAGACGGGAGATAACTCCAATCTTGCCTTGTGGATTGCTCTGTTGTTTATCAGCGGTGGGGCAGCCATTGGCACAACGATTGTCAACAGAAAGAAAAAGTACAACAGATAATTGAATAGCGTTCCCTTGCTCCATCTTCCGAGCAAGACAAAAGCGTCGTAGC
>CAKTXN010000223.1 GCA_934630905.1 uncultured Eggerthellaceae bacterium
AATCCACCGCCAACGGCTATGACCACTTCAAGGAGCTGTGGGACGGTGCCGTCAGCGGGGAAAACGCTTGGGTGCCGGTGTTTCTGCCGTGGTATCTGGAAAAGGACTACCGCAAGGCGGTACCGCCCGGCACGGAGTGGACTGAGGAAGAGGAGGGCCTCCGGCGGGACTTCGGGCTGGACGATGAGCAGCTGCAATGGCGGCGGTGGTGCATCAAGACCAACTGCGGCGGCAGCGTGGAGGAGTTCCGGCAGGAGTACCCCAACACGCCGGACGAGGCCTTCCTCCTCTCCGGCGAGAGCTACTTTGACAACGACACCCTCTCCGCCCTGCGGCGGTCCCTGCCCCCGCCGGCGCGGGTGGGAGAGTTCGTCTGGCGGGAGCCGGAGACGGAGGGCGGACGGCCCGAGGACTGGCGCTTCGCGGACAAGCCCGGCGGCTACATCCGCATCTACCGGGAGCCGGAGGAGGGCGTGCCCTACGTGCTGGCCGGGGACACGGCGGGGGAGGGCAGCGACCGCTTCACGGCCTTCGTGCTGGACAACCGGACCGGGGAGCAGGTGGCGGAGCTGCAGCAGCCCCTGAGCGAGATCTACTACGCCCGGCAGGTCTACTGCCTGGGGATGTGGTACAACCAGGCACTGGCCGGCATCGAGATCAACTTCTCCACCTATCCGGAATTAAAGCTGGAGGAGTGGGGCTATCCCCGGCTCTACCAGCGGGAGCGCTTTGATACCTTTGCCGGGAAGATGGTGAAGGCCTACGGCTGGGCCACCACCCAAAAGACCCGGCCGCAGATTTTGGCGGGGCTCCACACCGTGACGGAGGAGGCCCCGGAGCTTATCCGGAGCTTTGAGACCCTGGGAGAGATGCTGGTCTTTGTCTACGGGCCGGGGCGCAAGCCCCAGGCGGCGGAGGGGCAGCACGACGACCTTGTGATGGCGGCGGCCATCTGCCACCAGATCCGATCCCAGCAGCGGACCACCCGGGAGCTGCCCCAGGGGGAGGCCCGGAACTGGACCGCGGACATGTGGGAGGACTGGCGGAGCGCCGACGAGGCCACCCGGCGGCTGCTGGAGCAGCGCTGGGGGCGGCCGAAGACATAGGCCATTTTGCCGGGGGCGGCAAAATGGCCGGAAAAGGAGAGAAAACCATGAGAGCGGAGACCGTAAAGAGAATGATCCTGCTGAGTGTGGAAAAGCCGCCGGA
This sequence comes from uncultured Eggerthellaceae bacterium, assembly GCA_934630905.1. Taxonomy (GTDB): domain Bacteria; phylum Actinomycetota; class Coriobacteriia; order Coriobacteriales; family Eggerthellaceae; genus CAKUOV01. The sequence goes on from CAKTXN010000223.1 coordinate 1,210, forward strand.
GGACATGGAGGAGCTGCTGGAGCTCTACGCCCGGCTCTGGAGCCGGGAGAACGGAGGGGACTGGCGGCCCCTCCGGGCGGCGGAGGAACGCATGGAGTGCGTGATCGAACCGGCGGAAAGCGTACCGGAAGGCACGGAGAGTGTGATCGAACCGGCGGAAAACGTACCGGAGCCGGCGGAGGCCGTGAGCGGGGAGCCCCCCCAGGGAGAGGAGGAGCCATCCAAGGACGGGAACGCCATCCTGGGCTTCTCCCACATCCGCTGCGAGCACTGCGGGGCGGAGAAGACCTTCTGCGCCAAGAGCTGGTACAGCAAGTATACCTGCGATCGCTGCGGGCAGGTGACGAGGCTGAGGGGGCACGTGCATCCGGCGAAGGCCACCTGCAAGTGCGGGAACAAGAGTATCTACTCCACCAACGTGGAGGAGAGCGCCTTTGATATCCCCTGCGTGGTCTGCGGAGCGCCCATGAGCGTGGTGTGGGTGCCGGGGCGGAACCGCTACGAGCCCGCCGGATGGTCGGCGCCGGGGGCGCACAGGAGGAAGAAATGAGCACGGAACCGGGGAACCCCCGGCCGGAATAAAAGGAGGATATGACTATGAAAAAGTACATCGGAACGAAGCTGGTGGAGGCGGAGCCTGCCTGGCGGCTGAACGGGAAGGTCTACGAAGCGGGCACTATGTTCGGCAGCGCCGACCGACCCGAGGAGGGCTACCGGGTCCGCTACGCGGACGGCTACGAGAGCTGGAGCCCCAAGGCGGTGTTTGAGCAGGCGTACCTGCCCCTGGAGCACGACCGGGCGCTGAAAACGGACGAGCCCAGCATCAGCGCTAAGATGGTGGAGGATTTTATCCTGGAAACCTGGACGGAGACCCTGGGGGAGAAGACCACGGTGGTGCGGGCGGTGCTCCGCAACGGCTTTGAGATCGTGGAGAGCTCTAGCTGCGTGAGCCCTGAGAACTACGACGAGGCCATGGGCCGGGACATCTGCCTGAAGAAGATCCGGGACAAGGTGTGGATGCTGCTGGGTTTCCTCCTTCAGACGGCGGTGCATGGCTGTGCCGTGAGGCCGGAGGCGGTGGGGCAGGAGGCCGGTCCCCAGGGAGCGGTGCCGGAGGCGGAACATCCCTGCGGCGGGAACTGTGTGTGCGCGGATGAGCGGAGAGACTTCGGCTGGGCGCTGCGGCAGCTGCGGCACGGGGGCGCCGTGCGGCGGAGAGGCTGGAACGGGAGAGGCATCTGCATCCTGCTCCAGGTGCCGGACGCGCACAGCAAAATGACGCAGCCCTATAT
>CAKTXN010000224.1 GCA_934630905.1 uncultured Eggerthellaceae bacterium
GGTCTGGCGGGCCTCCTCATAGACCTCGCTCCGGAGGGTCAGGTCCGCCGAGATGTCCACCTGGGTGTTGTAGACCTTGATGCACTCCAGGTCCGAGGGCTGGTCCACCTCCAACGTGTTGTTGTCCCCGTCCGTCAGGATGGGGCCCATGCTCCTGCGCTTCGTCACGAAGCTCCCGCCGCCCAGGATCTTGGCGTTGATCTTGGTGGAGAGCTTGTTGAGGGCGTTCTGCTGGTCCTCCACGGCGTCCACGTCGCTCCCGCCCAGGAAGCGCCCGTACTGGCTCACGTTTTTGCGCAGCACCACCGGGAACATGTCCGGCTTGTAGTATGGAACGCGGGTGGGTTCCATCACCGGGCGCTGCTGGTAGCGCAGCACGCCCATGGCTCCCGCCGCCGGCGTCAGCTGGGGCAGGAGGCCGTCCATCCCCGGCATGGGGTCCAGCAGCTCCGGCTCCCCCACGTCCTCAAAGAGGGGCTGGCCGAACTCGTCCCGGGCCTGGGTCTCCGCCGGGATGACCAGGCCGTTCGCCGTGGTGAGGTCCGCCGTCAGCTCCTCGTACTCCATCAGCTCCTCGGCAAAGGCCTTGCCGCCGCAGTACCGGCACTCCCGGCCGTCGCCCACCTGGCCGCAGGCCCGGCAGCGCTTGACCCGCCGGGTCTGGTAGTCCTCCAGGTCCTCCAGGATCGTGTCCCCCACCCAGCGCAGGCGCCCGATGCCGCCGGCGTCGTTGCGGTAGTAGGCGGTGTAGAGGGTCACCAGCTCCTCCGTGGAGCTGTCGCCCTCCATCTCCCGGGCGTCGGGGTCCTCCTCCCGCTCGCCGGAGACGTCCACGCCGTAGCGCCGCTTCACCTGGAGTTTCGTGGGCGAGTCGATGGTAAAGAGCCAGTCCATGTCCTGCACGTTGTAGATGCCGTCCTGGGGGATCACCCGCTTCGCGTGGAGCAGGGAGACCGCCAGCTGGCCCATCCAGCCCCTGCCCGCCTTGCTGTCGTCCCAGTCCACCAAAAACTCGTAGCCGCCCTGCACCGGGCAGATGCGCTCCCCCTCGTCGTTGAGCCGCTCCATGGGCAGCCGGTCCAGGAGGTTCCGGATCAGGTCCTCCGCCATCTTGGCCAGGGCCTCGTCCTCCTCCCGCACCGCCGTCACCTTGGGCTGAGGGATGTTGCTGTCCACCTGGGTCTCGATGAGCTCGAAGATCATGTTCCGCACGTGGGTGGCCTTGGCCTTCGCCAGCTTCCCGTCCGGCTGGTAGATGTCGTGGGAGCCCCGGTAGAGCTGCTCCCGCCGGTCCATCTTCCCCCGCTCCGCCGCCCAGGCGCTCTGGGCGATGGCCAGCCGGTGCTGCCAGAGCTCCAGCTTCCGCCGCGCCGCCTCGTTTTTCTTTCCGGTCAAAATTCCCGGCCTCCTCCCATATCGCCGCCCATCAGCAGGGCCTCCAGCCCCGCCGGGGTATCGTCGTCCTTGCCCGCCGTCTCCGGCAGCATCTTTCCCAGCATCTCCAGGGCCTTCAGGGCCCCCTTGACGTTGTAGGTCCATTGCCCCTTGTGCACCCAGGCGTGGGCCTCGCTGTCCCACTCCATCACCGGCTCCTTCTGTGTGCACTTGAGGTACTGCTCCCACACGCAGAGCACCAGGTTGTAGCGGGTGATGCCCACCGCCTCAAAGCGCTCCTCCATCAAAACGTCCCGAAAAGCCCGGATCTCCGGCCTTCGCAGGAGCCGGCTGGCCGTGCTGGCCGCCCGGTCCTCGGCGTAGCCCGCCCGGATGGCCGCCTGGGTGCCGTTGAGGTCCCGCAGGTACTCCAACACAAAGGCCCTTTGCCGGTCCGTCAGAGGGCGGGCGGCCGCCGCGATCCTCGCCTGGAGGTCGTCTCTCTCCGCCATCTCCGTCCCTCCTCCCGTTGTATCCATGGTACTCCATCATAAGCGCCCGTTATCACCAACTTTTCGCCCCCGCGAAAATGCGAAGAGACGCCGGCAGCGCAAGGCTTTCCGGCGTCTCCGAGGCTCGATTTTTCCCGCGGGGTTCCCTCACCGTTTCCGGAACCAGCGGACGTAGAACTCCTTCCGGGCCCGGTACAGGGTGGATTCCCCCACGTGGTGCCGCAGGGCGATGGCCGTCACGGTCTCCCGGGTGCACATCACCTCCCAGAGGGCAGCACTGTAAGCGCCTCCCGCTTCGGCGCAGAGGCGCTGGATCTTCTCCTGGGTGTATTTCGGCAGATCCCGATAGCAGAGGCAGGTGTAGCGCACCAGGCCCTGCTTCTCCTCCGGCAGGGGGATGCCCCGGAGCTTCTTCACGCCTCCTCGCCCCCTCCCTCGTCGCCCGAGAGGGCCAGGGCCATCTCCTTCCGCCCGCCGATCTTCCGGGCGGGGTCCTTCCGCGCCGGCCGGAGGTAGCGCACCACGTTCTGGCCGCGCTCCAGGTCGATGCGGGTCCCCGGCAGAGCCACGCCCCCGGCGGGGAGGCGCCGCGGCGCC
>CAKTXN010000225.1 GCA_934630905.1 uncultured Eggerthellaceae bacterium
AGCGTACTTGATTACCTGAGCCGCCTGGCAAAGCTTGAGGAAAAAGTATCCGACAAGATTTACTTCATTCCGCGCATCTACACGAACAAGCCGCGCACCACAGGCCTGGGCTACAAAGGTATGCTGCACCAGCCTGACCCCGAGGCCAAACCCGACATGCTCAAAGGCATTATGACCATCCGCGATTTGCACATGCGCGCCATTACCGAAACCGGATTCATCTGCGCCGATGAAATGCTGTACTGCGATAACTACAAGTATCTAGACGATTTGCTGGGCTACGTTGCCGTGGGTGCGCGTTCGGTGGAAAACCAGGATCATCGCCTGACGTCCAGCGCGCTGGATATTCCTGTGGGCATGAAAAACCCCACCGGCGGCGACTTCTCCGTTATGCTGAACAGCATCACCGCAGCTCAGCACAGCCATACGTTTATCTACCGCGGCTGGGAATGCACCAGCAAGGGCAATCCTCTGGCGCATGCCATTCTGCGCGGCTACGCAAACAAGCACAAGCAGAGCCAGCCGAACTACCATTACGAGGACTTGATGCTGGTCAACGAGCTGTATCAGAAGTCGGGTCTGGAAAACCCCGCCGTTATTGTGGACACGAACCACGAAAACTCGGGCAAAAAGCCGCTGGAGCAGATCCGCATTGCCAAGGAGGTCATGCAGAGCCGCGCCTATAATCCCGAGCTGAAGCGCCTGGTCAAAGGCTTCATGATTGAATCGTACATCGAAGACGGCTCGCAAAAAATCGGCGATGGCGTGTACGGAAAATCCATCACCGACCCCTGCCTGGGCTGGGAAAAGACCGAGCGCCTTATCCTGGACCTCGCCGATATGGCATAGCAAAACCCCAGATAAATAGCCCCTTGTTGACAAATTACCCCACCTTTTGTCAACAAGGGGCACCTGCCGGCAAGGGTTGAGTTGAACCGCGACGCTTCTTTCGGGAACAACCAAACTAGGGGCCATCTTGTCGGAAATCGGGCCCCGATGCGCAAAATATGACTGTTCGGGGTACCTCGAAGATGTAAAAGAGGCGTCAAGTCGCCGCTCGTATCGCCGCTAGCCAAGAAAACCCCAGGTCGCGAATTTCAGACAGCAAAGCATGCGCGCCGAAACCCCTTCCCACCTACCCCGTGCAGGAATATTTTGCACATTCGGGTGAAAAAAACGACAACATACCGCTGGAAGACCACCGAAAAGGGACACCAATGCAATGTCATCGCGCCATGGTGCCCAGGTGCGCGCAAAATCTCCGGCACGCAGACCCTTGGGGCGTCCGCCGGATGGACGAATTGGAACAAACCTCCGTCCCCTGTTCCAAACATGATCTTTAAGGGGCGCCTGCTGGCAAAGGTTGAACCGAACTGCGGCGCTTTGGATAAGTTGAGCGAGTCGCAAGAGCAAAGAAGCATTATCCAAGCGGAGTCGTGAGATGAACCCTTGCCGACGGGTGCCTTTGCAATCTCACTGCGGCATTTGTTGACAAAAGGTGGGGTAATTTGTCAACAAATCAGTCGATGATGGCGTACATGAATTGGGATTCGTTCGCATTGAATGCCGCAAGCTCTTCTTTCGTATCGAAACGGAGCACAATCGTGCCGAATGCCTGATTTGCGGCACTGAATCCTTCCACAACGTCGCCTGGCTCAACCCAAAGTTGCTCGTTGACTACATGAGCCTCTTTGAAGCCGGGCGCATACCACATACCTGCAAATACGCCGCCATGCGCACTATGCAGAATGGATTCATGCCAGTAACCGTCGATGACCGGATCATGCACATCCTGCACGTCTTCGCCTAAAGCCGCCTGAACGGAAGCCCGGATAAGGTCCACTCCGCTGGCGTAACGCAGCAGCTCGCAGAGGCGATTTCCTCCCCCACGCGGCGACACCTCCATGATATACGGCAGCCCATCGGTTGCCACCCGCGTCTCAATGTTATACACGCCCGTCCTTAATTCAAGCAGGTCAAAAAGCCGCTGAAGCTCGCCTCGCAGCTGCTCAAGGTGCTTTTCGGGAATAGAACTGGGCATTTGCGAACCCGCCGGCGTATACGGGTTGGCGGCGTTCTTATCGAACGGCTGCGTGGTGAACGGAAGGCACACGATCTTTCCGTTGACAGAGAAGCAATCTGCGCTGGAAGAGGGATAGAGCTTTTCCAGAAACTGTTCGATAATGCACGAGCCATCCTGGCTAAACGGCAAGGCATACTCAACGGCCGCTGCCAATTCCGATGCGCAATCAACGCGCGTGCAACCCTTGCTCCCCGCAGAATCGGTAGGCTTGACAATCACGGGGTACGGAAAATCATTTGCCCGCTCAAGAGCTTCCTCTTCCGAGCGAAACATGAAAAACTGCGGGCAATTGAAGCCGTTCTCTGCCAAAAACGCACGAAAAAGATCCTTCTTCTGAAGAATCTCAACCGAACGAAACGACCCCTGGAACGGCAAG
>CAKTXN010000226.1 GCA_934630905.1 uncultured Eggerthellaceae bacterium
ATAATAAGAACGTCCGCACTTTGCGCGCACGCATTCAAGCCGTCTATTCCCTGTTGCGAAGAAAGCCCTTGCGGTATTGAACCCATAAGAGAGAACCGTTTCCTATTCCTGTACCATACCTGAGCGCCTTACGAGACCCGAACGCTTTGACCGATTTCATGTTCCAGGTCTATCCAAGAAGACCGAACGCCGAAGCCTTCGCACACCTAAAAGTCCCAAAGACGCAGATAATTGTTCTTTTCCTAACCGTTTAGTATACCTCACCAGGCAAAAATACAGCAACACAATAGGATAACGTTACTACCAAAAGCCCATTTGTCTCAAGGGAAGGCACAGGGCGGCGCAGCATCTGCCGCACTCACAACACCCGCTGCAACCGCATTCCCCCAGGAAGCACATGGGAATCAGAACTCGTCGCACGATCGCTGTAGCGCACAAGCTACCGAAACCACCGGCACTTGACGAAGATGATCCCCGCAGAAATGCAGAGCACCAGCGATATGAGCATAGCCCACACCCACGAGTCAATAAACGGCAGGTTGTCCACGTTCATGCCGTAAAAACTGAACACAATCGTCGGAACAGCCAGTACGAGCGTGATGATGGTCAGACGCTTTATGGCGTCATTCATGCTATTGTTGATGATGTTGCTGAACGTGTCCATGGTTTCGTTGAGCAGTTTCGAGCTGATTTCGCACATCTCGGAAGCTTGGCGAAACTCAATGCGCACGTCATCAAGCAGGTCTTTATCCTCTTCGAACATCTTGATGTATTTTCCCGCGCCGATCTTCGCCAGCGTTGCTTCCATGGCACGCAGAGAAATGGAGAAGTAAATCAACGACTTCTCCAAACCCAGCATGCGGATCATCTCAAGATTGCGCATGCTCGCACGCAGCTTCTGCTCGTTTTTCTTGAATTGGCGGTCGATAATGCGCAAGTTTGTCTGGTAACTTTGAGAAACGTGAAGCATCATAAGAAGCAGCATTTGCGTGCGCTGCTGCGTTTTAAGCTCACGCGAGCGACCCGCCTGAAAGTAAGTCACCGTCGCGTTTTCCTGAAGCGCCACCGTCACGATGAGCTGGTGTTCCGGTAAAAAAAGCGCCGAGAGCGGATGCGTGTCATACTGCGTTGTATCGGCAGCAACCTTGTCGTCTTTGTCCTCTACGCAAGGGCAGTCCAAAATAACCAGCGTATGGCGCGAATCTTCGTCGTAGTCAACGTGAGAGCGTTCCTCGTCGTCGAACATGGCGGTAATGAATTCCGGCTCAATGTTCAGCGCACCCTCAAGCCAGCCGCGATCTTCGGCGGTGGGCGCAACAACGCTCACCCAGCAACCTGGCTGAATTTCTTCAAGTTGCGAAAGCGCGTTCGTTGTTTCATCTGTGCGATAAATAGTAATCATAAGCGCATTATATGCTTGAACGGCGCTCTGCAACACCAAGATGCGCAAAGGTTACCAAGTCCTGACGAATGATTTGCAAGAGGTTTGCGAAGCGAAGGGCGACGGACAGACACGAGTGCGCACGTTAGAGCCTGCCGCCTTTCGAGTCGCCTACAAATCCAGCCCGTCATCAACGGCAAGCCCCTGCGCCAACTCCATGAGAAGCGCCGTTGCCTCCACAGAACCGCGTGCCGAGCACTCCGCCGCCGCGCGCAATGCCGCATCCTTCGTTATGAGCTGGTTCTTCGCAATGAATTTGAGCGTTTCAGCATCGTAGCCAAGCGCCGCGCACACCTTATCGCCCTGCTCGCGCAAGAAGCGGCGGCAATCGGCGTCAAGCGCGTTGGGTCCCGCTGCAAGCGGCGCGTCAGCCGCTGCATCCCCCGCCGCAGCAAGCCACGCGCGCCATGCCACGTGAATCTCGGGCGGAATAGCGCGCGGGACCGGCGCGGGGAACGGCTCATCTTTTCGAAGCGGCGGGCGAAACTCGTTGTTCAGGAGCGCGGGCGGAATCACTCGACCACCCAGCGTGACGGATTCCAAGCGCTTGCAACCCCAGAACGCGCGCTCGCCCAACGTGGTAACGCTTGCAGGCATATTCACTTTACGCAGGAAGGCACAACCCGAAAACGTGAGCTGCTCAATGGTTTCAAGATGCGAAGGAAGCTGAATTTCCTCTAGCATGCGACAAATACGAAACGCTTCTTCGCCGATAAACGTCACGCTCTGCGGAATAACCACTTTCTGCAGTGACGTGCAGTAATAAAACGCCCACCGCGAAATTGTTGTCACGCCATCGGGAATTATGACCGTTTTCACAAACGGATTGCCTGCAAAAGCACTCGGCCCAATCATGCGTACGCCCGCGGGAATCGCAATATCGCGCTCCTTGCCTTTGTACTTTACCAGCACGTTGTCGCTGATGGTAAAGCCATCTTGATACACCACGCCTTGCACGCGATCGGTCACTTCGGAATCGTCACCGTAATGCGCT
>CAKTXN010000227.1 GCA_934630905.1 uncultured Eggerthellaceae bacterium
TGTTTTACGACCTTGGGTTCATGATAGATGCACGCGCTGCCAGGCGAAATACCAGCAAACGTGAATAATGACGCAGCGGGCGCATCGTTTTGTAGCGCGTCTGCTTTTACAAGGGCACACTCCCTTTCGCGGATCCAAGAGACAAGCCTGCGGGCAGGATGGGATCTTGGCATTCGGGGGCTCCCTATTCCTGGAACGAACATAGTAGTTGCGTCCAGATATGGGAATTTACCGCTGAATTTTCATTTCCACCCTTGAGCACCTTGCCCTTTTCACCTTCGCTCCCGTCATATCTCACGACCAAAACGGTGCGCTGCCCCAATTGCGCACGCGATCGCTCCCCCGTCACATCTCATGACGCCGCATTGAACTAGACGACTTCACGGCACCTCCCCTTTCTGGTTGCATTTCACGCCATTTGTCCCGACCCACGTCCCTAAAGCACTTCTCGCGCACCCTCAACCCGCCCTTTTCAATTCATGTTGTTGGATTTTGGGGTCGAAATTCGAAGTTGTGGTAGGTTGGAAGTAGGTCGAAGCTCCGAATCGAGCGAACCTCACGAAATATCTCAACAGAACATAATGTTGAACTGGGATTTTGCAGAAGCACTTTTTACCGCGACCGAACTCGACCCGAAAAAAGACCCCGAATTGCAGCGCACACCTACTTCCAACCTGCATCAACTTCGAATTTGAAACCCATTTTTCAACAACATGATCCGAAACATGTCGTTTTCCATACGGATTTGCCCGCGGTGAAGCGAGCCCACTCCCCGAATCCCCTTAGATTCTTCTTTTTAATAAAAAGTATTGGCTCTTACACGCTATTTGTGGGAAGATAGCATGTGTTTTTGTGTTCAGACCATCGTACGCTTGCAACGCGTTGTTCAAGACGAATAAAAGCGATAAAGAAAAGAGGTTTCTATGTGGGGTGCCTGCCATCCGAAGAGCGATGAGGATATGAAAGAGTGCGCCGAACTGGGAAAATCGCTCAATCGTCTTTCTCAGCCTACCATCTTGACCATCCTCGCCGAATCCGAAAAACCCTTGCACGGATACGTCATTGTGCAGGAAGCCGCAAAGTCGCCCATGTTCGGCGGCAAAAAACCCGACGCAACGGGTGTGTACCGCACGCTGAAGCGCCTGGAGGAATCGGGGCTTGTAACGTCGCGCTGGGATATCCCCGAAGAAGGTTCCGCAAAACGCCTGTTCACGCTTACGGACAAGGGTCGCAGCTGCCTGCGCCGCTGGATTGATGCGCTGGCGTGCTACACGCTGACCATTGAGGAGCTGCGCAACGAGGCATCGCGTGCACTGGGTATTGAAACACCCGATGCACCCACCTGCTCGCACTAAGTCGCCACATTGCTCGCTGCCGCCGAAATGCAGCGACAACACCGGTAGATAACACCAGGTAGACCCCCATTTGGGGGTCTTTTTTCATCGAAGAGAATTGCGAAGGGACTGCGTGCGGAAGACGCATCCAAAAACGCGCCTGCCTGTGGCAAAATCTTCCGAGCAGCCTCCCCCCTGCGAAGCACCGGCTCACGGGAGAAGATTTGCTCCCACAACCCGCTGCAGCGACGACATGTTGCAGCAGCCCCAGCGCTCTACAGCAAAACTGAACGAACCCAGGCAGCGTATTGTCCCGACCACATGCCTTCGAGCTGGTCAAACACCTGATTCCAATCAAACCGCCCGGGGAAGATAAGTTCCAGGTAATTGCACGGAACGGCCTGGCTTACCGCACGTCCTGCCTTTATGTCGGCACGACGCTTCTGCGCCGCCGTATACGTGCACGTGGGGCAGTTCGAAACCAGCAGCTCGGCGCCCGTTTGCGCTGCCTCACCCTTGAGCAGGTAATCGATGCGCTGCTCTTTAATGGCCGGGTCCACCAGACTTACTGCACCGGCACCCCCACAGCACAACGTGTTCGCGCCATGATGCAGCATTTCAACCACTTGAACATCTTGCGTCTGAAGAAGCGTGCGAAGCGGACCGCCGAAAACGCCTTCGCGATCATGGCACGAATCAAACGGCGCAATACGCACTGCATCTGCGGTTTCATCTGCGGTTTCACTTGCAGAAAGCGCTGCGCACGCGTCCGCGACTTCAGTCGCTTCAGGCTGCGCACCCGCGGTTCCGCCCGCACAGGACAGCGCATCTGCAGTCACAGCTTCGCCCGCCTCCACCGCGCTGGATGCTTCCCGTACTTCCGCCGCCGCTTGCGCGACAAGCTCACGGGCACGATTGGCGCTCACGCGCACACCGGCATCCGCCAGAAGCTGCGGCAACGCAACCATCTCCAACGCAGTACCTTGCGCCGCCGCAGCCGACGCCAGTTCTTCTGCGCAACCGGGACACACGCACACAACGCGACGGATTCCCGCCGCAACCATTCGTTCTACCAGGGATTTCTT
>CAKTXN010000228.1 GCA_934630905.1 uncultured Eggerthellaceae bacterium
TGCTCTTCATTGGCATTTACGGCGATGTTGGTGCGACGATTTCCACCGTAGTGGTAACGGTTGTCGTGCTGTTCTTCGGTGAAATCACGCCGAAAAGCATTGCAAAAGATATGCCGGAAAAGTTCGCCATGTTCAGTGCACCGTTCATCCGGGTATGGATTTGGGTGCTTACTCCGGTTAACTTTCTGCTTTCCCAGTGGAAGAAGCTGGTCTCGCGCTTCTTCAAGACCGATGATGAATCGAAGATTTCCCACGAAGAGCTGCTTCTTTTCATGGAAGACGCCGAGCAAGACGGTGGCATCGATGAAAACGAAGGCGAGCTTTTGCGCAACGCGCTTGAATTCCGCGATTTGACTGCGGCGGAAATCTTAACGCACCGCATTGAGATCGAGGCAGTGGACATTACCGATAGCCACGAGGACATTGCGAAGGTGTTCACGCAGTCCGGCTTCTCCCGTTTGCTGGTGTATCGCGATACGATTGACCAGGTTGTAGGCGTGCTTCATCAGAAGGACTTCTACGTAAACGGCAAGATGACCGAGCGACCCATTGCGGAGATTATGACGGCGCCGCTGTTCGTGTATCAGCATACGAAAATTCGCGACATTCTTGAAACGCTGCAGCTCAAAAAATCGCACATTGCGATTGTTGTTGACGACTTCGGCGGCACGCTGGGCATTGTCACCATGGAGGACATTCTGGAAGAGCTTGTTGGTGAGATCTGGGACGAGCACGATGAAGTTGAGGAAGACTTCGAGAAGCTGGGCGAAGACCTGTATCGCGTTGACTGCTCGGTGAGCTTGGAGGATTTCTGCGAGTTCTTTGATGTCAAGCTTGAATCTGACAGTGTTTCTGTGGGCGGCTGGATCATGGAGTACTTGAACCATATTCCGGTGAAGGACGAAACGATTGACGTGGAGAACCTGGAGATCACCGTTTCCGAGGTGAACGCTCATCGCGTTTCCTTCATTACGGTGCGTCAATTCGAACGTGAAGACGTTGAGGACCAGGATTCCTAGGGCCGCGCAGTGCCCAAACTGTGGTGCATTGGTGAAGTCCATGAAGATAGACGCTCACATCCATATTGCCCTTGATGGCTCCGATTGGCGGCAGGCGAAAGCCCGTCATGCAAACGGGCCTGATGAGCGCTGGATTCGTGAGACGCTTGCTGCATATGCGCAGGCAGGGTTCACGTACCTGCGCGATGGTGGCGATAAATGGGGCGTTTGCACGCTCGCGGCGCGTCTTGCGGGCGAATATGGCATTCGCTACGCAACTCCTGCGTTTCCCCTGTATCCCCAAGGACAGTACGGCAGCTTTTTAGGGCTGCCGTTTGCTGATTTCGCTGAGTATTGTACGCTTGTTGACCAGGCAATTTGCCAAGGTGCCACGTTCGTGAAGCTCATGCTTTCGGGTATTTTGGACTTCGATTGCTACGGGAAGATAACAAGCCCCGGCTTGCCAGCGTCTTACGTGGCGCAGCTTGTTGCATATGCTCACGAAAAAGGTTTGCCAGTAATGGCGCACGTAAACACCGCGGCGTTGGTAACGCAGGCGCTTGATGCGGGCGTTGACAGCATTGAGCACGGCTTGCTCATGGATGCTGCCACGTGCGAGAAGCTTGCGGCCAGCAATGTTGTTTGGGTTCCTACTATCGCTCCTGTTCAGGCGGCGCATGATTCAGGCAGGTTCTCTCCTGATGTTGCGCAGCGCATTTGCCGTGAGCAAGCGGCAGCCGTTGCGACGGTGGTAAAGCGCGGCGGCCTGGTGGCGTTGGGATCCGATGCTGGTTCGGCGGGCGTGCCCCATGTTGCCGGAGCGCTGCGCGAGTGTGAGCTTTTAGGCGTGCCCGATGCCGCAATGCAACGGGGCGCTCATGCTCTGGTGAGCCGCTTTCCCGGCTGTTAGGAACAGATGCTTCCGGGAGCAAATCGTTCGCCGTTCGTTCCCGTGCATTTTTGATTATTCCGTAGCTTGGAAGCAATTCATCGCTTACGTGAAGTATAATCAATCGATATCGTTTTTTTTTGCGAAGAGCGGTACGCATGTGATTGGCTGCCAATCGGCTTCGGTCGATTCGGGGCCAACGTATTCGATGCGCAGACGCAAGCGCGCCGCGACCTTCGCAATGCAGGACTTTTCCATGAATGCAGATGGGAGACATGCTATGAAAGAACTGAGCATTGGCGGCATGAGCATTGCCCCAGGCGTTGTCGAGACTATCATCTCTGTTGCTATGAGCGAAGTTGAAGGCGTGACCGCTGTTGGCGTGACCTCGGTAAATGGCCTGGTCGCCGCTATTGCGGGCAAGGGCAGCGCGCAGGGCATTGATGTTGATGTCAATGCAAACGGCCAGCTTGCTGTTGACATTCATGTAGAGGTTTCTTACGGCCAGCCGCTTCCCGAGATTGCCGCGCG
>CAKTXN010000229.1 GCA_934630905.1 uncultured Eggerthellaceae bacterium
GAAAAGGCGGCGAGATCAAGGCTGCCATCGCCGACGGCAAGACGTTTCTGACCATCTGCGGCGGCTACCAGATGCTCGGCAGCTACTACCGCACGTGGGACGGCAAGCAGTGCGACTTCATCGGCGCGATCGACTATTATACCGTCGGAGCGAAGGAGCGCATGATCGGCAACACACTCTTCGAGTGTCTGCCGGAGTCCGGCGGCAGTACGGTCGTCGGCTTTGAAAACCACAGCGGCAAGACCTACCTCGGCAGCGGCGTGTCGCCGCTTGGTAAGATGCTCGTCGGCGGCGGCAACAACGGGGAGGACGGCTTTGAGGGCGTGCGCTATCAAAACGTCTTCGGCACGTACAGCCACGGCCCGGTGCTGCCGAAAAATCCGGCATTTTGCGACCACCTGCTCACGACGGCGCTGCATGGCCGCTATCCGGAGCTGGAGCTGCAGCCGCTCGACGACGCGGCCGAGCGTGCCGCGCACGACACCATGGTGCAGCGGCTGACGGAAAAATAATGGCATGCAAAATGGGCGCATCCGTCTGGATGCGCCCATCGTTCGTCTCATATTAAAAATCCGGCGGGATCGGAATGTCCGTGCGCGGGACCTTGTCCCAGGAAAAGCCCGCTGCCAGCTCGATTGCCGTCACCGGCGCGTCCGTTTGCCGCAGACCCGCGAGCTTGGCGAGCTTGCCTGTCAACTGTTCGGGTGTGTATTTCTGCCGCAGGGCCTCCATGTTCAGGTCACCCTCGCGCTTGGAGAGCTTGCGTCCGTCCGGCGCAACGAGCAGCGGCGCGTGCGCATACTCCGGCGCGCGGCCGCCGAGTGTTTCGATCAGCCAGATCTGCCGGGGCGTGGAGTCGAGCAGATCCCGTGCGCGCACGACGCGCGTGACGCCCATCTCCAGATCGTCCACGCTCACGGCAAGCTGGTAGGCGAACACGCCGTCCGAGCGCCGGATGAGAAAATCATCGCGCCCGCGCCGCAGCTCCGTTTTCTGCGGGCCGTAGTGCCCGTCGATGAAGGAAATGTCCGCATCGGTCACTTCCAGCTTTTTCGCCGCGTGCCGCCCCATGCGCAGGCGCTTTTGCACCTCCAGCTCTGACAGTGTCCGACAGGGGCAGCCGGCCTCGCGCGGCTCACCGGGGTGCGGCGCGCTCGCGGCCAGACGCTCTGCGCGGCTGCAATAGCAGTCATACACCATGCCGCGCTCCGTCAGCGCGTTGAGTGCGGCGGTGTAGCGCTGCGTGCGCGTGCCCTGCCGATAGGTCTGAGACCCCGGCCGCCAGCCCTCGTCCCAGTCGAGCCCGAGCCAGAGCAGGTCGTCGGCCATCAGGTCAGCGTAGTGCTCCCAGCTGCGCTCCGGGTCGAGATCCTCAAGGCGGAATACTATCGTCCCGCCGCGCGCGCGCACGTCCAGCCATGCAAGCAGAAATGTCAGCATATTGCCCAGATGCAGCCGCCCGCTCGGGCTGGGTGCAAAGCGGCCACGGATCGTGTTATCCGGCATCGGTCATCCCTCCGGTTTCATTCTGAGCGTATTATAGCATAACCGTGCCGGTTGGCAACGCTTTTGCGCCAAATCCCTTGAAACTATGCGGGAAATCGGATATAATAAAGTGTTATTATTAGCGGAGGAATGTCTCATGGCGAAATCATCCATCGAAAAAACAAATGTCATGCGCCTGCTCGACCAGAAGAAGGTGCCCTACACGCCGCATACATATCCGCACGGCGACGATGCGGTGGACGGCGTGACTGTGGCGCAGATGACGGGCGTTGACCCGGCGAAGGTGTTCAAGACGCTGGTCGCCCGCGGCGCGAGCAAGACACCGTACGTGTTCGTCATTCCTGTCGCGTGCGAGCTTGACCTCAAGAAGGCGGCCAAGGCCGTGGGGGAGAAGTCCATTGCCATGCTGCACGTGTCCGAGCTCACGCCGCTCACGGGCTATGTGCGCGGCGGCTGCTCGCCGGTCGGCATGAAAAAGCAGCTGCGCACGGTCTTTGCATCTCAGGCGCTCGCGCAGGAGACCATCCTTGTCAGCGCCGGCAAGATCGGCTATCAGGTCGAGACCGCGCCGCAGGCGCTCATCGCGCTTGTGCGTGCGGGCACGGCGGAGCTGACCATAGAATCATAAGCAATTTCGGAGGCACCCATGCGGGATCATATCGTTATCAAAGGCGCGCGGGAGAACAATCTCAAGAACATTGATGTAGAAATTCCGCGCGATGCACTGGTTGTCATGACCGGCCTGTCCGGCTCCGGCAAGTCGAGCCTTGCGTTCGACACCATCTTTGCCGAGGGGCAGCGGCGCTATATGGAGAGTTTGTCTTCTTATGCGCGGCAGTTTCTCGGGCAGATGGACAAGCCCGACGTCGACTCCATCGACGGCATGAGCCCGGCCATCTC
>CAKTXN010000230.1 GCA_934630905.1 uncultured Eggerthellaceae bacterium
TTCAGCTGAATCTGATACAGGTTCTTCGGCAGGTCCTTATAGCTGCGAAGCTCGTTTTTCACCAGGTCAGTGACTACTTCCTCGTGGGTCGGACCCAGGCAGTACTGCACATCGTGACGGTCGGTAAAGCGAAGCATCTCCGCGCCGTACGCATCCCAACGCCCGCTTTCGCGCCACAGCTCGGCGTTCTGCACAAACGGCATAAGAAGCTCCTGACCACCGTGCGAGTCCATTTCCTCGCGCACGATGTTCTCAATCTTGCGCAAAACGCGTGTGCCCAGCGGCATGAACGTATACATGCCCGCCGCTTCTTTGCGCAGCATGCCCGCGCGCGTCAGCAACTTCGCGCTGGCAATGTCAGCGTCGCTCGGATCCTCCTTGAGCGTGGGCGCGTACACCTGGCTCATCTTCAAAATAGCGCTCATAGTTTCGCAATCTCCTCCATAAGTGCGTCCAAAATTTCGTCTTCGCTTACTTTACGCAACATTTCGCCTTGAGAAAAGACTATTCCTGTACCGTTTCCGCATGCCACACCAATATCGGCGTCCGATGCCTCGCCCGGCCCATTCACCACGCAGCCCATCACAGCCACTTTCAGCGGACGCTCCACACTAGCAAGGCGCGCCTCCACGGCCTCTGTCAGCGGAATCAAATCAACCTGCGTGCGTCCACACGTGGGGCAGCTGATAAGCTCCACGCCTCTATGCCGCAGCCCCAGCGCGTTCAGCAGCGCCCAGCATGCGCGCACTTCCTGCGTGGAATCATCGGTCAGAGAGATACGCAGCGTGTCGCCAATTCCCTGCTCCAACAGAATTCCCAGGCCAGCAGCGCTTTTTATGATGCCCTGGAAAAGCGTACCCGCCTCGGTAACGCCAATGTGAAGCGGCGTTTGCGGAATGCGCTCGGACAACAACCGATACGTTTCAATCGTGGCAACCACATCGTGCGCCTTTGCGGACACTACCACGTCGTGAAAATCACGACTCTCGAAATACGCCGCATAATCGGCAGCGCTTTGCGCCAATTTCTGGGGAAGCGTCAGGTCGTCACGCGCGGCAAGCTCCTTGTCAAGCGAGCCTGCGTTCACGCCCACGCGAATAGGAATGCCCGCTTCGCGCGCCGCCTCAATCACTTCGTTGGTTTTTTCGAAGCCGCCGATGTTTCCCGGATTGATACGCAGCTTTGCCGCGCCGCGCTGAGCTGCGCCGATAGCGATTCGTGCATCAAAGTGGATGTCCGCAACCACGGGAAGGGGGCTTTCCGCGCACACTTCCTGAAAGGCATCCAAGCAATCAAGCCGCGGGACCGCCATGCGCACCACTTCGCAACCCGCCGCGGCAAGTCGCTCGATCTGCGCCAAGTTCGCGGCTGCGTCTTCGGCGGGGGCATTCAGCATGGACTGCACCACCACGGGAGCACCGCCGCCCAGCGGCACCGCGCGCCCCGCCGCGCGAAACGCCGCGTTGCCCACCAGCACCTGGCGCGTTTTCTCATTCGGTTTCATAGCGCTCCTTTCCGTTCGCGCGTCTTCCCATGTCAACAGACCCATCGGCTGCAGACCGCCAGCGAGCTCTCGTCGTACCGCGCCGACCGCCAGTCATCCGACCGCAGCCAGCCCGCGCCAACCGCACCCGCAACCTTCGCCGAACGCGCCAACCGCAGGCCCCTTCCCTTTGTTGACAAAAGGTGGGGTAATTTGTCAACAAATCAGAGATCGAGTCGTTGCGGTATGGGATCGGTGCATTCTTCGTCGATGTTTCCATCATACACGTAATGCTGCGTTTCTTTGCCCACAGTTCCCGCAACAAGGAACACCAAGATAATATTCGGCAGCGCCATAAGCGCATTGGCAATATCGGTGGCCGTCCACGCAATGTCGCCCACGCCCATGCCGCCCAGGAAGCCCATCAGCAGGTACAGCACAATATAGCACGGCACCCACTTGTGTCCAAGCAAATACGTAACCACGCGATCACCGTAATAACTCCAGCCGATAATCGTGGAATAAGCGAAGCACAGAATGCCCAGCATAAGCACGGGTTTGCCCACATACGGAATGGTGCCGAACACCTCGTTTGCCAGCGTGGTGCCATCTACCACCGCGCCCGACGCCATAATCTCTGGGTGCGCCACCAGCGTGCTTACCATGACCAGGGCACTTAACAGACAAATGACCACCGTGCACCAAAACGCACCTGTCATAGCCACCAACGCCTGACGAGCCGGATTCTTGGAAGCCGCCGCCGCGGAGACAATCGGCGCCGTACCCAAACCGCTTTCGTTGGAGAACAAACCGCGCGCGCAGCCAAACTGCAGCGCCGTAACAATACCGCTGCCAACGGCGCCGCCAAATGCAGCGCGCGGCGTGAATGCGCACTCAAAGATAAGGGAAA
>CAKTXN010000231.1 GCA_934630905.1 uncultured Eggerthellaceae bacterium
GTCTGAAGCAATCACTTTACGAGCGCGCCCACGCGCCACACTGCGCCCACGGCTCTCTCCGCCCGTCACTCCTCCGCCGCGCAGCGCCGCCGCTGGTCGCTACTCCGGTGCGTCGGACTCCTCCAGCGCCTCAAGCGCCGCCGCATACCCGCCCGCGCCGTAGCTCAGGCACTTGGACACGCGCGCGATGGTAGTTGCCGATGCCCCCGTTGCTGCCTCGATGGCGGTATAAGAATTCTTCTTCGCAAGCATGCGCGCCACCTGCAAGCGCTGAGACGTATCGCGAATCTCGCGGACCGTGAATAAATCCTGCAACAGCGCATATATGGTATCAGGGTCGTCCAGGCGGGACAGAACCGTTAGCAACTCGTCAACCTCGGGTGTTCTCAAATTATCCACCACGTTCACCCTTTCGCTATTTTCCCAGCTTGAACAGGCCAAACTCAATCGAATCAACCAGCGCGTTCCATGAAGCTTCTATGATGTTCTCCGAAACGCCAATCGTGCCCCACATGTGCTCGCCGTTTCTGGTGGTAATGGCAACGCGCGTAATGGCATCGGTGCCCACGTTTTCGTCCAGAATACGCACCTTGAAGTCCACCAGTTCCATGTTGGCAACTTCGGGGTACACCTCGGAAATGGCCAGGCGCAGCGCGTTGTCCAGCGCACCAACAGGACCAGCACCTTCGCCGGTAGCAACCACACGCTTTCCGCCCACGTGGATCTTGATGGTGGCTTCGGACATAGCGTCTTTCGCGAAGGCACCCGTGTCTTCGTAGTCATCCACAATCACACGGAAGCTCTCCAACGTGAAATGCGGCTTGACCTGGCCTAAATGCCCCCAAATAAGCATGGCCAAGGAACCATCGGCGGCTTCGTACGAATAGCCCTTGTTCTCGCGCTGCTTGATGTCTTCCAAAATGCCGGCAACACACTTGGGATACTGCTCCAGGTCGATACCAATAGCCCACGCCCGCGCAACAAGCGACGCTTTGCCCGCCAGCTCGCTTACCACCATATGGGACTTATTGCCCACTGCATCAGGGGAAACGTGCTCGTACGCCTGCGGAAAACGAGCGATGGCGCTGGCATGGAGGCCACCTTTGTGTGCGAACGCCGCCGAACCTACATACGGATGATGCGCCCAAACCGACTGATTGCACGAATCGGCCACAAACGCCGCAACCTCGGAAAGCTCGCGCAGCTTATCGGGCCCCACGCAGAAAAAGCCCATCTTCAGTTCCAGGTCGGCAATAATGGTAAGCAAGTCGGCATTGCCCACGCGCTCGCCAATGCCGTTGATGGTTCCCTGCACATGACGCGCGCCGACACGCACTGCCGAAAGGGAATTTGCCACCGCGCATCCCGTGTCGTTATGCGTATGAGCACCAATGTTCACCTGCGGAAACGCAGCAACAACCGCAGCGGTGATTTCCTCGACCTCGAACGGAAGCACGCCGCCGTTTGTCTCGCACAGCGAAACCATGCGCGCGCCCGCGGAAACCGCCGCCCCCACGCACGCCAACGCATATTCCGGATTCGCCTTATAACCGTCGTAGAAATGCTCGGCGTCCAGTACAACTTCTCTGCCCTGCGCCGCCAAGAACGCTACAGAATCGGAAATCATGCGCAGGTTTTCTTCAAGCGTGGTCTCCAACACGCGCGTGACCTGCAGGTCCCATGTTTTTGCAACAACGGCGATAACGGGCGCGCCGCATGCCACTAAATCGGCAAGGCCCTTGTCCTGATCAGCAGAAACATCCTTATGACACACGGAGCCGAACGCTGCCAAACGCGCATTTTTCAACTTGAGCTTGCCCACACGCTGGAAAAACTCGATGTCTTTCGGGTTCGAAGCAGGAAAGCCGCCTTCGATATAATCAATGCCAAATGCATCGAGTCGCTGCACAATGCGCAACTTGTCCTCAACGGAAAGGGCAATCCCTTCGCCTTGTTCGCCATCACGCAACGTGCAATCGTACGTGTAGATTTTCGTTTTCTGAAGCATCTCTTTGCTTGCCGTCATAGCCACTCTACCTGGGTATTCTCTCATTTCATTGCTGTTGTTCGCGCTAAGGGGCCCTTACATTACGCCCATCTGAACACGCTCGTTTGCCTTAAAGGCACACAGCGCAAACAAGCACGCGAACACAAGAGCATCCATTATACTCCATCACGCGATAGTGCCACGTTTGTCAAAAAACCTGCTCGGTAAAAGAACAGAGTCTTCAAAATCCTTCTTTTTTGCTCGGTTATCGGAACGCAAAGCACCGCGCGGCACGATACAAAGCAAGTGCGGAGTACAATGAACGAAACAGCGCTGATCAAAGAACAAGGAGGCGAAGGGGTCCATGGCAGAATCGAATTACGAAAAGACGAAACGT
>CAKTXN010000232.1 GCA_934630905.1 uncultured Eggerthellaceae bacterium
CTTGACAAAGAAAAAGCCCGTTGACCTGGGCGAGCGATCTGGAATCTATTCAGTTATGCTGCAAAAGTCGGGAGGGCGCCTCTGCACAGGATTTCGCAGGAATGCGGGCAATCAATTTGCAGGAACGCCAAAAAAGTACTTGCTATGCTAAACCTTTCTGCTATCATATATCAGGTTACACCCAAAAGGGTGTGAAAGGAATAAGCGCGATGCATACGCGGAGACGGTGCAAAGAGGGAAACCGACGTGCTACGGTCACGCAGATAAGATATCGCCTTACGTTTATTCAACAAGGAGAAAGAATGTACGCTATCATCAAAACAGGCGGCAAGCAATACAAGGTTGCCGCAGGTGACAAGCTCAACATCGAGAAACTTGATGCTGAGGTTGGCGCTAAGGTTGAGCTGCCCGCCATCTGCATCATCGATGGCGAGAAGGTCGAGGCCGATCCCGCTAAGGCTGCTGCCACCAAGGTTGTTGCTACCGTTGTAGAACAGTTCCGTGGCGAAAAGGTTCTGGTATTCAAGTTCAAGAAGCGCAAGAACTACAAGAAGCTTCGTGGCCATCGCCAGTATCTTACGCGCGTTCAGATCGAATCTATTGGTTAGTAAGGAGGGAAACCATGGCACACAAGAAAGGTCTTGGCTCCACTCGTAACGGCCGCGACTCTCACGCACAGCGACTTGGCGTTAAGATGTTCGCTGGTCAGAAGGTAAAGACGGGTAATGTTATCGTTCGTCAGCGCGGCACCCATTTTCATCCGGGTGAAAACGTTGGCCGCGGCAAGGACGACACCTTGTTCGCTCTGTGCGACGGCACGCTGAAGTTCACGCGTGGCGTTAAGCGCAAGATTCATGTTATTCCTTCTGAAGAAGCTTAGTTCTTGTCAGTTTTAGGATAAACTTAAAAGCGATTGACAGTGCCCTCTGCCTGGCAGGGGGCACTGTTGCATATGTATCGATTTTACGGGCATCTTCGCAACGTTTTGCAGCGCTTTTGTGCAGCTCCGCTACGCGTTCTGGCGCTATGTGCCGAGCGAAATTGCCCTTGAGAGTCCCTTCGAAAGAAAAGGAACGGTATGTTCACAGATAAAGTTCGCATTTTTGTGCAAGGCGGCGCGGGCGGCGCGGGTTGCATGAGCTTTCGCCGCGAGGCGCACGTGCCGAAAGGCGGGCCTGATGGCGGCGATGGCGGTCATGGCGGAAACGTTATCATCCAGGCCGATGCCAGCCTGTCGTCCCTGATTGAATATCGTTTCAAGCACCACTTCAAGGCACAGCGCGGTACGCACGGCAGAGGTTCGCGCATGCATGGCGCAACGGGCGAGGACATGATTTTGCGCGTTCCCGTGGGTACGGTGGTACGCGAGTATTTCGAAGAAGAAAAAGAAGCGGGCGAACAGATTGCCGACTTAACGCACGACGGCGAGCGCATCACGGTGGCGCGCGGCGGCCTGGGTGGTCGCGGCAATATCCATTTTGTGACGTCTACGCGTCGTGCTCCTTCATTCGCTGAACTGGGCGAACCCGGCGAAGAAGGCTGGGTTGAGCTGGAAATGAAGCTCATGGCGGACTGTGCGCTGGTAGGCATGCCGTCGGCGGGCAAGTCTTCGCTTATTGCCAAGATGAGCGCGGCTCGCCCGAAAATCGCCGATTATCCCTTCACCACGCTGGTGCCGAATCTGGGCGTGGCGACAAGCGGGGATTACAGTTTTGTTGTGGCCGACGTTCCCGGTCTGATTGAAGGCGCGCACGAAGGTCGTGGCTTGGGCCATGAATTCTTGCGCCACATTGAACGTACGGCCATGATTGTGCACGTTGTTGACTTGACGGGCGACTGGGAAGGCCGCGATCCGCTCAACGATTACGAGATCATCAAGAACGAAATCGCGCTGTACAAAGAAGAGCTTGCCGACCGTCCGCGCATGGTTGTTGCCAACAAGATTGACGCTTGCTGGGATGATGAACTTATCAAGAAGCTTGAGCAGCGCGTGAAAGAAGACTCCATTGCCGCAGCGGGTGGCGACGAATGGGCTGACAGCCCCTTTGATCCGCGTCTGTATAAGATTTCTGCTTTGACGGGCGAAGGCGTTGATTCCTTGAAGGCGGCCATCGCAACGCGCGTCCATGCCCTGCGCGAAGAGGCGAAGCAGCAAGAAAGCGCCCAAGAATCTCCCTACGAGCAGGTCTGGGAATACAAGCGCGAGAAGGCAGATGCGCGCTTCCGCGTGGTCAAGCTGGGCAAAGGAGTGTTCCGCGTTATCGGCAACAAGGTGGAGCGCATCATCGTTCAGACCGACTGGAACAACGAGGAAGCCATTACGTATCTGCAGCATCGTCTGAAGCGCATGGGCGTGGACAAGGCGCTGATTCGCGCGGGCGC
>CAKTXN010000233.1 GCA_934630905.1 uncultured Eggerthellaceae bacterium
TTTTTCATTTCAAGGACGGTTTCATGGCATTTGTTCACCTGCACAATCACACCGAATACTCGTTGCTCGACGGCGCAACGCACATCAAAGATATGGTTCGACGCGCCGCTGACCTGGGAATGCCCGCTGTGGCAATATCCGACCACGGCGTAATGTCGGGCGTGCCCGAGCTGTGCGACGCCTGCGCGGCTGTTGAAAAGGAGACGGGCAAGAAAGTCAAGCCCATTTACGGCTGCGAAGTGTACTTCACTACCGACGATGAACTTCGCCGTGACGGCAAGCCAGCGTTGTACCACCTGCTGCTGCTCGCTAAAAACAACGAGGGCTACGTGAACCTGATGAAGCTGGTTTCCGAATCCCACGTTGACAACTTCTACTACAAGCCGCGCACAACGTTTGCCATGCTGCAGAAATACGGCAAGGGCATCATCGGTTCGAGCGCTTGTATCGCGGGCCTTGTCCCCAAGCTTCTGGACGACCGCCGTTTCGACGAAGCGGTGGAGTGGGCCAGGAAATTCGCATCCGCTTTCGAACCAGGCGACTTCTACATCGAGCTTCAGGACCAAGGCCTCACAACCGATGGCGGCATCACGCAGCACGACTTGAACGTGCAACTTACGGAAATAGCAAAGCTGTGCGGCCTGAAAACCATCGCAACGAACGACTTCCACTACCTTTTGAAGGAAGACGCGCGCGCGCAAGACGTCATGCTGTGCATTGGCACGGGCTCAACGTTCGACGACCCCAAGCGCATGAAGTTTTCGAACGACCAGTTCTACATGAAAACCGAAGAAGAAATGCGCGAGGCGCTGAAGGACTTCCCCGAGGCCTGCGATAATACCGTTGAGCTCGCGGAAAAAATCGACGTTGTTCTTGACCGCACGCAGATTCTTCCTCGCTTCCCCTTGCCCGAAGGCGAAACGGAGGTCAGCTACTTCCGCAAGCAAATCGAGAAGGGCCTGAAGGAGCGCTACGGCGACCCCGTGCCTGAAAACGTGTGGAAGCAGTACGAATACGAAGCGGGCATTATTATCCAGCAGGGATTCCCGGCGTACTTCCTGATTGTTCAGGAGTACATCTCATGGGCGCGCAGCCAAGGTATTGGCGTTGGCCCTGGTCGTGGCTCTGCGGCAGGCGCTGTTGTTGCGTACGCCATGGGCATCACCGACCTGGACCCCATTCCCAACGGCCTGATGTTCGAGCGCTTCCTTTCCCCGGAACGCGTGGAAATGCCCGATATCGACGTTGACTTCGAAGATGAACGTCGCCAGGAAGTTATCGACCACATCAAGGAAGTCTACGGCGAAGACCACGTTGCCGGCGTTATCACGTTTGGCAAGCTGCAGGCGAAAAACGCCGTGCGCGATGCCGCGCGCGTGCTGGGGTATCCGTATGCGGTGGGCGACAAGGTTGCCAAGCTTATTGGCGATGAGCTGGGCATTACCATCGACAAAGCGCTGGAGACGAACCCCGACTTCAAAAAGGAATACGAAAACGATCCCGAGGTGAAGGCGGTTGTTGATGACGCGCGTGCCATTGAAGGGCATGTGCGCGGCGAAGGCGTGCATGCCTGCGCGACCATCATCTGCCGCGACCCCATGACCGACCATGTGCCGGTAAAGCGCGACACCAAGGGCGGCGGCATTATCACGCAGTACGACGGTCACTACACGCCTGAGCTGGGCCTTTTGAAGATGGACTTCTTGGGTCTGCGTACGTTGGGCGTTCTTTCCCGCGCGTGCCGCAACGTGAACGAACGATACGGTCTGAATCTGGTTGCCGAAAAGATTCCGACCGAGGGCGACGAAGAATCCTACGCGCTTATGCGCAGCGGCAATATGGACGGCCTGTTCCAGGTTGAAGGCGCGCTGTACGTAAGCCTGTTCAGCCGCCTTCCTCCGCGCCGCTTCTCCGATATTGTTGCTTCCATTGCGTTGAACCGCCCGGGTCCTTTGGAATCCGGCATGGTCGAGGACTACATCAAAGTTGCGAGTGGCAAGACCGAGGTCCACTACTACGACGAGCGCCTGAAGCCCATTTTGGAAGAAACGTACGGCACCATGGTCTACCAAGAACAGATCATGCAGGTTTCCATGGTCATGAGCGGCTTTTCCGCAGGTCGTTCTGATGTTTTGCGTAAGGCAATGGGTAAGAAAAAGCTCGACGTCATGCGCCAACTGAAGGAAGAATGGAATACGGGCGCTGTTGCGAACGGCTACAAGCTGGAAATCGCCGAGCAGATTTGGAATGACGCCGAGAAGTTCGCTAAGTACGCGTTCAACAAGTCGCACTCGGCTGCGTACGCCATTTTGGTTATGCGCACGGC
>CAKTXN010000234.1 GCA_934630905.1 uncultured Eggerthellaceae bacterium
TTATTGTTGTCAAATATGGTTATGCAGTAGTAGAGGCTGAAACCGATGCAGAAGCCGTTGAGAAAGCAGAAAACATGTCGGATGGCGAGTTTGACTGGTCTGATTTCGATGACGCTCAAGTTGTTGACGACGATGTAGATGATCTGAATTAGGAGGAACTTATATGTTTGGATTCAGTAGAAAGGAGAATCATGAACAGACAGATAGAAAGAGATATCCGAATATGTCCTTGTTGTAATCAAGAAGTAGAACGCGGTGAAATGGATTTTACCAGAGATTGTCATGGTATAGCATTTAGACGCAAACGCACCGTAGTCCACGCGACCGCCAGAGAACACCAGCGTTCCTCCTTCGGAGGAATAGTAATAGTCTCCGACGTAGCTGTCGGCTCCGCCTCCTACATCTACCGGCAGTTCGTACTCCGGATGCAGGCTGTTGTATCCCATCTTTTTGATGTAACCTTCGTTTGTCGGGCATACGTAGCCGACCTTTTCAAAGTCTCCGGTGTATGTCGTGTCTGCGCAGCTCGCGCGCTTATTACAGCAGTAATGCTGGCGGTTCTGGATATTGACTCCGTCTCTGAGCTGCCACATGTTTCCGAACCAGTCCTCAATCCAATGGTAAGAGGAGGAAACCATAATGAGAAATGAGTATGCATGTTCAGGACAAATGGATATCTTTCAGTTGTTTGATACCGGATTTGGAATGACAACCGATGAAAAAATTGTAAAGTATCTGTTTGACACGAAAGAGGTATATGAAGTCTACGGCTGGTTTTCTGATGTAAAAAAAGTATATCTGACCGGAGGTAACTTTCTGGATGTTGTCAAGGATGTTTTTTCCTATTGTATCGGAAGCGACTGGTCCAATGTTATCTTCAGGAACCATACAGATCTGAATTTTTCTGAACTGGATCACCGCCGTGTTGGGGTCCATTACCAGACAAATGGTATCGTAATCAATTATAACGGCAGCTACCAGCAGAAAAATTCATGGAAATACATCAGGATGAATTTCACAGAAATTGCAGCAGAAATCGAAAAGAGGATTCTGCAGTAGGAGGATACGATGATCGTTTATGGAGATTACACCAAAAAGATCAATGGTAAGAAATGTCTTATCACAGAAATTAATGCTTACGGCTGGGTGTTCCGACGCAGCCAGTTTATCGATGAGAAACCTGAAACAAAATTATCTACATCAAAGGAGAAAACATTATGAGAAGAATTTGTCCAAAATGCGGAAACAATATATTTATTACATCAGCCCATGTCATGCAGGATTGGGAAGTTGATGGAGAAGGAAACTGGCTTGAAACGGTTGTAGACTGTGAACAGATTGACCACGGACCAGACCCGGATAATCTCTGGACTTGCAGCCGCTGTGGAACATTAGCTATTGAAAAAGATGCATTCCCGTATGATAAAAATGAATTTACTATTTATTGTAAAACAAAAAGACGGTTATGCTACAACTTTGAAACTTATGGACTATATGGATATGAGTGTTTTGTGCACATATTAAAAACAGAAAATGGATTCCGGATTTCATTTTACGACAAAAATGCAAAGTTTTTATTATGGGAACAGCTCTATAAAAGAACTTCTAAATCTGCAATAGATGAGATTCCATTTATTTTGGAAGCATTGTTTGGAGATATAGGAAAGCAGATGGTAACCAGCTGGAACGAAAACAATTGGTTTGCATTGGTAAAATTCCAACCTGATGATGCTGTAACTTTGCCATTGGAATAGCAAAAAGAAGTGGCGCATTCCGCCCCGGCCATTCAGGTAAATGGCTGGGGTACCTGCGCTAAATAAAGATAAAAATTATTGGACTCTGCCCGGATGAAGAGAATACCTTATATATTCTGGTATTCTGATATGTCACACTTATTCTGGAAACCGAGGAATAAAAAGATTGTTTGCGATCCATATTTTAGAAAAGCTCCGTGATGGGGCTTTTTTTGCGTCCTGAAACAGAAATCCGAATCTGACATATTAATTCTGACAAAGCAATATGGATGACCGGAAGCAGAAATTCATATTGTTATTTTTTTATAAGGAGGATTAAAAAATGTACAAGAAAAAGAATGGAATCTGGTATTTCAGGTTCAGAGATTCTAAAGGAGATGTCATTGAAGAAAAGGTGGCAGACAGAGAAACTCTTTTTCGTTTGGAAAAAGAGCAAAGAACAGAGGTGGGCTTATATGAGCTCTGGAGTTAGGAGGAATTTATGAATACACGTATTAATTATTTGTATCGTGATGCATCGAACTACAAGGTTCCAAATGATGTAATCGTTCCTGGTATTTTTTCTTCTGAAC
>CAKTXN010000235.1 GCA_934630905.1 uncultured Eggerthellaceae bacterium
GCTATGACGTTTCCCGATAAAACAATGTATCCCGTGGCCAGCACGAACGACCAGGACCTTTTGAACTTGACCGATGTGTACCTTGACGCGGTGTTTCACCCGGCTATCTATGAGAAGGAAACCATCTTCCAGCAGGAAGGCTGGCACTACGAGCGCGCAGGAACGGCCGCGGACGCTAGCGCGACGGCGGACACAGGTGCACTCGAAGCGGCAGATGCTGAAGCCGCAGGGAATGCGGAAGATGCGGCAACCGAAAGAGCCGAAGCGAGCAGCGCAAACACTGCACCTGCAAGCGACGCAGCCGCACCTGCAAGCGACACCACAAAAGCCGCACCGCAGCTTGTCATCAATGGCGTGGTCTACAACGAGATGAAAGGCGCGCTCTCTGAGCCCGAGGAAATGTTGTGCGACCTGATCAACGCGGGACTCTTCCCCGATTCTCCGTACGGTTTCGAATCCGGCGGCCTGCCTTCGGACATTCCCAACTTGACTTACGAGCAGTTCCTTGATGAGCATCGCCGGCATTACCGCCCCGACAACAGCTACATCATTTTGTACGGCGACATTGATTTGCTGCCTATGCTTACCTTGATTGACCAACACCTTTGCGCCGCCCAGCCCGAAAGTGGCGCAGGAGACGAAAACGGCAAAAGCGGCTCGGACAACGCAGGCGACACCGCTTTGCAGGCGCACACCATTGCACATCAAAAGCCCGTTATGTCGCTGGGCGGCACGCTTTCCATGGACATCTCCCAGGAAAATGCCTGCTGCGGTATTGGCTACGTTCTGGGAGAGGCGTGCGATTTCACGCGCATAAACGCCATGGGCGTGCTCATTGACGCTCTATGCGGCTCGAACGAAGCGCCGCTAAAACGCGCGCTACTTGACGAAGGCGTTGCCGACGACATTGACTTCGTTCTGCGCGACAGCATGGCGCAGCCCTACGTTTTGGCGTACGCGAAGGGCATTGAACCAGGTGCGCTGTCTACATTCCACCAGCTTGTGACGAACCACATTGCTGCCCTGGTGGAAGGCGGCATTGACCCCGAGCTCATTGAGGCGGCGCTCTCTCACGAGGAATTCTTGCTGCGCGAGCGCGATTTCGGATACGCCGACGGCGTGATAAACGCCATGAGCGCGTTGGCCGGCTGGCTCTACGATGACGATTGCCCCATTGAGGGCCTGCGTTACGAGAAATGCTTCGCCTACCTGCGCGAACAGCTCTCCCAGGGCTATTTTGAGCAACTTGCACGCGAAGTGTTCCTGCAAAACAACCATGTGGCATCGGGAGAGATCCTGGTAGCAGGCGCGCCGAACACCGCTGAAGCCGAGCGCCTGGAGAAAGCCGCCGAAAACATGGGTGCGGAAGGCTTTGCTGCTGTAGACGCCACCGTGAAAACGCTGCGCGCCGCCCAAGAGCAGCCCGATGATCCCGCCGCCGTGGCCGCCCTTCCCCAGCTTTCGCCGAAAGACATCACCGACGCAAAGCCGTGGGGCGCTTACGGCCTGGACGAAAACGCACCCGTTCCCTGCCTGCGCCATCATTTGGAAACGCATGGCATTACGTACCTGCAGCTTTATTACAACATGGACGCCATTCCATTCGACCAGCTGCCTTATACCGCAGTTCTTGCGTTCGTCATGGGCAAGCTTGCCACGCAGCGTTGGAGCGCGGCGCAGTTGGACACGCTGGTTCAAAGCAAGCTGGGCGCGCTGACTTTCGCCCCGAAAGTCGTGAGCAGCGATGATGACCCGCACGCCTTCACGTTGTCTTTAGGCGTGGGCGCATCGTGCCTTGAGACGAAAACAGCCGAAGCGCTGGATATCATTGGCGAGATTGCGACTCATACCGATTTTACCGACACGGCGCGCATTAAGGACATTTTGACGCAGCTGCGCATCCAGCTTGAGCAGATGTTTATCGGCGCAGGTCACAGCGTTGCCATGGAGCGCGTATGCTCATATCTGCGCGAAGGAGCCCTGGTGTCACAGCAAGTGAGCGGCATTGACTTGTACGTGTTCCTGAAGGATTTGTTGGCGCATTTCGATGAGCGCGCAAACGAACTTTCCGCTAAGCTCCAAGCGATGGCGACCATCATCTTTGACCCTCGCAACGTGCTGGCAAGCTTCACGGGCACACAAGCGGCATACGAAACGTTCCTGCGCGCGTTGAGCGACACGGGCTGCCTGGGCGCCCCCACCAGCGCAGGCGCAGGCGATAAACCGGAGCGCGCCTTGGCAGTACCCCGCCCCACCATCAAGAAAGAAGCGTTCATTGTTCCCGCAGATGTTACCTACAC
>CAKTXN010000236.1 GCA_934630905.1 uncultured Eggerthellaceae bacterium
CAAGTACTGCGACAATTGCGGCTCTTGTGTAGTTGCGTGCCAGGAAGAGAAGGGCCTCGCTGCCGACCAGTACGGTATTACCGTTTTCGAGAAGGGTCCTTGGAAGAAGGATAACGCAACGATGGATGATGGTTGGGATTGGGACTATATCCCTGTTCCTACCGATCGATGCGATTTGTGTGCTGAGCGCCTCGATGAGGGCAAAAAGCCCATGTGCGTTAAGCATTGCCTGACTTTCTGCATGGACTATGGTCCGCTTGACGAATTGGCCAAGAAAGCTGCAGGCCTTGGCGAGAAGGTTGCTATTTATAAGCCGATGTAAGTATCAGTGATTTAAAGTTGCGCCTCTTAAAATACGGGGCGCAACTTTAAATGAGACCAAAGGAGGTGTCTCATGGATCGCGAGACTATTTTCAACATGACCGACCAGGAACGTATCGACTATTTCAACGGACGTCTTGGGGCAGGGGAGAAGTACGAAGACATTCTTGCCGAGCTCGGCATTGAGAAGAAGGAAGCCGGTCAGTCTCAGCCGTATGGTCTTGGTCTGATCAAGATCGGCAAGGAAGTTAAGCTTAAGCCGGGTCGTGGCGACAACGGTTTTGCTTGGTAAATTGACTACTGCGACAGGGTGAGGGTTTGGCGTGATCTCTCGCTTTGCTGAAAGGATTTTTGAAATGTGTTTTAGACCTGCAGATGCTGGCGCTGGTGCCGTTTGCCCGAATTGTGGCAAGCAGATTCCAGTAATGGGCGGTGTAGTATTGAAGAAGTGTCCTCACTGCAAGGCTGATTTGGAGGCTCCTGGCGCAGCTCCTGTACCTGGTGCTCCTTCAGCACCTGGTGCGCCTGCAGTACCCGGCGCGCCTGCAGCCCCTGGCGCTCCAAAACCTCCTGCACCTGACGCATAAGTAGTCTCAGTCTTATAACCCGTCCCCTGGGGCAAGGGGCCCCAGGGGACTAATAGGGGGGGTTTAAGTGGCAGAAGTAGATGAAAAGAAGGCTGGTGCGAAACGTTTCGACTCAAAGATGGCATGGGTCGTTATGGCTGGCGTTTTCGTTGCTGGTATTGTTATGGCATTCGCTCAGTATAAGGTGACGGGCGTTCTTGCCTCGCCTGATCCATCGGCGCCGTCAATTGCACGTGATCTCGTGCTTGACAATGCTACTGCCGGATGGCTGATGAGCATTTTTACCCTTGTGGGTATCTTCTTGGCGTTTCCTGCTATCGGAATCGTGCAAAAGTTTGGCATTAAAATTGGTGGCATGGTGGCACTTGTCTTTGCACTCGTTGGTGGAATAATTGGCCTGTTTGCTTCCAATGCTGTCTCGATTGTTGTTGCACGTGTCATCGAGGGTTTTGGTCTTGGTTTCATTGGAGTTATTGCTCCTACGGCGATTTCCATGTGGTTCCCGATTGAGAAGCGTGGAGCTCCGATGGGTATCTGGAGTTCTTGGCAGATGTGGGGTATTTGCGCCTCCTTCTTCTTTGGGATTCCTATCACTAATGCCTTTGGTGATACGTTTGGCTACGCATGGAAGAATCTGTGGGTAGTTGGCCTTATCCTTTTGGTCATTGCGATTATCTTCTATGCGGTCGCGGTTAAGGTTCCTCCTTCGGATGCGAATCATGCTGACCTTAACGATGAGTCTCAGGGCAAGATTTCAATTTTTGCAGCTTGCAAATATAAGAATGCTTGGATTATGGCTCTTGCAGGTTTTGCTTTCGGAATTTCGAACTCCACCGTTATCGCATGGATTTCGCCGTTCTGGCAAGCTTCAGGCACTGCAGATGCTGTCATGGCAAACAACATGACTGGCGCAATGTATCTTATCGAGTGCTTCGGCTGCATTATCTT
Organism: uncultured Eggerthellaceae bacterium; assembly: GCA_934630905.1. Lineage (GTDB taxonomy): Bacteria > Actinomycetota > Coriobacteriia > Coriobacteriales > Eggerthellaceae > CAKUOV01. Next base: position 1,857 of record CAKTXN010000236.1, read on the forward strand.
CGGCTTTATTTTGAACGCCATTCACCATCGCCGTCGCTTTATGGTGGTTGACTCTTTGATTTGGGCTGTTGCGTTCTTCCTCATGTTCCGTGTCTGCGGAATTCCTGGTGCTCTCATCATGCTGGTTGTTTACTCTGTTGTTGAGTCTGCTTACTGTGCGGCGATGTGGACATTGTGCCCACAAGCGGTTCCTGATCCGCGCGCAGGTGGTTCGATGATCGCTCTCTTCACGATTGCAGTTGATCTCGGAATGATGCTCGGTTCGCCTCTTGGTGGTTTCTTTATTGATACGTTTGCTGGCGACTTCGGTGCACTTGCGTTTATGGTTTGCGGCGCTCAGCTTGTTGCGACGATTTGCTACGCACTTGTCAAGATGTACAACTCGAAGGGTGAAGCCCTTAAGATTTAGTTTAATATCGAGCCGCCGACCTTATATG
>CAKTXN010000237.1 GCA_934630905.1 uncultured Eggerthellaceae bacterium
ATATTTCTTGCACGCTGGTTCAATAGAAACCGCATAAGCTGCCCCCTTCAAAAGCGCTTTGTGGATGAAAAGCGGGCTGCACGGACTTGCCACACAGCCCACCGGTAAAAATTACTCGGTTCTCAGAGCAACTACAGGGTCTTTCTTGGCTGGTCTGCGCGTCCGCGTTGGGACGGATGATTCCGGTCACTTTCAGAGTAATGCCATTGTCATACAGATACCGCAGACCGGTTTCCGTGGTGCGCAGGTCGGTATATACGCCGGTGTCCGCCATCGTAGCTGTAGCAGGCGAAACTCGGAATCACGCGGAATTCCCTGCCGCATACATCCTGATACGACCACTTTTCATCCTTCGTCTCCAGCAGGGTGCCGTTGGCCGCCGCATCGCGGATTGCATCCATTTCACTCTTGGATTCCAGACCGAGCGCATACAGGGTCATGTCGTCCAATTCGTCGTACTGCCGTTTCAGCAGATCATTGACCGGTTCGCCGTCCTTGCCCTCCAGCATTTCCTGCCAGAGGTTCATGCTCATGGTGCTGCTGCCGCTCATGCTGCTGAGGTTGGCAATGAGAGAAATTGCTTTTATTGGGAAGGTGTTCTATAATAAAAGCTGAACTGGAGGGATGCTGCCATGTTTCACATTCTGGTTGTGGAAGATGATAAAAACATATTGCGGCTGATGCAGACTGTTTTCAAGAATGCCGGTTATGAGGCCTTCGCAGCGGAGGACGGCGTCGCTGCGCTGGAGGTGACGCAGCGGCAGCACATCGACCTGATTGTGCTGGATGTGATGATGCCCCGAATGGACGGCTATGAATTTACGGAGACGCTCCGTTCCTGCGGAGACAATACGCCGATTCTGATGATCACGGCAAAGCAGCTGCCGGAAGAAAGGTGCAAAGGTTTTCTCGTCGGCACGGACGATTACATGGTGAGCCGGTCAATACGGAAGAGATGTTGCTGCGCGTCAAGGCGCTGCTGCGCCGCTCTCAGATTGCCAGCGAACACCGTCTGAAAATCGGCGGAGTCACACTGGATTACGACGCGCTGACCGTGACGCGCGACGGCGTTTCTCAGACCATCCCGCAGAAGGAATTTCAGCTGCTCTATAAGCTGCTCGCCTATCCGGATAAAATCTTTACCCGGCTGCAGCTCATGGATGAGATCTGGGGCATGGAAACCGAGAGCGGATTTAAGACGGTGGACGTGCACATCAACCGGCTGCGAAAGAAATTTGAGGACTGGCCGGAATTTGAAATCGTAGCCATTCGCGGCATCGGCTATAAGGCGGTGATCAACCATGAAGCCACAAACGATTAAAAGGCTGCGCCTGACGCTGCTGTTTGCCCTGATCAACTTCAGCATCATGCTGATCAGCGTCGGCATCTGCATTGCATGGACGTATGTATTCAAATACACGCAGGTTGCCAACACGCAGGAGGTCACCTTTATTCTGCTGGCTTTCGCCATGAGAAGCGTCATTGTCGGCACCATTGTTGCGATTCTCGTCAGCCGGGTACCGCTGGAGCCCCTGCAGGAGGTGATGGACGCGGCAGATCGGATCGCCGACGGGGACTACAGCGTCCGCCTCAGACCACATGGTCTGAAGGTGCTCAAGGAACTGGAAAGCAGCTTCAACCATATGGCGGAGGAGCTGGACGGCGTAGAGATCCTTCGCAGCGACTTCATCAACAACTTTTCCCATGAGTTTCGAACGCCCATCACTTCTATCTGCGGCTATGCGGAAATCCTGAAAAACGGTACACTGACAGAGCAGGAGCGAAGCGAGTATCTGGATATTATCATCGGAGAATCCAGACGGCTTTCCGATCTGTCCACAAACATCATGAATCTGTCCGCGCTGGAGCGTCAGTGCATTCTCACGGGCAAAGCGCGCCTCAATGTTTCCGAGCAGCTGCGCCTCGCGGCGGCACTATTGTATGAAAAATGTCAGGCCAAGGACGTGGAGATTGATTTCGACGCGGAGGAATTCTATGTCATCGGCAACGGCGATCTGCTTAAACAGGTTTGGATCAACCTTTTGGACAATGCGATCAAGTTTGCCGATCCGCATACGGAAATCAAAATCGGACTGTGCTACAAGGGCGCGATGCTTGCGGTTTCCATCAGCAATCAGGGAAAGGCTATTCCGGAAGCAGATCTGGAGCGCGTATTCCATCGCTTCTATCAGTGCGACAAATCCCACACCGCTCCCGGCAACGGAATCGGCCTTGCCGACAATCTCGCCGTAAACGCCGAGGTTGGTGACATCAGCCTTGGTGACGGTGG
>CAKTXN010000238.1 GCA_934630905.1 uncultured Eggerthellaceae bacterium
ATGTACTTCATCGTGGCCTTATTGCCTTTAGCATCAGATGCCATTTTTCCTCCTAAAAATGAGCAGTCAGTGGGCCTTGCCGGCCTGGCAAGGCCCTCCCCTTTTATATAGCTACCTTACGTAACGTTGCTTTATGCAACCGTTGCGAAGATATCGCCCAGCACAACGTCTTCTTCAGACGTATCGGCAACCAAGGTCTCTTCCTGGTATCCTTCAGCGGAAAGAACAACCTTGTATGCCTCGTTGCCCAGCTCCTTGAAGCGGAACTCGCCGAAATCATCAGTCTTCAGGGCGGCAACTTCTGCACCAGAAGCATCGATCAGCTTGGCATCGGCGCCAATGAGCACTTCGTTCTTCTGGCGATCAACGAAGCAGCCGTACACCCAGCGCTTGGGATAGTTCATGTAGTACACATGAGAACCTTCGCAAGACGGCTCGGCATTTGCGGGAATCTCTTCCTCGTCAACGAAGGTCAGAGCACCCGTTGCGCAAATATCAACGCAACGAGGAACGGTCCAGCCGTCGTCCAGCAAGTGAGCGCAACCCGTGCAGCCCTGGGGAAGCTGGAGCTCTTCGTTCCAGTACACGCCCTCGAACTTCTCGGCAATGTCCTTGCGGCCCTTTGCCTTCTCGGTATCAAGAACAATCAGACCGTCTTCGCGCTCCATAAGCACTTCGGGAGCGTACTCGCGAATCTTCTCGTTCTGGGCGCCCATAACCGGCTTGTAGTTGATCTTGACCTCGGGCACTTTGCCGCGGTCTTCCTGCTCAAGCTTGCACCAGAACTGACCGGAAACGGGCTGCTTAGCAGCATAAGGAGACCAGTCGTTGCCGCAATGCTCATCTTTGCAGATGAACTGGCAGCCATAGCAGCCATTGCACAGGCTGGCGTCAAACAGAAACTTCTTCATGATTAGCAAACCCCCTCGAGTGCTTTGCTGATTTCATGGCTTTCGCCATCCATAATTGCGTCCCAAACGTTGGTGCCAGACTCAACGGTGTAGTGATCCTTCTTGAATGCCTCCGGATACTCGGCCATCAGAGCATCGATGTCGATCTTCTTCAGGCCAACCAAGTAGCCGCCGGTCACTTCGCCTGCAGCGTTCTTGGAAGAAGTGTTGCTCGGAGCAATCAGGTTGTTCGCGCCACCGCGGTCAATTCCGCCGTAACCAGGAACAATCGGATCGGTCTCGGCGCCGTGATCCTGATACACCGCGCCCGGCATAATGCGCTCGGTCACGTACGCGCCGCCCAAAACAGTACCGCGCTCGTTGTACACGGCAATAATGTCGCCGGACTTGATGTCGTACTTCTCGGCGTCAACGGGGTTAACCCAAATAGGCTCGTAAGCGTAACCGTCCTTGCCAATAACCTTGCAGGTCTCAACTTCGCGGATCCATACGCAATCATCGTAGTTTGCGTGGATGCGCCAACGCGGATGGTTGGAAACCAGCAGGAACGGGTAATCCTTTGCGCGGTCGCAAGAAATACGCTCGTGATGGCTCTCGGATTCCTCGATCCAGTGAGCAACAATCGGGCGCTCCTTGTCGTCGGGGAAGAAGTTGGCCAGGCCCATGGAGTAGAACTCGATCTTGCCCGTGGGGGTCTCCAGCGGGTTAGCCTCGGGATCTTCGTAGAACTCAATCATGCCGGCGGGTTCGTCTGCCCAGCCCTCGCGGGTCGGCATGGTCTGGTAACCCTGCTTCTTGATGAGCTCCAGGTCCTGCTGCTCTTCGGGAAGACCGCAGCCTTCATAACCAATCTTGATCCACTCTTCTTCGGTCAGGCCGCCCGAGTAGTTCTCGGCGCAGTCTTCGTAGATGCCGCCGTACTTCTCCAGCTTCTTAGCAACTTCCCACACGCATTCGTAGTCGGAAAGGGACTCGCCCACGTGATCGATTGCTGCTTCTTCCCAGATAATCTGGTTGAACTGGCCCGAGTAAGTGTCAACGCCAAAGTCGTTGAGCTCCAGCTTGGTAGAAACCGGCAGAATGATGTCAGCGAACAGCGTGTCGTTTTCAAACCAGGGATGCTGAACCAAGAAGAACTCCAAGTTGGGGTTGCGCAGGGCATCCTGGAACTTGTTGCCGCCGTTCCAGCAGGTGGACCAGCAGGGAGTGTCGGACCAAATCATCTTAATGCCGGCGTCGCCTTCCTGCGGGAAGTGGAATTCCTTGAACTGGTCGGTACGATGATGGCGGCTGGTGGTGTGACCATACCAGGTAACCGTCTCGCCCGGCTGAACGGTAATGCATTCCGGAACCTTCGTCTTGGG
>CAKTXN010000239.1 GCA_934630905.1 uncultured Eggerthellaceae bacterium
TTTTCGATGTCAATGGGCTCCGACAAGAAGCACGAAGACATATCGGCCACAACGGGTGCATCCGTTTCGGGAAGCTTGCGGTAAGTGGTGCCCGTGATGGTCTCGTTGTAGCAAACGTACAGATAATCAGCGTCTTTCGACGGCGTGAACGTGTCAAATGCGGGAATGCAGGAATAATTCGCGTCCTTAGAATCGGCCAGCAGCGTGATATCGCCGTAACGGCATGCTTCCTGGTAGGCTTTCTTCGACCAGTTGCCCGATACGATATAGTCTGCCTTGCCCGTTTGCAGCATGTTCATAGGAACAGCCGCGAACTGCTGCGAAGCGCCGCCCTGCAAGAACATAACTTCGTAATCATCGCCAATGCCAACAAGATCGCGCAGGTCCTGCTCCGCTTCGGTGATAATGGTGTCGAACGCCTTCGATCGATGACTCATCTCCATGACGGACATGCCCGTGCCCTTATAATCGAGCATTTCTTGCGCCGCTTCTTTCAGAACCTCTTCGGGAAGCATTGCCGGACCAGCAGAGAAATTGTACACACGCGTCATGATTTCACTCCTTAGGAAGCCGATTGCAAAAACGTCATAATTGCACGTCTATTGTACGGCACAAGCAAGCAAAAGGGCACCCGCGCGCAAAAAGACACCCTTTAAACGGCGCGGATTAGCGTTGGCGTGCACGAAAACGAAGAAGAGGTGGGGCTATTTTTCGTTGCGTGCTTGGGCGATTTTACCCGTGCGGACAATCTCCTTGATGCCGTAAGGGCGCAAAAGATCCTCAAGCCCTTTGAGCTTTCCTTCTTCACCCGTAATTTCGATAGTCAACGAATCACTGCCTAAATCGGCGATTTTCGCGCGGAAAATGTTCGCAATTTGAATGATTTCACCGCGCTTTTCCGGCAGCGCCTCAACCTTGAACAGGGCCAACTCGCGCACAATAGCGCCCGCGCCCGATAAATCGGTGATCTTATGAACAGGCACCAGCTTATGCAGCTGCTTTGCAATCTGCTCAAAGGACACTTCATCACCCAGCGCCACAAGCGTGATATGCGACAACGCGGGGTTTTCCGTGGGACCAACCGACAAACTTTCAATGTTGAAGCCACGGCGCGAAATAAGGCCAACGACGCGCTGCAAAACACCCGGCTCGTTGTCCACCAGAAGCGTGAGAACGTGCTTGGAGGTATCCATGCTACTCCCCTTCCTGAACAGCATTACCTGCACCATTACCAGGGCAAACGTGTTCAAGCAGCGTTCCGCCGGGGACAACCATGGGCATCACGTTTTCCGATGATGGCACAACAACGTCAAGCAAGAACGGCTTGGTGCTTGAAAGCATCTCCGAAAGCGCCGCCTGCAGCTCCTCTTGCGTTTGGACGCGTTTCGCCTGCCAGCCAAAGGCGCGCGCCAGCGCCACGAAGTCGGGGTTGTAATGGAGCTCGGTTTGGGAATAACGCCCATTATAGAAGAATTGCTGCCATTGATGCACCATGCCTAAGCAGGCGTTATCGATGATCACAACTTTCACGGCGGCGCCATACGCGCGCGCGGTGGCAAGCTCCTGCACGTTCATCTGGAACGACCCATCGCCCGCAATGCATACGACCTGCGCGTTAGGGCATGCAAGCGCGGCACCGATCGCCGCAGGAAAACCGAAACCCATGGTGCCCAAACCGCCACTTGACAAGAAGCTGCGCGGAACAGAACGAGGAAGGAACTGCGCCGCCCACATTTGATGTTGGCCCACTTCGGTGGTCACAATAGTGCGCTTCCCTGCCGCTTCTTGCGTCTCAAGCGCGCGTCCAAGCAAGTTCATGCAGGTCGCAGGCGTGATGTGCTGCGTGCCGCCTTCAGCTTCCGGGCGGGTCGCGGCTGCTGCGCCGGCGTTAAGGGGTGCTTCGGGTGCCTCAAGCGCCTTGGGAACCTCGCCCGCTTCGGGTGCCGCACCCGCCGCCGCTTCCGTGCAAACCGCGCGCGCAGCGTCGTTGAAACACGGCAGCGCTGCCAGCTCTTCGAGCCATGCTTGCGTATGCGCCTTGAAATCCTGTTTCTTCAATTGAGACAAAAGCCCCGATAAAACCGCCTGGGCATCGCCTACAATGGGAACATCGGCTTCGCGCAGTTTGCCGATTTCCGCGGGGTCGATGTCAACGTGTATGAGCTTTGCGTGGGGCGCAAACGCGCTCATAGCGCCCGTCACGCGATCCGACAAGCGCGTGCCCACCGCCAAAAG
>CAKTXN010000240.1 GCA_934630905.1 uncultured Eggerthellaceae bacterium
GTGTTGCGAACCTGCTCTTTCTGCAGGTGAAGCGGCGTTTCTTTATGCGCGAGATGCCCTTTCAGACCTGCCTGAATCTGCTCTGGCAGCAAGTCGCGGCTGCGGAGACCCTGTTGCAAAAGCGTTGCTGCAGCCAGGGGAGCGCGTGCTTGATTTGGGAAGCGGTGGCGGTATTGATGCAATTATTGCATCACGCCTGGTGGGCGAGGGCGGCCATGTGTACGGAGTGGACATGACGCCTGCCATGATCGAGCTCGCGTCGGCAAATGCGGCTGCTGTTGGTGCGCATAATATCGAGTTCATTCAGGGGAATATTGAGAAGCTTCCTCTTCCTAATGCTTGTGTGGATGTTGTTTTGTCGAATTGCGTAATTAACTTTGCTAAGAAAAAACAGCACGTTATGCATGAAGCGTATCGCGTTTTGGCGCCTGGTGGGCGTTTTGTGGTGAGCGATATTGTGCTCTACGGTGAGTTTCCGAGTGAAAAATATGCTCAGCCACTTGAACGAATCACGGGATGCATGAATGGTATTGAGCTTGTCGATGTGTATCGCCAACACTTGCTTGATGCGGGGTTTTCCCAGGTAGAGATTGAGTCAAAGACGCTTTATACGCTCGACGTGCTGCGCGAAAAGGCTCAGCGTAAAGACCGCATGGCTTTCTTTGAGGCGCTGGAGAATAATCCCGATCTTGATGCGTTAAGCGGAAGTGTGATTATTACGGCAGTAAAGTAGCTTTGTGAGACGAACTATCTTTTTAGGCGTCTTTGCGAGCATCTTCGCGGGCGGCGGTAAGGATGATGCCCTGCAAGATATCCGATTCGCTTGCGACAAACGCATTCGTGCCGGCAGCGCGCAAAACTTCCTGCTGGATGATAAGCCCGGCGTTGATGACGCTCGCGCGTTCGGGCTGCAAGCCCACGCGATGCATCCTTTGGTCGAGTGTCTTGACTGATAGTTCAGAAAACACCTGGTTGATCTGCTGTTTTGTTACAGTGTAACCATGAACGCGCTCGGAATCATATACTTCCATACGCTCTATCATGGAAACAATGCTGGTGGCTGTGCCCGCAACCGACACAACATGCGCCGCGCGAAAACCTTGCTGTTGCATGTTCTGGAAATACGGTTCAAAGGCAGCGCGCACCCATTGGCGGCTTTCTTGAACTTGGGCGCTGTCAAGCGGGTCGCAGGTAAGGAAACGCTCCGTCATACGGCGGCATCCAATATTGAACGAGTGCGCAAAATCAGGCTTCTGACCTGCGATTCCTGCAATAATCTCCGTTGAGCCGCCACCGATGTCGGTCACAATGATAGGTTGTCCTGCGAAGTCCATCGAAGCGCCCATGAAGCTTAGGGCTGCTTCTTTCTCGCCGGGGATAACAGAAAGCGTGACGCCCATTTCCGCTAATCCCGCGGCAAATTCATCGGCGTTGTGCGCGTCGCGGGCAGCGGACGTTGCCATGGCGATGATGCGCATGTTGCTTCTGGCGTTTGCGGTGCCAGTGTTTCTGATGCTTGCGTCCGTCGCATGTGCGCTACCGGCTGATTCGCCGTTTGAACTGGCGTTTTCGTAATGGGCGATAATGTCCAAAAATCCGCGCACGGCGCAAAAGACGCGCTCCATTGCCTCGGGCTTAAGAACGCCGGTGGCATCGACGTCTTCGCCAAGATTTGTGATAATGGCGCGTCTTATCAAGGGTCGCACGCTGTGCCCGTCTGTTTCTCCAATAAGAAGCCGGCACGTTACCGTCCCAATGTCGATTGCGGCATAACGTGTGAGTTTTTCCTGGTCAGCGGTGTTGTCGAAAGGGTCGTTCAGGGGGCAAGCCATGCGCTATTCAACTCCGAACAAGGGGTCAAGAATCACGGAATACCACGTTTCAGGAGCAGACACGCTACCGCGCTTGATGTAGAGATTTGTGTCGGCCATAGTGCCGTCGTCGGGCAAGCCGTAGACCAAAACGGAATGCTCGCCTTCGTTCACCCAACCGTACTTTTCGTGCGCCATTTCCTCGATGCCGGTTTCAGACTGCAGATAATCGCGCGTGGCGGCAAGGTCGGCGTTGCGGTCGGTCACCGCTTGATACTCCGCATTCACCTTGTCCAAATGTCGCATTTCGGTGTAATACTGCTTTGCCGCTGGGTACATGAACATGCCGGCAATCACCAGGCATGCCGCAACGGAAAGCGCTGCTACGCGACG
>CAKTXN010000241.1 GCA_934630905.1 uncultured Eggerthellaceae bacterium
GACAATGTGAAGCCTTACTGCAGCGCAACACCCCTATCTAAGGAGAGGATGTATGGCAAGAGAACTTAAATCCATGGATGGCAACAATGCGGCAGCATATGTCTCCTATGCGTTCACGGAAGTTGCAGGCATTTACCCCATTACGCCTTCGAGCCCTATGGCCGACTACGTTGATCAATGGGCAGCTCAGGGCAAGAAAAACATTTTTGGCACTACGGTCGAAGTTTGCGAAATGCAATCTGAAGGCGGTGCAGCGGGTGTTGTGCACGGTTCTTTGACGGCGGGCGCCCTGACCACAACGTACACCGCTTCTCAAGGCTTGCTCCTGATGATCCCGAACATGTACAAGATTGCAGCAGAGCAGCTCCCGTGCGTGTTCCATGTAAGCGCGCGCACGGTGGCAACCCAGTCTCTTAACATCTTCGGTGATCACTCCGACGTTATGGCATGTCGCCAGACTGGTTTTGCCATGCTCGCTGAAGGTAACGTGCAAGAAGTCATGGACCTTTCCGCGGTTGCGCACTTGTCGGCTATTAAGGGTCGCATGCCGTTCTTGAACTTCTTCGATGGCTTCCGCACCTCCCATGAGGTCCAGAAAATCGCTCTGTGGGATTACGAGGACCTTAAAGAGCTGTGCGATATGGATGCCGTGCGCGATTTCCGCAAGCATTGCTTGAATCCGGAACATCCGGCGGCGCGTGGCTCGCATGAAAACGGCGATATCTTCTTCCAGCATCGCGAGGCCTGCAACAGCCATTATGATGAGCTGCCGCAGGTTGTGGAGGATTGCATGAACGCGGTGAACGCCAAGTTGGGCACCGATTACCAGCTGTTCAATTACTACGGCGCCGAAGACGCCGATCGCGTGATTGTTGCCATGGGCTCTGTCTGCGACGTTGCGGAAGAAGTCATTGATTACCTGAACGCGCATGGCGAAAAAGTCGGCCTGATCAAGGTGCGCCTGTATCGTCCGTTCGCTTCTGATCGCTTCGTGAAGGCCATTCCGGCAACGTGCACGAAGATTGCCGTTCTGGACCGCACGAAAGAGCCGGGCTCTGTGGGCGAGCCGCTGTTCCAAGATGTTGTGAGCGCGCTGTACTCCCAGGGCAAGAGCGACATCACGGTAACGGGCGGCCGTTACGGCCTGGGCTCGAAGGACACGCCTCCTTCGTCGCTGTTTGCCGTGTACAAAGAGCTGGAGAAGGATGCTCCCAAGCCGCGTTTCACCATTGGCATTGTGGACGATGTTACGAACCTGAGCCTTCCCGAAGACCCCGATTGCCCCAACACCGCAGCTCCGGGCACCATTGAGTGCAAGTTCTGGGGCCTGGGCGGCGATGGCACCGTGGGCGCAAACAAGAACTCCATCAAGATCATCGGCGACCACACCGACAAATATATCCAGGCGTACTTCCAGTACGACTCCAAGAAAACGGGCGGTGTGACCATCAGCCATCTGCGCTTTGGCGATGCACCCATCAGGAGCCCCTACTACATCAACAAGGCCGACTTCGTGGCGTGCCACAACCCGTCGTACGTGATCAAGGGCTTCCGCATGGTCAACGACGTGAAGCCGGGCGGCGTGTTCATGATCAACTGCCAGTGGACTCCCAAAGAGCTGGAGAAGCATCTGAATGCCGAAGCAAAGCGCTACATTGCGCAAAACAACATTCAGCTCTATCTGATTAACGCTATTGACCTGGCAGAACAGGTTGGCATGGGCAAGCGCACGAACACCATTTTGCAGTCCGCGTTCTTCTCGCTGGCGGGCGTTTTGCCGCAAGAAGTGGCCATTGCTTACATGAAAGATGCGGCAACGAAGTCTTATATCAAGAAGGGTCAAGACGTTGTTGATTGCAACCATAAGGCAATCGATGCAGGCGCTACGGCGTTCGTAAAGGTTGACGTGCCGGCATCGTGGGCCGATGCGCAGGACGAACTGCAGGAGAACACACTTGCAGGCGACCCCGCGCTGGTGAAGATGGTCTCCGATATCATGCTGCCTGTTGCGCGCATGGATGGCGACCGTCTGCCGGTGTCTGCCTTTGCCGATCGCGCCGATGGTCAGTTCGAGCTAGGCGCAGCAGCCTACGAGAAGCGTGGCGTGGCCGTGAGCATTCCGGAATGGCATGCCGAAAAGTGCGCTCAGTGCAACAGCTGCGCGTTCGTGTGCCCGCATGCAACGCTGCGTCCGTT
>CAKTXN010000242.1 GCA_934630905.1 uncultured Eggerthellaceae bacterium
TTAGGGGGCATTTTTCGGTTTTGTTACCCTCTTTGTTAGCCGTTTTGTTAGGTAACAAATCCCCGTTTTGATAGCGGCTCGCCATGCCCTTCTTGCCGCTTTCGCTGCGCTTCTTCCCGATATCCAAGCTCGGTTTGATAGCCACGAAAACGGCCTTCGAGCCTTGCCGCTTGAACGTTGGCTCCTTGCCGTAGGCCAGGTATTCGATGAGGGCGACGTAGTATTCCGCCTTCTCAGCCTGGCCAAGCTCCTGCCCAGCGTCTATGTAGCTTTCGAAGATGTTCACGGCTTCTCCCTAGAACGGGATGTCTTCGTCGTAGATGCTGGCTTCCTGGGCAGGCTCATAATGTTGCCGCGTAGCCGCCTGGGGGCTTTCGTTGCGGCTGCTCATGAACTCGATTTCGTCCACGATCACCTCTACCTTGCTGCGCTTCTCGCCCGTCTTGCGGTCATCCCACTGGCTCCATCGGAGCTTGCCCTCGATTGCCACCTTCGCGCCCTTGCGCAGGAAGCGCGACACGCTTTCGGCGCGCGTCCCGAACATGGTGCAGTCGATGAAGTTCGGGCGGTCTTCCCATTGCCCCGTCTGCTGGTTCTTCGAGCGGTCGTTGACCGCCACGCCGAAGTGCATGATCGTGGAACCAGCCGCCGTCGTGCGAACCTCGGGCTCGCGCGTGAGGTTGCCGCTGATGTTCACTCTGTTGATGCTCATTTCTCCTACCTTTCCCTGTCGCCGCTCATGGCGATTCTGTACTCGTGATAGCAATGGCTTTCCTCGTTCGTGAAGAGCTGCGCCGCGCTCTGCGCAGCCTTGTAACGGCTCTCTGCCAATCGGAACTCGAAGAGGGCGCGGTTGACGTCCGCGTCCCCCTTCACCATGTTCCCCGCCGCCGTGGCGTTGCCCTCTGCCAGAAGGCGCGCGTAGGCGGCTGACTTGGCAGCGTAGTAATCGGCTTCCGCCGCCGCCTTGCGCTTGCCCTCTTCCTCGATGTCCGCTATGGCCTGCCGCGCGTTCTCGCGCGCGTTGAGCCAGTCTTGATAGAGGCTATCCATTGAGGGCACGCTCTATGTCCGCCACGACCGCCAGGCACATCTCCGCGTCGCGCTTGCCCACGGACTTGCCCCAGCGCTCCCACACGTCCTTCTTCGGCTCCCCCGTGATCTCCACGTAATCGCTCACGGCCTTCACCATGGCGTGCCATTCGGGGCACGCTTCGTCTTCGGGCTTGGGCTTCACGGGAGCTTTGTACTTCTTCGGCTCTTCCTGCTGGCTCATTGCGCTCTGAACCTCTTCCGCGCTGCATATGGCGTCCTCTGCGCCGATGCCAAGCATTCCCAGGGCGCGCCCCACAGCGGAAGTCTCGCAGTTCTCGATGTAGCTTGTCTTGTTGATGTTGCTTGCTGTTTTGATCTCGAAGGCATGCCCTGTCGCAAGCGGCCTGTCGCCATCCATGGCGGTCGCCTTGAATACGCAGCGTTCGTCATTGTCTGACAGCATCTCGGTCAGCAGCGACCCGTTGGGGTAGATTTCCCAGAAGGCGAGGATGCGCTGATTCACTCCAGCGTACTGCTTGCCCCTGATGTTGATGCGCTTGATGCGTCTGTTCGCTTCATCTCTGTCCATCACTTCACCACGACTTTCTCGTTGACCACCAAGGCCGCCCCGGGCACGTATTCGCCCGATTTCAGCTCTTCCTTGATGTGGGTCTTATCGATGGTGCGGGTAACCTTCTCCCGCCAGAACCGCTTGGGTACCACTTCCTCGTCGGTTATCTCCACCGACGGAGGGCACTTGCGCACCTTCACGGTGATGGAGTCGGTGGCTATCTCGCCGCCGTTGGCCTTCGCCCTCTCCAGCATGTAGGCGTCCATCCGCTCGGCCTTCTTCTCCATGGCCTTCGCGCTCTCGGTCATCGCCTTCGCGAGGTCTTTCAGGCTCTGCGCCTTGGCTCGCTGGCCTTCGGCGAACATCTTGCAGGCCAGGAACTTCTCGGCCACGGTGACCTTCAGCTTGTCCAGGTTCTCTTCGTCGAACAGGACCTCACCCGTGTCCATGTCCACGATCATGCCGCCGTCGATGACCCGCTCAAGGTCGCTCGACAGCTCGTAAAGGCTAGGCATTGCGCTCTCCCATCTC
>CAKTXN010000243.1 GCA_934630905.1 uncultured Eggerthellaceae bacterium
TTTTCAGGATGACGCGCATGTGGTTATTGCATCGGAGCCGCTTGAAGACTGCGCTTCGAACAGGTGTTATACCGAACGCGTCATGCTAGCCGCGCCTGCATCGGTAACATTTAGCGCGAACGCGGTGGAGCTTTCGGAACTTGAGCGGCTTTCGTTTGTGTCGCTGCCCTCGACCACGGGGTTCAGCCGGTTTGTGTCGGAGATGTGCGCCCGCGCAAAGTTTCAGCCGCGCATTGCGCTGGAAAGCGATAATCCCAGCGTGGTGCGCGAGATGATCGGACTGGGGCTGGGCGTTGGCTTTTGGCCCGAGAAAAGCTGGGGTCCGCTTGAGGGAAATGCCGTGGTGCTGCACCCTCTTGCGAACGGTGCCGCGCGCAGCGTGTACGTGAGTTTGTCAGAGCTGGGGGCCATGAACGACCAGGCAGTGGTGTTGTTCGAGCATCTGTGCCGTTTCTTCCAGGAAGCGTTTTGCGCGTAAGCGCGGGCGCGGTGATCCCTTTCGTTTTCCCTGGTGGTTGGGTTACGAGGCGATTGCTGTGAGATTGGGGCGTGTCGGTTTTGCCGGTATGCTTTGGCGGCAGCATCGCGCTGCGTTCATTGGCGTCGGTGCGGATTCAATGCTCCATCGGTTTTTGTCGGCGTAGCTTGCGACGGTTTCACTGTTTTTGAACGAGTTTGTTGCAAAATCGCCTTCGATTTCAGGCAAATGCACGATAATCGGTGGTTGGGCAGCGTTCTAAAGCGGGATTTTAAGTTTATTGAGAGATTTGCTTGTTGAACCGAAATAATTCAATACAATAACCCCAGGTCAGAAGCGTACGCTAATTCCGATAGATAATCTAATTATTTTTTGATCGCCGATTATCGTCGATTAGCCCGAATTCAACCCCTCTTATCCAACAAGAGGTCCTTGAATGTTGGACTTTAGTGCGTCGATTGTCTCGAATTGAGTCGCAAAAGGGCGAAGGGGTCGGAATGGTGCGGCGATTGGGTAGATGCGCGGTCTTTCGCGGCAGCGGGTTGCGGCGCTTGGCGACGTGTGTGCTCTTTCGCGCCGCGTGCTTGGTGGATAGCGGGGTGTGTCGTACAATAGCAGACACACTCTAAGGGTTTGAAAACGAAGCATCGTACTCTGCCGCACGCTATACATACGAGAGGGAATCATGGAAGAGATTGAGCAGCAAATTCAGCATTGGAACGAGGAACGTCGCGAAAGCAACACGGTGAGTTACCGTATGACGCATTCGCCGGAACGTTGCGTGAAGTGCGGGCTGTGCATTGCGTTTTGCCCCTGCGACGTGCTGGAAGAAGACGAAAACGGCTATCCGGTGGCGGCGCATCCGGAGCTGTGCGTGGGTTGCACCACGTGCGCGGGAAATTGCCCCACGCGCTCGCTGACCATCGATGCACTGGGCGATGCCTCATTCGACGCGACCTTCGCTAACGAACCGCGCGCGGAACAAATTAGCAACGATTTGCACCAACAATACGCCGAATGGCAGCGCATCTGCATGGAAAAGCTGGGTCTGCGCTGGCAGCCGGTGGCGGTGAGCCTTATCGACAAAGAGGAGCTTCTGCCCGACGCTCCCATGCCGGTCGTAAACCTGCGTTTCTGCCAAGCGATGATGGCGGCGCGGCGTGGCGCCTCGATTCTTATGCCGCCGTTCAAACATTCTTGTCCCGATGGTACGTCTATTTTCGGCATGACCGGCGTGCCCGAGAAGCTGGCCACCGGTGAGATTTACGTGTTGTTCCATAAGCTGGTAAATGCCGAAGCCGCAGCTCAGATGGTGCGTGAGCGTCCCACGCTGCCTGCGCACAGCAAACGCGCAACATACGTGGCGCCCCTGAACAAAACGGTTCGCGAGCCCGAGGTTGTGGTGTTCACCGGCACGCCCGAGCATATGATGTGGCTGTGCATGTCCATGGCGTATTACACCGGTCACCGCTTCGACTTCAAAGCAAGCGGCTACAATTCCATGTGCGTGGAGGCCGTTTTGTACCCTTGGCTTGAGCAGCAGCCCAACATCACATTCGGTTGTTACGGTTGCCGCGCCGCCACTGACCTGGGCGAAGACATGATGTTCATGGGCGTGCCCGTAAGCGCTATGCCTACCATCGTGAAGGGTCTAACGG
>CAKTXN010000244.1 GCA_934630905.1 uncultured Eggerthellaceae bacterium
CGGCACCGGCACCCGACCCAGGTCCCGGGCCCGAGCCATCGCCCGATCCTGGTCCCGATCCCGACCCGGGCTCGACACCCGGTCCCAAGCCGGCGCCTTCCGGAGGCACCGATGCATCGGGTAGCACGAATGGCGGTGACTCGGCGGACGGCAGCGGCTCTGGTGCGGGCTCCGTACCAGCCACAGGCGACATTGCGGGCAAAGGCGCAGCAGTTGCCATGGGGATGATGTTGCTTGCGCTCATTTCGGCTGCGGCATATCGCGTTCGCAACGCTAGGTAAATCAAGACTTACGTTCCTATGCCGAACGGCGTAGCGTTGGCTAAGAAGGGCGATGAGTGCGTGACGCAGCGCTGGTGCAGCGTAAGCTGAAAGTCGTTCCTTATATATTGGGCTGGGGAAACACCCCAGCCAAGGTGCGTTACGTTTGGGTTGCGAAACGTCGAGCGCTCTCATTCCTCAACCTCCACGTGTGCGGTTTTTGGCACAATTACCATGCGATAACCAAGGATTTGAAGATAGCGTTCAACTTTTTTCGTTGATACATTCTTGCCTGTTTCCAGCGCAGAGAGCGTGACGGGAGAAAAACCGAGCTGTTTTGCCATTTCGGCTTGAGTGATTCCTCTTTCGCGTCGCGCTTCCTGGAGAAAAGCGCCGACTCCTTCAAATGAAAAAGCATTTGTCCACATGTCAGCCCTGTCTACTCAATATTCAAAATACTTTATATTTTAATGATTGCAACAAATATACAGAATACTTAATATTTTTACAAGATGAGAAATATTAAGTATTTTGAATGCGTGAACAAATAACGTTGCTGTGAATCGAGCAGCGTATATGGCGAAAAGAGGCGCCGAAGCGGTCCGTGGCGGGAAGGTGACGGACCGCTTTGCGCTAAAGCTCTAGGTAGCGACCGGTAATGCTTTTGGGGTTCGCGACTATTTCCGCAGGAGTGCCACACGCCACAATGCGTCCGCCCGCTTCGCCGCCTTGCGGCCCCATGTCAATCACGTAATCGGCGTTTGCAATGAAATCAAGGTCGTGCTCAATCACGATTACCGTTGCGCCTTGCTCCACAAGTCGTTGAAATACGCCAAGCAAGGTTTCTACATCGCGGGGATGCAGGCCGATAGTCGGCTCATCGAACACGAACACGGCATCTTCTTGTCCGCGTCCCATTTCGCTTGCAAGCTTCAAGCGCTGCGCTTCGCCGCCGGAAAGGGCGGGGGTGGCTTCGCCCAGCGTGAGGTAGCCTAATCCCAGGTCATGCAGCGTTTGCAGCTTTTCGTGCGCTTTCTTGATGTCGGCAACGTGCGGCAGCGCTTCATCGACCGAGAGTGCGAGCAACTGCGGCAGGCTGAGCGCGTGGTTTTCGGTCGCGCTGGTTGCATCGGTCGTCGTGACTGCTTCGGATGTTTCGGCTCTGCCACGCGCGGCGCTTGCTTTTGCTTTCTTGGCAGCTGTTTTCGCTACGGCCTTCTCAACGCGTCGAATGCCATCCGCCGCAGCGCTGTAGCGCGTCCCGCGACAATCGGGGCAAGCGATGTCAACATCGGGAAGGAATTGCACGTCAAGCGATATCTGGCCTGTTCCATCGCAGGTGGGGCAGCGCAGGCTTCCCGTGTTGTACGAAAAATCGCCTAACTTGAGTCCTGCTGCCTTTGCGGCATCAGTATGCGCGTAGGCACGACGCAAGTCGTCAAGTACGCCGCAGTACGTCGCCACGGTCGAGCGCACGTTGATGCCAATGGGCGTTGCATCGATAAGGTTCGCGCGACGAATGCCTTCCGCATTGATTGACGTTACGTGCTTGGGAAGTGCTTCGCCGGCGATTGCTGCTTCAAGTGCGGGAATGAGCGTTTCCAGCACAAGGGTTGTTTTGCCCGAACCGGAAACGCCCGTTACCGCAATAAGGCGCCCCTTGGGAAGGTCAAGGGCGAAAGGCTTTACCGTGTGCAGTCCGCTTGACTCCAGATGAACGCGACCGAGGTCGAACATTGCTTCTGCTTGCGCTTGCGGACGGGCTGTCACCTGGGAATCTCCCGAGAGATACGGACCAATGATTGACGTTTCATCTGCGGAAACTTCTCCTACCGTGCCTTGTGC
>CAKTXN010000245.1 GCA_934630905.1 uncultured Eggerthellaceae bacterium
CAGCTTCGCCTGTTCATGATCGGCAAGGTTGCAGCCCCGAAGGGCGGCTCCAATACAACCTTGGCGTTCAACTGGGCAGGTGATCGTTCGGTCGAATATGCGTCCCATCCCTGCGTCCCCCGACGCATCACGTGGGATTTATGACAAGAACCGACCGGCACCGCGGCAGTGGGACCGCTTCAGTTCTCAGGTGCCAGCGTACCCCATTCCGCTCAGCGATTGCAGTCTTGCATTGCCCCCGCTTTCGGAGTACGGGGAAGGAGGCGAATGAGAGACGGCGCGCCGGGAGCGTTCGCGGGGCCGCCATTCGCACAACCGCTCTTGGCAAAAGCGCCGCAACAATTAGCAATCACGTTTGCTGATGCAAATCCGAGACAGGCAAAACTACGCTACAAGGATGAGCGCAAGACCTTCTGCTACGAAGCCTGTATAATCGCCCGAACATCGAAGCGAGAGGAAAAGGAATGGCGGAAACCGACGGCATCAAGCAGCGCAAGGCCCTACTCACAACCAACCAGCAGATCGAGCATCTTAAGTCGAAGGGCGTCACATTCAAGCTCTGTTCCGAAAAGGATGCTGCCGAATACCTCGCCAACCACACCTATTTCTTCAAAATCGCCGCATACAGGATCCTCTTTGAAAAACGCATCGGCGGACAATACGATGGCCAGTACGTCAACCTCGACTTCGGGCACCTGAAAGCACTCGCCTCGCTCGACCGCGACCTGCGCTATGCGCTGTTGCCGCTAACGCTTAACGTGGAACACGCAGCGCGGACGAAGCTGGTGCGCATCACGACTGAACGCAATAACGAAGACGGCTATACGATCGCACGCGATTACATGGCTAGCCTCAACCATAGCGAGCGCAGGCGCCGCGAAGGTGAAATCAGCATGATGAGCCGCGACCTGTTCTGCGGCGATCTTGTCAGAAAATACGGCAGCCCAGCCGACATGCCCATCTGGGTGCTGATGGAGCTTTTTTCGTTCGGAAGCTTTATAGACCTGTATCTATACTGCGCCGAACGTTGGGGCAATGAGGAAATGAGGCACGAGCACTACATGCTGCGCCAAGCCAAGTCGGTGAGAAACGCCTGTGCTCACTCGTCGGACATGCTAAACGGAATCGCCGTAGTTGACACAACCGTCGGTACCGACTCAGCGGTATTGTCCGCCTTGGCCCAAGCAGGCATCTCGCATCGAGTCAGAACGGGCAGGATGAGGAATCCCCGCATCAGACAGATTGTAACGCTCATGTACCTTCACACGAAACTCGTGCCTGAGGGGTCAGGAAAAAGAAAAGCAGCATCTGACCTGGTAAATCTCAAGAAACAACTGTCCGAGACGGCGGACCTTGCGCCTTCTAACGACATCATTCGGTCTTGCGCGGCTTTTTTAACAAAAGTAATTGACAGTTGGTTCCGATAAGTAATAATGCTTATAGATAAAAAAACCTATTGGTTTTGTAAGGCGGGGTCGCGAAAGCGGTTCCGCCTAGTTTTTTCCCCAAGAAAACCGCCGCGAAGACGTAAATACCAGGCACGGACGGCAGCCCAAAACTTTTTCATTTCCCCACTTGCGTGCTGCTTTGACGTGTGCTACCGTCTTAAGCACCCGAGGGTCGCGAGACCCGCCTCCTGGCAGATAGGCCTTGCGCCTATAGGAGTTGCCGATGCAGCTGCCGTGCATCGGATTTTCCCATACAACCTTATAAGCGATGTCCTGCGCATGGCAGCTCATGCTAGCTTGCTGCCGATTTGCGTTTTCCTATTGCGTCCTAGGTTGTCCCGTCTCGCCCTCGGAAGGAGCTCGTTATGAGCGAATATGCATTCGTCTATCAACCTCAGATCATCCGCGAAACCGCAGAAGGCCTCAACCGCCTCGACATCCGCGACGAGATGCTCGACCAACGCGAACTTGAGCTTATGACCTCGGTGGATGCCGAATCCTGCGCCGTCGTTATCCGCGGCCTGCTCCATCTGCAGCGTCAAAATCCCACGGCGCCCATCACGCTTTATATCAACAGCCCGGGCGGCGAAGTCCAGTCCGGCCTGGCGCTTTACGACGTCATGCAAGCCGTGAGCTGCCCCATCCG
>CAKTXN010000246.1 GCA_934630905.1 uncultured Eggerthellaceae bacterium
CGAAAAGTACGCACTGCCTAAAAGGAGAATATCATGGCAAAGATTTACACCTCTGCCGATCAGCTGATCGGTAGAACTCCCCTGTTGGAGCTCACCCACATTGAAGCCGCCGAAGAGCTGCCCGCGAAGATTCTGGCAAAGCTGGAATATTTCAATCCCGCTGGTAGCGTGAAGGACCGCATTGCCAAGGCGATGCTGGACAAGGCCGAAGCCGCTGGCAAACTTAACCCCGACACTACCATCATTGAGCCGACCTCGGGAAACACGGGTATCGGGCTTGCTTCCGTTGCGGCTGCGCGCGGGTATCGCATTATCATCGTTATGCCGGAAACCATGAGCGTTGAACGTCGTCAGCTTATGAAGGCTTACGGTGCGGAGCTCGTTTTGACCGAGGGCGCCAAGGGCATGAAGGGTGCTATTGCGCGCGCCGAAGAGCTGGCGCAGGAGATTCCGAATAGCTTTATCCCTGGTCAGTTCGTGAATCCCGCGAACCCCGAAGCGCACGAACTTACGACTGGCCCCGAGATTTGGGAAGATACCGACGGCAAAGTTGACATTTTTGTTGCAGGCGTTGGCACGGGTGGCACGATTACGGGCGTGGGCAAGTATCTGAAGTCCCAGAACCCTGCCGTCAAGGTGGTTGCCGTTGAGCCGGCTACTTCGCCGGTTCTTTCCGAAGGCCATGCGGGTGCTCATAAGATTCAGGGCATTGGCGCGGGCTTTGTCCCCGACGTGCTGGACACGAACGTTTACGACGAGATTATCCCTGTTGCCGATGAAGACGCGTTCGCTACTGGAAAGCTGGTAGGCGCGCGCGAAGGCGTTCTGGTTGGAATCTCTTCGGGTGCTGCGACGTATGCGGCCATTCAGCTGGCAAAACGTCCCGAAAATGCGGGCAAGAACATTGTGGTTTTGCTGCCTGATACGGGCGATCGCTATCTGTCCACCCCGCTTTTCCAGGATTAATTCTGGTTCTTTTCGATTCGTTTCGCTATTAGAGAAGTGCAACGAAGTGCGCAGAAGCAGGGTTGCGGGTTTTCACGGATAACGACGATCGGCCACGACATTTGTAGCTAGTGGGCTGGTCACGGCGGCTGTAACTCGGAGCCGTCCGTGGTGCTGGTGATAGATGGTTGTCTTCGCGATGCGATTTCCGCGGACTGTTTAGCCAAGGTTTCCGAACTCTTCGCAATCCTGTTCTGTAATGGCACACCTTGACTGCCGGATTTGCCCCAAGGGGCTTTCTGGCAAGCTCGGTGTGGCTCGTTGCACCCTTCGAGAGGAGATTCCATGAACATTTACGCAGATAATGCGGCCACCACTGCAATGAGCCAGACGGCAATTCAAGCCATGTTGCCGTATATGGACAAGATTTACGGCAATCCTTCTAGCTTGTATTCGTTTGGCCAGACCGCCAAGGAGGCGCTCGAAGACGCCCGCGTGCGCATTGCTACTTGCTTGGGCTGTCGTCCTAACGAGATCACGTTCACGTCAGGTGGCAGCGAGGCCGATAATCAGGCGATTCTTTCTGCAGTGAAAATTGGCGCGCGTAAGAATAAGAAGCACATCATTACGACTGCGTTCGAACATCATGCTGTTTTGCACACGCTCAAAAAGCTTGAAAAGCAGGGCATTGAGGTCACGTATTTGGATGTGCACGAAGACGGCTTGGTCACACCTGAGCAGGTCAAAGCGGCAATTCGTCCTGATACGTGCCTGGTGACCATTATGTATGCGAACAACGAGATTGGCACGATTGAGCCCATTGCTGAAATTGGCGCGGTGTGCCGCGAGGCGAACGTGCCGTTCCATACCGATGCCGTGCAGGCGGCGGGGCATCTTCATATCAACGTCGAAGAGCAAAACATTGACATGCTCAGCCTGTCCGCCCATAAGTTTCATGGCCCGAAGGGCATTGGTGTGCTGTATGCGCGTCGCGGTCTTCCGCTGGCAACGCTTATCGAGGGCGGCGCGCAGGAGCGCGGAAAACGTGCCGGCACGGAAAACATCCCTGCCATCAGGGGAATGGCGGCGGCGCTTGAAGAGGCGTGTGCGAACATCGATGCGAACGCGGCGCACCTTATTCCGCTG
>CAKTXN010000247.1 GCA_934630905.1 uncultured Eggerthellaceae bacterium
ATGCAGAATTGCAAATGAACACCTTGCCGCGATACTCTTTTCCGTCTGCCGCGTGCTCTTTCATGATGTCCACCACACGCGTGATGGCCCTCTTCTTCGTTCTGACTTTTTCGCGCGGGGTCAGCTTGCCTTCGTTGCTCATGTTCAAAACGGGACAGATCTTCAGCGCGCCACCAATGGCGCCTGCGGCCTTCGAGATGCGACCACCCAAAACGTAATAATGCAGGTCGGTGGAGAAGAACCAATGATGTACGTTCAGTCTGCTTTCCAGGGCAAACGCAGCGAGCTCATCCATCTCCATGCCCGAATCATTCAGGTCGGCAAGTTTGTCCATGAACAGGCCGTATCCCGACGATGCGCACAGCGAATCAACAACG
Organism: uncultured Eggerthellaceae bacterium; assembly: GCA_934630905.1. Classification (GTDB taxonomy): domain Bacteria; phylum Actinomycetota; class Coriobacteriia; order Coriobacteriales; family Eggerthellaceae; genus CAKUOV01. The sequence continues at coordinate 378 of CAKTXN010000247.1, forward strand.
ATCACGTTGTGCTCGGGGAATTCTTCCCTGATTGCTTTCGCGGCAATTTCAGCAGAACTATAAGCGCCCGAAAGGCCCGATGAGAACGATATATGCAGGATGTCCTTTTCTTCGGACACAATCGCTTTGAAATGCTCGTAGAATTCGCCCACGTTGACCTGGGATGTTTTTGTCGAGCTTCCTTTTGCCATGGCGGCATAAAAATCATCGTAGGGAATTGTCTCTCCAAAGTCGTCCAGGTATTCTTTTCCGTCAATTTCATAATGGAACGGTACCCACTTTATTCCGCGTGCTTCGATTTTTTCTCTGGTGAGACCAACCGTCGAGCAGCAAGACAAAACATACGCGCTCAAAAGACCCTCCTTGCAGTTCGGCGCATTCGCCTTCAAAAACCCTTCGATACCAGTGTAACGTTGCACCTTGTAATACGGCATGTATTTTACGAAGTTAGGCAAAGAAAAGGCTATCTGCGCCGCATCGCAAGAGTTCGCATTTGCGCCAAAAGGGTGCAGCGAATTGCCATTTATGGGCCGCGAGTCCTTTCTTCGTGATGCAGCAGCAGGTAAAGTGAAGGCTGAAAAAGTGCGGTTAAGGGATGCACCGCGCGCGATACGCATCGCGGGCGCGAAGGGGGTCAGCAACGCGCACACCGGGCGCGGCATCGTCCGGTACGCGCCGCGCGCGAAGGGGAAGACGAGCCCGTTGCTTAAGTCCTTGTCGTTGAAAGGGGTGGAAACGTGAAGCGTTTGAAGCTTGTGGAGCGAACCGGTGCCATTGTTGCGGCCTTTGCGTTGGCCTTATCGCTTTGCGCATGTGGCGGGGAAGGGGCTGGCGCAGGAAGCGCGGGAAGCGCGGGCAGCGCAAGTGCTGGCAGCTCGTCCGCCGGCGTTCCGATGGGCTCCGCTAGTCCTGTTGCATTCACTTACACGACAAATGTTGCGCACCAGGATGTTCCTCTTGACCAACGCTCGCGCGATTCGTTTGATCAAGAAGCGTATCTCAACGATTTTTACGCGTTCAAAAGCGCTGTTGATAACGGTGTGACCGATCTTGCAGAGCTTACGCGCCTTTACGACAAGCTGGCAGGGCATGTTATGAACTTGAGCAGCGATTATGCGCTCGCTCGTTTCGATTATCGCCAGAATGCCACCGATGCAGCGGCGGTTGAGCGTTATGTGGCCAAGCGCGATTTGCTTAACGACACGACTGCGAAATGCGCGTATCAGTTCAGGCGCGCGTTGGAATCACCGCAGGGCAAGGGCTTCCGCGCGTATATCGGTAGCACGTTCGCCTATGCGCTCGATCGTTCAGCCAATGCGAGCAGTGAAGCGTATGGTCTTCGGAAACAGCGTAATGACCTGGTGGTTCGCTACGATAAACTGGTGGCGCAAGGGGCAAGCGAAACGGAACTTAAAGAGCTGTACATTGAAATGGTGAACACGAATAATGCGCTCGCTCGCGCGTGTGGCTGCGATAATTACGCCGAATACGCGTATGCTGTTGAGTATCGTCGCGATTATACGGTGGATGACGCCCTGCGGCTCCAAGAAGCGATTGTGCGCGATTACGTTCCTGTCTATCAGGCGTATTTAGCCGATTCTCTTGACGTTGACTTGGTGTATCAGGTGTTTGATCAGAATAACGACACAAGCGAAGTGAAGTTGGCGAACGTGCGAAAATGCGTAGCGGCAGTATCGCCCGCG
>CAKTXN010000248.1 GCA_934630905.1 uncultured Eggerthellaceae bacterium
TGCTCCGTTTGCTCGGGCGGGCTAAAGCCCGCCGCTCCCAAACGGAGTTGTTACACCAACAATCGGCACGCTACCTTTTGACCAATATGCACTTCAGAAAAATAGGAGGAAATACGACTTTTTTTGTATTTCCTCCTATTTTCGGATTCAAGGAACGCTTAAAGAAGCAAAGAGCATTGCTCAGCGTGAGACAGCAGCACAGCAGAAAGGTCGAATTGCGGCAGAAGAGTGTCAAGGGCGGTGAAGAGCACTCTTCTGGCGCTCCGACTCACCCTCACGCGCGCCGACCAGGCTACAATCGGCTCAAACTACGCCAACAACGCATCAAGGGCAGCCAGATCATTGGGAAGAGGAGCCTCAAACGTCATAAGCTTCCCCGTAACAGGGTGCTCTACCTGCAGAAACGCTGAATGAAGTGCCGGGCGCGCAATCAACTCCACACTACCGCCGTGGTCAGCATCGCCTAAAAGCGGGTGCCCGATATGGCTCATATGAATGCGAATCTGATGCGTGCGACCTGTTTCCAACTGCAAACGGACGCGTGCGACTGAATTTGTTGACAAAAGGTGGGGTAATTTGTCAACAATCGACTGGGATTCCACCCAATAATGAGTGCGTGCTGGCTTGCCGCCCTCGCGCACGGCCGCCGTTTGCCACGTGTGGCCAACGCAACCGATGGGCGCATCCACCGTACCCGAATCTTCCGAAAAACCACCTTGACAAAACGCAAGGTACTGACGACAAAAATCGCCCGTATGCAGGCGCTTTTGCAAAAAATCCTGCGCATGGGCATTTTTCGCGAACACGATAAGCCCGCTTGTCCCCCAATCCAGGCGCTGCACGGGATGCAGCAAGCATCGTTGGTTCGTGCTCTGAAAATAATGCATGAGGAAGTTGCCCAACGTGTCATCAACGTGTTTGGGGCCAGGGTGGGTTGACACGCCTGCGGGTTTGTTGAGCACAATCAGATCATCGTCTTCGAAAACGATATCAAGCGGACCAGGCGTGGCAACAACCGACGACCCCGCCAGCGCGTCGTCGGTATCCCCTACCGCAATGCTCAGCACCTGACCTGCACGAACGCGATCAATCGTAAAAACGCGCTTGTCATCAAGCATAATGCCGTTTTCCCGAAACTTTGCCGCACGAATGCCCTGCCTGCCCATATGCAGACGTTCGCGCAGAATCGCCTGAACTTGACGACCATCATCGACGGACTCAATCGTATAAGTCAAACGCCTCATTAGTGCGCCTTCTGCAAGCATATGCTGTTTACCAGGGAAAACACCAAGGAGCAAGCAGCACGCACGCTATTTGCCCGTCACTTTTTTGATGTAGGTTTTCCAATTCTCGAACGACTCGTCACTAATAGCATGCTCCATCTTGCACGCCTCGTCCTCGGCGCGCTCAGCTGGAATCCCTAAGACTTCCGTCAAGAAAACCGTAAGCAGATGATGGCGCTCAAGCACCGCCTGCCCGTACTCATAGCCTTCTTCGGTAAGCGTGATATCGCCGTAAAACGGCTGGTCAAGCATACCGCGCGTCTTAAGCGTGGCAACCGCCTTATTCACCGATGCCTTGGAGACGTCCAACTCGCGCGCAACGTCAACTGACCGCACCGCCTGCTCCGTGGTGCCGCCCAGCATAACAATAGCCTCAAGGTAATCCTCGATTGACATGGACATCTTTTCCATGAATCTTCCCCCTATTGCAATACAACCGCCCGCGCCTGCAATACATCGTGCGCTACCGGCACAGCCACAAACGCCAAAGCGGCCCAAATGTTAATCGTTGTGAACATTCTACACCACTTGCGACAAGCGCGCATGGCTTCATTCGGCCTACCGCTAGCCCTTTTCCACCAAATCAATCAAATCTTGGTGCGAATGGATATCCAGCTTCGCATAGATATGCTTGACGTGCGCTTTTACCGTGTTGCGAGAAACCACCAACTGCTCTTGGATATATGTGCGGTCGCGTCCGCGCGCCAACATCTGGAACACCTCAAGCTCGCGCGGCGTGAGCCCGTACTGGTTGGCAATTGCATGGCAGCGTTCGTCGAAAGTAGCTTTCGGCGC
>CAKTXN010000249.1 GCA_934630905.1 uncultured Eggerthellaceae bacterium
GCACCCATATTGACCAGCTGTGCCAGCTGGTCAAGGATGGCGACTTTGATCTGGGCTTTGCCTACGACGGCGATGCCGACCGCTGCTTGGCGGTTGACGAGAACGGCAACAGCGTTGACGGCGATCAAATCATGTACGCGTGTGGTCTGCACTTGAAGGACGAAGGCCGTCTGGCAAATAACACCATTGTTACGACCATCATGAGCAATTTCGGCTTGTTCAAAAAGCTTGATGAGCTGGGCGTTTCTTACGAGAAAACAGCTGTGGGCGACAAGTACGTGTACGAGAACATGTCCGCGAACGGCCACAGCATTGGCGGCGAACAGTCCGGTCACATCATCTTCCGCGAATTTGCGACCACGGGCGACGGCATTATGACCAGCCTTATGGTCATGGAGGCCGTTATGGCTTCGGGAAAAACGTTGGGTCAACTGGTGGAACCGCTGGTCATTTACCCGCAAGTGCTGAAAAACGTGCGGGTGCATGACAAGGCTACGGCCCGCGCCGACGAAGCGGTGAAGGCAGCCATTGCAGCTGCCGAGGAATCTCTGGGTTCCACGGGACGCATTCTGGTGCGCGAGAGCGGCACCGAGCCGGTGATTCGCGTGATGGCGGAAGCCGAAAGCCTGGAGGAATGCGAGAAGCAAGTTGATGCGATTATTGCTGTTATCGCAGCTCAAGGGCATGTAGTGCAATAGAGTTATCGGCGGCGCGCGAACGAAAGTCGGGCGCCGCTTCTTTTTGGAGTGTAGGGCGTTTGAGACTGTGGCGGACGTCCTGGGACAGGTGCATGTCCTGAAAGGTGCGCGCGTTGCGCGGCGTCCGAGCAAGGTGCTTGGGCTGTGGCGCAATCACGCGCGGCAGGACACCACGCGGCAAGACCACAGGAAAACTTGGCGGGAGGATATACCATGAAGGCAACCATTTCCGATTTGTACGACTTGACGCATACGATTGCAGCACCCCTGTTGGAGCGCTTTACCTATCCTTGGGACGCGCTGGCGCACATCAAGGATTTCATTTTGGAATTAGGCCCCACGCTGCCCGAAGACGAGTTCGACCACCCGGCAGAAGGCGTGTGGATTGCCAAGGATGCCACGGTGTTCGACAGTGCCTATTTGGGAAGTCCGCTGATCATCGATCGCGGCGCTGAAGTGCGCCAATGCGCTTTTCTTCGCTGCCCGGCCATTGTGGGTAAAAACGCTGTGGTGGGAAATTCCTCTGAGCTGAAGAACGTGATTTTGTTCGATAACGTGCAGGTGCCGCACTTCAACTACGTGGGCGATTCCATTTTGGGATACTACGCGCACACGGGCGCCGGCGCTATCACCAGCAACCTGAAAAGCGATAAAACCCTGGTCACGGTAAGGGATCGCAAAACGGGCGAGGCCATTGAGACGAACATCAAGAAGTTCGGCGCCATGCTGGGTGACCACGTTGAGGTTGGCTGCAACAGCGTATTGAATCCGGGCACGGTTGTGGGCCCCAACACCATGATTTACCCGCTGTCGCGCGTGCGCGGTTTTGTGCCCGCGAACAGCATCTTTAAGGATGAAAACGACATCGTTGAGAAGCGCTAGGGGCAGCTAAGCGCTTGCATCTTGGGTTCACGCGCCAACGTCTTTCGAGCTGCCCAGAAACAACCGAGAAGCGACAAAAAGAAACCCCTTCTGCTGTAAAGCGGAAGGGGTTTCTTGCGCGTGTAAAATGGAGGGTAGAAGTGCGCGCGGAAAACGTGAGATACGGGCGCAAGACACGCACGGACGTGCGCGAGTGTCCGGGGCACGCACGGGACCGGCGTCTTGAAAGCGGGGTGCGCGCCGGTCCCTTCTGCACGCTAATCCTCGTAAGCCATAGCCTTGTCGAACAGCTCTTCGACGTCTTTTCCAGGTGCTGGCGTGGCCTTTGCCACGATGATCGCCACGATAAGGCCCACCAAAAAGCCCGGCAGAAGCTCGTAGAGGCCCGTAGGAGCCGTAAGGAAGGCCAACCATAGGATATCTACCGCGCCGCCTGCAATAATGCCTGAAATGGCGCCTGCGTAGTT
>CAKTXN010000250.1 GCA_934630905.1 uncultured Eggerthellaceae bacterium
CTGTGGGACGGCGCCATTGTTGACCACGTGTGGATGATTTCCGGCCCGTGGAACATCATGAACGCGATTGCCGGTATTCTAAACATTATCACCATCTGCGGATGGTTTGGCATCATCATCTCGAAAGACAAGTCCCGCGACATGATTTGGCCTGACATGCTGTGGATGTGGATCATTGCCTACGACCTGTGGAACTTCGCTTACACGTATAACTGCATGTCCGACCATTCCACGTACACGGGCCTGGCGCTGCCGATTGCCTGCACCGTTCCAACGTTCTTCACGAAACGCGGCGCGTGGTTGCAGCATCGCGCGCAAACATTGGCGCTGTATGCCATGTTCGCCATGGCGCTGCCGCAGTTCTACACGTTCGCGGAGATTCCCACCACGCACAACCCTACGGCGTTTTTCGTGGTGAGCCTTATCGCGCTGGCAGCCAATGTGGCGCTGGCCGCCTACCAGTTCTATCGAATTCGCACGCGCCATCTTAACCCGCTTAAAGACGAGCTCTATAATGACACTAAGAACTACCGAGAGGTCGTCGAGGAAAATAGCTAAATCATGCGGCGCAATGCCGTTCGAACTCCACACCCAACACGGCGGCCTCCTGGCAAACGAAGGAGCCGCCGTGCCCATTGGAAGAAGCAACTCCATACCCGAATTCGATCCTGGCTTGCCGCATCCTGTTACACGACAAGTCAGGAGTAGCGCGCGTTTAAACGGTGTTCCCGGCGACATTATGCTGGCCGCGCGCGAACTATACGAGACCGAAGGTGTTGCGGCCACCAGCATGGCGGCTATTGCCCGCAAGGCAGGAATCACGCGTACCCTGCTGTACTATTATTTCCCCAACAAGCAAGCCGTAACCGATGCCGTTCTTGATGACTACATCGAAGACCTGGTGGAAAGCGTGTCTACCTGGAACGAGTTGCGCACATTCGGCAACACCCCCGCCGAGCTGAAAAACTGCGTGTCGGCGTTTCGGCGCGCGCTCTACACCGCATCGGGGCAACCGCGCCCCATGTTTGCCGTGCTCGAAGAGCTGGGATTGCGCGATTGGTTCGCCACACAGGCCGTGCGCGAAAGCGTGGCGTGCATCCAAAACTATATTGTGTCCGAATACCTGGCGTACCGCACGATTGAAATACAGCTTATTCCTGAAACGTTCGGACTGCTTTTGTTCGGTCTTGCTGGCCTGATGAAGGCGAAGCCCGACATCACCGATGAAGAGCTGGCAATACTTGTTGAGCAAACGCTTCGCCTTGACATGACGGTGATGGATCCGCCTCCCTGGCCCGAACATCCCAACGTCGCCGAAGCATAACAGCCGGTGCGCGCGGGCGCCTCCGCGCAGCGCTGCCACTGCAGCCCGGCAAACGGATGTCAGCTTGCAAATGCGCGACAATCCCTTCCCTAAGCAAACATGCGCGCCAGCGCCTTCCCTTTCGAACACGAGCAACTCAGCATCCCCCCTTTGCCGTACCTTTTATTGCAATATTCTGCGAACTGCTTGACTCGCAGAATATTGCGACTTATCATTTACGCATAATGTTGCGATTTATCTCGCAAGGCAGACGAAGCGTGAGGGATACAATCAATGATTGATGCACTTGACATCGGATACGCAATAAAAGATCGACGGGCACAGCTCGAATTAACGCAAGCGCAGGTGGCCGATGCAGCGGGCGTTTCGAAGCGCTGCCTTTGGTCCTTGGAGCTGGGACAAAACCCCGGCGTTCAGCTTGACAAACTTACCGCTGTACTCAAAGTGCTGGGGCTTGATTTGACCATAACACCTTGTGACATATCGAAAGACAGCGTAGAGCGCTACAAGAGCAATCCACCAAAAACCACTCAGCAAACAAGCACTGCTCAAAATAGCAGTAACAATGATTTCGATGCCTTAGCAATTTTGACGGGAAAAGCCAAATGACACGCGCAGAATTAGATGTGTTTATCGCTGGAGAGCACGCAGGCGTGCTTTCCCAGGAAGACTCGGGCACTCTTTCGTATCGATATCTCAGGG
>CAKTXN010000251.1 GCA_934630905.1 uncultured Eggerthellaceae bacterium
ATGTTCTTCCGCGAAATGCTTGATGCAGTATCTGAACCTGGCGATGACCAGGTACTATCGGTTTCGATGGTCGCAACGCCCGACGAGGGGCGTGCGGCAGTACTCGCAGGCGATGCCGCAGCGTGCATAACCGTAGACAGCGAAGGATTACCCAGCATGCAGGTTTCCCCGCTGTCGGTGAGCTCCACCACTGGCCCGCTTGACCAGAGCATCGTGCGCGCCGTGCTTGATCAATATCGGCAGACATACGCAGAAATGAAGCAAACATTCATGACGCAACCGCTTGCGCAAGGCATGCAAGTGGCTCCGTCGCAAGAGAGTTTCGAATCTCTTGCCGCCACACCGGGCATGCAAGAAGCAGCTTCGGCGTTTATGTCTGATGCGGTAAAAACTCAGCAAGTCGATGTTTTACGCGTGAAGTCAAGCAGCACGGTTCGCTACTTCTATGCGCTTATGGGCTTCGCATCGCTCATGTCCATAACGGTAGCCATCTGCGCGGTTTCCGCAACGCGCGCGAATACATCGGCAGTAGGCGCGCGCAGGCAAGTCGCCGGCGTTTCCCCCGCAAAGCAAATGGCGGTCACTATGGCGGCAAGTTTCGTTGCTGTGTTCGGCTGCTTACTTTTGGCATTTGAGTACATGCGCTTTGTGCTGGGCGTCGAGTTCGGAGGCCGCGACGGCCTGGCTATAGTAGCAATTGCGGCGTGCGCGCTTATGTCAACGGCGCTCGGTGCCGCAATCGGCGCCATCCCAAGCATGCCAACTCCTGGCAAAGAGGGGCTCGCAACAGGCATTACGTGTTTGTGCGCGCTGTTCGCGGGCCTGTACGGTGAACCGTCCATGCAGCTTGCCGATCGAATCGCGCAGAATGCTCCCTGGACGGCACTCATAAACCCGGCAGCGCAGGCGGCGAATGCGTTTTATGACCTTACGTACTACGATTCACTCGCCCCTTTTTCTTTGACGATGTGCGTGTTGTTGGTAATGGCTGCGGCGTTTTTCGCGGTGGCAGCTGTTCTTATGAGGAGGCAGAATTATGAACGTCTTTAAGCTTGCCGCAAAAATCATCACGCGGCATTGGAACTACCTGCTCATTTACACGGTCGCATTGGGCGCCATGGCTATTTTGGGGTCGGGGGCCATTCAAACAGCGCCGGCAAACGAGTTCGCAAACGACGCGCCCAAAGTTGCCGTAATCGACCGCGACAACAGCGTGCTTTCAGGCGCCCTTGAGGACTTCGTGCTCAAAGATGCCGTGGAGGTGCCGATTGAAGACTCAACGTTTGCCCTGCAAGATGCAGCAGCGAAGGATCTTGCAAGTTACGTTCTTATCATCCCCGAAGGCTTCCAACAGGATTTCCTGGAAGCGGCGCGCGAAGGCAACAGTGCCCCTACGCTCGAAACAGTCGTAAGCTACCAAGGAGCGCGCGGGGCGCTTATGGATCAGCGCGTGAAGGCGTTCGTACAATCAATGTACGGTTTCGCCGCGGTCGATTCAAACGCAACCGCAGCGGAAGCGGCGGTCAGCGCGACTGAAGCTTGCGGAAACGAAACGCCTGTGGAGCTTTTGCCGGTTGAATCGGAAGGTCTTTCGGCAAAATACGTCAACTTTGCATCGTTCTCGTCATACGCGCTGTTCACGTCGTCGGCCATCTTCATTGCCGTTGGTCTGGCATCGCTGCGCCGTCCTGAAATGCGGCGAAGGCTCACCGTAGGCCCCGTGCACAGCAGCAGCTACGGCATCCAGGTTGGACTGGCGTGCGTGCTTGCCTCGATTGCGATTTGGGCGCTTATCTCTGTTGCGGGGCTGGTGGTGTTCGACCCCTTGGGAGCGGGAGCGACGCTTGCTTCAGTTGCTGTGGTTGTTGTGGGACAGCTTGGGATTGCACTAATCGGCGCTGCCGTTGGCTTCCTGCTGTGGCAGCTCAGCGCCAGCGATAGCGTTGCGAATGGCGTGGGCAACATTGCGGGCCTTGCGTGCAGCTTTTTCAGCGGCGCATGGATTCCCCTTTCCGTTGCA
>CAKTXN010000252.1 GCA_934630905.1 uncultured Eggerthellaceae bacterium
TTGGGCGAGGATCTGTACAAGCGCGCAAAGGACCTGGACGTGGGCGACTGGATTGGCGTTCACGGCACCATGATGCGTACGAAGCGCGGTCAGCTTTCCGTTGCTGCACGCAGCTTTGAGCTTTTGTCGAAGAGCTTGCGCCCGCTGCCGGAAAAGTTCCACGGCTTGGCCGACAAAGAGCTGCGCTATCGCCAGCGCTACGTTGACCTTATTGCAAACCCCGAGGTCAAGGGTACGTTCGTCAAACGCAGCCAGATTGTTTCCGCTATTCGCCGCTACATGGACGGCCAGGACTTCTTTGAGGTGGAAACGCCGTTTTTGCATTCCATTATGGGTGGCGCAAATGCCAAGCCCTTTGTGACGCATTTCAACGCGCTTGACCGCGATTATTTCTTGCGTATTGCCACCGAGCTGCCGCTGAAGCGCCTGCTGGTGGGCGGCTTTGAGCGCGTGTACGAGATTGGTCGTCAGTTCCGCAACGAGGGTATGGACCCCTTCCACAACCCCGAGTTCACCACGATGGAGGCCTATCAGGCATTCACCGACCTTTCCGGCATGATGAAGCTTACGCAGGGCGCCATTCAGGCCGCTGCGCAGGCGGCGTGCGGCACCATGACCGTTGAGTACCAGGGCAACACCATTGAGCTGGGCGGCGATTGGCGCGTGGCGACCATGTCCGAGCTGGCAAGCGAAGGCGCGGGCGAGGAAGTTTCCTTTGCGCGCACGCATAAAGAGCTGGCGGACATCCTTGAGCGCAACGGCGGCCATGCCGATACCGCGTGGGGCAAGGGCAAGCTCATCTCCGAGATTTTCGAAGCCGTTGCCGAGGAAAAGCTCATTCAGCCGACGTTCGTGACCGAGCATCCGCTGGAAATCAGCCCCTTGGCAAAGAAGGACCCGAAGGATCCGAATTTCACGCAGCGTTTCGAGCTGTTTATTTGCGGCCACGAGTACGCCAATGCGTTTACCGAGCTGAACGATCCCATTGACCAGGCCGAACGCTTCCGTGCGCAGGTTGAGGCAAAGGGCATGGGCGACGACGAGGCCATGGGCTACGATGCCGATTACATCCGCGCGCTGGAATACGGCATGCCTCCTGCGGGCGGCGTGGGCATTGGCATTGACCGCCTGGTCATGCTCCTGACCGATAGCGCTACCATCCGCGACGTGTTGCTGTTCCCGCACATGCGCGAGGAAACTTCGGCTGGTGCGCCTAAGGCTGAAGCTTGCGCTGGCGAGGGCGCTGCCGCCGCTGATACGGCTGCCGCTGCCGATGCGCCTGCTGCAGCCCCTGCGGCCATCGACTTCTCCAAGGTGGAGATTGAGGATTTGTTCCAGGATTTCGTTGACTTTGAGACGTTCAGCAAGTCCGACTTCCGTGCCGTGAAAGTCAAGGCGTGCGAGGCAGTGCCGAAGAGCAAGAAGCTGCTGAAGTTCGTGCTGAACGACGGCACGGACCAAGACCGCGTGATTCTTTCGGGCATCCACGCGTATTACGAGCCCGAGCAGCTGGTGGGCAAGACGCTCATCGCCATTACGAACTTGCCGCCGCGCAAGATGATGGGCATCGATTCGTGCGGTATGCTCATTTCCGCTGTTCACACGGAAGAGGGCGAAGAGCGCTTGAACCTGCTCATGGTGAGCGACGCCATCCCCGCCGGTGCAAAGCTGTACTAATCGCTGTTGACAAATTACCCCACCTTTTGTCAACAATCGAGCATTCAGATCCGAGGTGCTATGTGCGCCTCGGATTTTTTATGCGCTGCTTTGGCGCATTGGGGCTTCGGCTTGAGTTTTGGGCTCCTGGGCGGTTTATGTCAGAAAGTTTCGCGGATACGAAGCGGGCTTTCGGTTTCTCAGGCGGTATGTTGTCGGATTTTTTGTTTCAATGTGTAAAATATTCCTGTTCGGGGTACCTTGGGAGTGTTCGCAACTCCGAACGGCACTGTTTGTGCTGAGGCCTGTTCGTAAAAGCCCAGGTCGTGAATTGCAAATGTCGG
>CAKTXN010000253.1 GCA_934630905.1 uncultured Eggerthellaceae bacterium
ACACTGACCATTAAAAAAGTCACCATCCAGAATTTTTCCTGCCAAGGTGGCGGAGCGATTTCCATTGATAGAGGTGGAACATGCATCATGAAAAGCGGCACCATTTCCGGTAACAGTGCATGGGATAAAGGTGGCGGCGTGTATGTGCGTGGCATCTTCAACATGCATGGCGGCACCATTTCCGGCAACAATGTATCAAGTGGCAGTGGTGGCGGCGTGTATGTGTACACCTCTGGCACCTTCAACATGAATGGCGGTACCATTTCCGGAAACCATGCGCGATTGGGCGGCGGCGTGTATGTGTATCAAAATGGCAGCTTCAACATGAAAGGCGGCGAGATTCGCAACAACCAGGCAGCAAACGGTTCTTCCGGCGAAGGTGGCGGCGTGTATGTATATGGGGGCACCTTCACCATGGATGGCGGCACCATTTCCGGCAACACGGCAATCGAAAATGGCGGCGGCGTGTATGTGAATAAAAACAGCTTCACCATGGGTGACGGCACCATTTCCGGCAACACGGCAAACGCCGCCGGTGGCGGTGTCTACATGTATAGCGGCAGCTTCACCATGACCGGCGGCAGCATCACCGGCAACGGGGCTGGGAGAAATGGCAACGGTGTGAGTATCGAAAGTTCTGTAAGCTGCCAGTTGTCCGGAAAGGCGAAAATCGCGGAGAATACAGGCAACGGTACAGGCAACCTATATATAAATGATGGGAACGCTGAGCGGTCGATCACAAAGCTCACGGCAGGCGCACAGCTGGGTATTTACTTCAGCAGACAAGCAGACATGAAAGTTGCGACCGGCGACCAGGGGAGCTTCGGATACCTGACGTGCGAGAATGAAGGATATGTATTCACCTTGGAGAACGCCAACGAGCTCTGGCTGAAACTGAATCGGATAAAGATTGACACGCATCCTACCGGTAAGCAGGACCTCAAATATGACCGCAAGTCCCATGAGCTGGTCGATGCCGGTACGGTCGAAGAGGGCGGCACGATGTGGTACGCCGTAGGCACGAAACAGCCCGAGAAGGATGCTTTCTCCGTGAATCTGCCCAGCGGGATCAACGCCGGGACCTATACCGTCTGGTACTATGCGAAGGGCTTCGGGGATAAAGCAGACAGCGAAATGAATAGTCTGAATGTGACGATTGAGAAAAAACCCCTGGGTGTGACCTGGGACAAGACGATCCTGACCTACGACGGTACCCGCCAGCAGCCTACCGCCAAGCTGAGGGGCCGGGTTGACGGCGATCAGGTATGGCTGAAAATCAGTAACCAACAAACCGATGTTGGAACTTACACAACGGAAGGTCTGAACCTGGGTGGCTGGAGTGCGGGAAACTATTTCCTTGCCGACGATGTCAAGGAGACAAAATTTACAATCCAGCCCGCCCCTCTGACCATTACCGCCAAGCCCAAGACCATCACCTATGGCGGCGCGCCTGACAATGATGGTGTTACTTACAAAGGATTCGTACGCGGTGAGAACGAATACACCCTAAACATCCTAAACGGGAAGCTGGACTATACCTACGACTATCAGCAGTACGATCAAGTGGGCTGTTATACAATCACCCCTGGGGGCCTGACTTCCAAGAATTACAAAATCATCTTTGTGGATGGACCCCTGTACGTTGACCCGAAGACCATCTCCATCGATTGGGGCGACACCACCCACACCTATGACGGCAACCCCTGGGCCCCCGATGCCGAAGCAGGCGACATGGTGAACGGCGATAAGTTGACCCTGACCGTTACCGGGCAGAAGACTGATGCGGGCGAACACACCGCAACCGTAACGGAAATCCAGGGTGAGAAAGCGGAGAACTACAAGCTGCCGGACAATCCTACCGCTTCTTTCACCATCGTCAAGGCCGAGGCCCAATTTACTCCCCCCACCCCAAAGACAGGGCTGACCTACTCCGGCGTGACCCAGGATTTGATTGTCCCCGGTTCCTCCGATGACGGAACCTTCCAATAC
>CAKTXN010000254.1 GCA_934630905.1 uncultured Eggerthellaceae bacterium
ACATCGTGCTGCCCGTTGCCATGAGCTGCGAGCGCAACAGCTGCCGTACCTGGTGGAGCCCGGTACGCACCATGGTTAAGGTCACCAGCTACTACGAGGCAAAATCCGACGAGCAGATCTGCCTTGACCTTGGCAAGCGCATCAAGCCCGAACACTGGCCTTGGGAAACCGACAAAGACTGGTGCACCTGGTATCTTACCGACCAGCTTGCCCCCAATGGCACCGAATATCATCGCACCTGGGAAGAGACCGTTCAGAACCCCAGCGACGACTCCGAAGAGTGCTACGGCAACAGCTGCAACGGCACCGCATACTGGAAGTGGCTGGGCACCTATCGCAAGTACGAAAAGGGCATGCTGCGTCCCGATGGCAATCCTGGTTTTAACACCCCCACCGGACGTATTGAGCTTTGGTCGTTCGGCTTCGATCACTGGGGCGTTGATCCGCTGCCTTACCACGTTGAGCCGCCAGAGTCTCCGCTCTCCACGCCCGAGACCTTCAAGGAATTCCCCATCATCCTTTCCGGTGGTGGCCGCTCCTTCGAGTTCTTCCACTCCGAGCATCGTCAGATGCCCACCATGCGCGAACTGCATCAGTGGCCGCTTATCATGGTGAATCCGGAAGACTGCGAGAAGTACGGCGTTCATGACGGCGAATGGATTTGGGTCGAGAACAGCCGCGGTGCACGCTTCAAGCAGGTCGTAAAGGAAACTGTTGAAGTATTGCCTGGTCGCGTTCATGCAGAGCATGGTTGGTGGTTCCCCGAGCAAGATGGCGCAGAACCCAACTTCTACGGCACGTACGACTCCAACCTGAACAACATGACCGAAGCTTTCCGCACCGGTCAGGGCGGCATTGGCAGCGCCATTAAGAGCATGCTTTGCAAGATTTATCCCTGCAAGGAAGGCGACGTTATGCCGCACGACGTGATTGCCGAAAAGGGCGATTTCGCGGTTTACGAGCCGGGCAAACCCTACACGCCGGTTGAAGAGCCGGTTGTAACGACTATCAACTAAGGAGGAATCATGAAAGGTATTCTAATTAATTACGAGTACTGCACTGGATGCCATTCCTGCGAAGTTGCTTGCCGTAATGAGCTCGGTCTTACGAAAGGCGAATACGGCATCAAGCTGACCGAGGTCGGCCCTTACAAGTACGAAACCGAGATTAAGGCAGAGACCCCCTTTGAGTGGGTCTACAACCCGACCATCACGAAAGCCTGCAACATGTGCAAGGAGCGCACGGAAAAGGGCAAGATGCCTTCCTGCGTTCAAGCATGTCAGGCATGGTGCATGTATTACGGCGAAGTGGAAGATCTTGCCAAGAAGATGGACGGCAAGACGCGCTGGGCGCTGTACACCACCGTTGAGCAGTAACAAATTGTTGCATTAAATCTCCGCTTCCTGCTTCATTGGGAAGCGGAGATTCTGGGGATGCAAAAACAACTGAAAGGGGATCAAGCATGGAAGTTAATGTTACTTTGCGAGGCGAAAACAAACTCGCAGCTTTTATCGAAGAAAATGCCACCATTGACTTCGAAGCCGCAAAAAAAGACCTTGAAGCCCAGTTTCTTGCCGATGAGAAAGCCAATCAGTACGTCTTAGCGGCAGATAAGGCGAAAGACGGCGCCGAGCATGTTATCAAGTACATGGGTGTTTGCATGTCTTATGACGCTCAGGGCACCCAAGTTGGTGGCGGCAAGGCTTATCTTGACAAGGGCCAGGAAATCGCTCGCAAAGACATCACCATCGTGTTTATGTAATTCCCGGATACCCCTCCTTCCACGAAAAGCCCAAGAGAGCAGACCTGCAAGCTTTGCTCTCTTGGGCGAACACCAAGGAAAAGAGGACATTCAATCCGGCAATGGCGAGCGCTAAGGATTCCTTTCTAGAAGAGGTCAGTAATGTTTAGCGTTCGCCATTGATGCGGATATCCATTGTTGAAAACGTTGCCTG
>CAKTXN010000255.1 GCA_934630905.1 uncultured Eggerthellaceae bacterium
CCTGGGTATTGCTGCTGAGCCGCGCGATCTGGTGGAGCTTGCGCGCAACGCGTGCCAGGGCGATGCAGTCGTGGGCAGCAAGGTTCTGAAGCTGGTGGTGACGGAGAAGAACCGCTTCGCCACCGTGCGTGCGAACACGTATGACGATGCGCGCCGTGCGGCGGGTTTCACGTGCGAGTTCAGCGAAGTGCGTCGAAACGAGACATCGCCGCTGGTGGCAATGAAGACCCTCAACTACGGCGACTGCATTTTGCAAAAACATGCTGCTGCTGCGCGCGGCATTGACGAACCGCTGTTCTTGAACACAAAAGACCAGGTGGCAGAGGGGGCAACAAGCAACATCTTCGCCGTGATTCAGGGCGAAGTGGATACACCGCCGGTGTCGTGCGGGCTGCTTCCCGGTGTTATGCGTAACTTTGCGCTGCGCGTTACGGGAGCGAAAGAGCGCCCTCTTACGTTCGAAGAACTCGTGCAGGCAGACGAAGTGTTTTTGACAAACTCCCTGATGGGAGCAATGCCGGTGCGCAGCATTGATGGCAAGGGCATTGCATGCGGCAATGGTTGCGCGGATGAGCAGCGGGAGACGCAGCAGATGGCGCGCCAGGTAAACAAGGCATATCGGGAAGAAGTACGTGCGATGTGCACGCGTTGGAAGCAGGAGGAAGATCCATGGGGTCAACTGTTTGGGAGGTAAGCGGTTATAAGCCGCTGAGCGCTGTTTTCGAACTGCTGAAGGACAATGACCAAGTTGTGTTCTTGGATTCATCGGAGCAGGGCGAACAGGGTCGCTTCTCGATTGTCGGATGTAAGCCGTTTCTTGCCATCGAGCAGGTTGGTGGCCGGTGTTTAGTGAACGGCGCGCCAACGGAAGCTGCGTTTTTCGACGTGTTGGACGCTGCGCTGCGCACGCACCAAGAGCCCAATGAAACGCATCTTCCCCTGATAGGGGGCGCGTTGGGATACCTTGGTTATGATTTCGGCCGTGCATTGAACGGGGTGTCAACCCGTCATGCGCCGTTCGGCGAGTCGGATGCTTGCGGTGCGGAAGACACTCTTGGCGTCGGTGAGATTTCTGCTGCTGAAGCTTCGGATGCTTCGGGCCCTGCAGCCCCTGTGGTCCCTTGCGCACCTGCCATGCCCGAGGCGCAGATGGTGTTCTACGACGTGCTGCTCATTGAGGACCACGAACAGCAAAAACTCTACGCCAGCGCGCAAGGTCAGACTGTTTCCGCTGATGAAGTGCGTGTGTGGGTGGATTCTCTCGTGGCTTCTGCAGTTTCTGCTCCCGCGCCTTCGCGTGGCTCAACGCTGGCGAAATTCACCTCGCACTTTACCGAGCGGGATTATCAGCAGGCGCTTGACCGTATGGTGGAATACATGCTGGACGGCCACATTTACGTGGCGAACATGACGCAGCAGCTCACCATGGACGCGCCGCAGCCGCCTTACGATTTATACCGCTACCTGCGCACCTTCAATCCCGCGCCTTTTTCGGCGTATTTGCGCGGGCCCGGGTTCGATGTGTGCTGCTCAAGCATGGAGCGGTTCTTGTTCGTGCGCAATGGTCATGCGGTAACGCGGCCGATCAAAGGCACGCGGCCGCGCGGGAAGACGCCCGTGGAAGATGCGCGCAATCGTGAAGAACTCTTCAACAGCCCAAAGGACAACAGCGAGCTTCTGATGATAGTGGATTTGGAGCGAAACGATTTGTCGCTTTCGTGCAGGCCGGGCACGGTGTATACGCATCCCGAGTTTACCGTGGAAACCTACCCAACGGTGTTTCACCTGGTCGCAACGGTGGGAGGGCAGCTTCGCGAAGATGCATCGGCGCTTGATGTGGTGCGTAACGCTTTTCCCGGCGGTTCGATTACCGGCGCGCCGAAGATTCGCGCGATGGAGATTATCGACGAGCTGGAGCGCAGTGCGCGCGGTTTGTACACCGGCAGCATTG
>CAKTXN010000256.1 GCA_934630905.1 uncultured Eggerthellaceae bacterium
AGCTTGTACGATGCGGCGGCGCAGCGCTTCGGTGATTGCTGGGGTGGTGCCACGGCGATCTATCCGAACGATGCAACCTGTGACCAGGTGCTTTCGTGTCTTTGCGGTAGCAAGTAGCGCCCATGCGGCGAGAAGAATTTACCGCCGCTTTTCTGTTCCCGACTATAAACAGACCCAGGATGGCGCCTGGGTCTGCAAGTAAAATACAATGTCCGGAATCGTTTAGATTGCGTTGTAAGTATCAAGCCTTTCAGCGTTCCATGAGATAAAAGCCCAGGTCACCGTACGTGGTTCCTTGAATGTGTACGTCGTCTGGCCTTCTTTTTCGCCTGCGTTTTCGACGGGCGCATTTTCTACCAAGTTAGTATCGAACCACGCTTTCAAGCGCGCTTGCGCTTCAGCTTCATCGTGATCCGGGTTCGCTTTGAGCGCGGATTCAAGCATGAGCTGAAGATTCTCCCAGGCTGCCTGCGGCGATTCGTAGGTGTCGTAGCGCGTGCTTTCGATGTAGCGTACTTCGGGGAGCGCGCCGAGCTGCATCAGGATGTTCGTGGCATACCAAAAATCGCGTCCTACCAGGGAATCAAAGCCGATAACGCGCATAATGCGATCATCGCAGCGCGGTGAATAGCTGGTGGCAAGAGTGATGCAGCATTTCCGGCGCGCAACGGAGTTCAATCGCAGCAGGGAGTTTTTCAGGTCGGACGTGGCAATCGAGCGCGATGCAAACGCAACATCGCAAGATTTCGGGAGAATGCTCGCTGCTTTCCAGTCGCCTTCCCAGCTTACTTGCTTCGCTTCAATGTTGGTAAGCCCCTGTTCAGCGGCATCGTTTTTCAGACGGTCAAGCATTCCGCGCGAGAAATCGGCGGCAAGAACGGGGTGACCGGCTGCAGCGCACGGCAATGCGAGTGCTCCGTTTCCGCAGCCCATGTCGAAAATGCGGTCACCTGGTTGAAGATCTGCCAACTGCAAAAAGCTCAGCGCATAATCGTTTGGCTTATCATTCGTTCCGAACGTTTTCGAACGCTCATCCCAGTAAGAGGCATCGTCTGCCGCTTCACGCTGCACCTGCAGCTCGCGCCAAACGTGAGCCCAATCGGTTTTTTCCAGCGAGTCGATTGGCATTGCGTGCGTAGTTTCCTGTGTGTTTATTTGTTCGTTCATCGTATTGCTTTCCTTGTGACGTGTCTTTTGCGCTGTTGCGGGTATACTTTGCTACGATACCATGAAATTGTTTATTCGCCGCGTTTCTTTATCCTTGACTGATGCATTTGTCTTCGGTTGGCGATAATTGTTGCGGCGTAATGTGCGGTATTGCTGCGGGTGCCGGCAACGCATTGATGCCGCGCCCATTCAAGGGAAGCCGTTGATGGAGTGGCCTTGTGGTCCCGCTTATTCGACGCGCTTCGATTGTGATGACCTTACGAATAGAAACGAGCGACCATGAACGTTGAACTTCTCTATTGCACGCCCAATCCTGAGCGCGCCATCGCGACTGCCGCGCGTCTTTGCTATGCTCCCGTTGGGGCAAAAGAGTTGCTGGAAACCATGACGCCCGAACAGGAGAATCGTGTTCTGTCCACCATTTTGGAGTCGGGGCATTTCTCCACATTGGAGCACGCAAGCTTCACGTTTGCGATCGATGGTGTTTCGCGCGCGCTTACGCACCAGCTGGTGCGCCATCGCGTTGCAAGCTACAACCAGCAAAGCCAGCGCTACGTGAAATACGACAACGGCATAGAAACGGTCACGCCGGAAAGCGTTTCGGAAAATGCCGAAGCAAAGCAAGTCTTCGACGAAGCAATTGCTGCGGTAACGGATGCATATAAAAAGCTGCTTGATCTGGGTATTCCTGCCGAGGACGCACGTTTTCTGCTGCCGAATGCCGCCGAGACGAAAATCGTGGTAACCATGAACGCGCGCGAGCTGCTTCATTTCTTCA
>CAKTXN010000257.1 GCA_934630905.1 uncultured Eggerthellaceae bacterium
AGGCTGTTGATGCAGGTCTGGATCAGAATATTCGCAATCGAGAAGACTCCGCCTTGGACGCCTGCGGGAAGTCCGATGCGAACGATTTTTACGATCGAGGCACGATCGATGCGCAGGCGACTTGGCACGATGCGAATCGTCTCGTCCGCCTTGAGCAGGCGTGTAAAAAGAAATCCAGAACTTACGATGTAGCACAGCACGGTGGCCAATGCCACACCCGCGGCACCCCAGCCAAGGAAGGCTACGAAGGTGCCGTCGAGCACGACATTGAGCGCGGCCGAGATGGCAAGGGCCGCAAGAGGCATACGCGTGATGCCAACGCTTCTAAAAATGGCGGCTTCGAAGTTGAACAGCAGGATTGCCGGAATACCCAATAGATAGATGCGCAGGTAGATGAGGGCATCCTCAAAGATCTCGGGCGGTACATTCAGGCATTGCAAGACTGGGCGGCTCAGAAGCTCCATCGCGAGGGTCACGACGACGCCAATGAGCGAGAGAAGCACGGCGGTGTGAGCGCAGCGATTCGCGCGGTCCCGCTCGCCTGCGCCCACAGCGTGGGCGATGGTGACGTTTGCGCCTAGGGACAGGCCAACAAACAGCATGATGAGCAGGGTCGCGATTGGCGTGCTCGAACCTACGGCAGCCATGCCAAGTGTTCCGCCGTCAGGCGAGAAGTGCCCGACCATCAAGGTATCGATGAGATTTGAGAGCTGCTCAAGGATGCCGGTGATGGCCACGGGGAACGCGAACAGCGGGATGTTGCGCCATAGCGAGCCGTGAAGGATATCGATGTTGGTGTGCGATCGCGCCATGCTTACTTCTGGCCCTCGACGTCGGGATGCCACGTGGAATACAGCGCCATCTTCTCGGCCGTGCGCTCGTAGAAGGGCTTGCCGTGGTCGAGGGTGGCCATCTGCGCCATGTCTTCGTCGCTGAGCTCAAAGTCGAAGATGTCGATGTTGTCGGCGATGTGTGAAGGCGTCTTAGAGCCAGGGATCACAACGTTGCCCTGCTGGACATGCCAGCGCATGATGACCTGTGCCGGGGTCTTGCCGTACTTGGCGGCAAGCTCGCGAACGACGGGCTCCTCGAGGATGGCCTTGTTGTCGCGGCCGCCCAGCGGATACCAGGCCTGCAGCACGATGCCGTGCTTGTCCAGCAACTCGCGGAGTTTGGTCTGCGGGAAGTACGGGTGGCACTCCACCTGGGTAAGAGCGGGCATAACCTCGCAGTGGGCAAGCAGGTTCTCGATCTCCTCTTCATTGAAGTTGGAGATGCCGATGGAGCGCAGCTTGCCGGCTTTATAGGCAGCCTCGAGCTTGGCGTAACCTGCCACATAGTTGCCTGCAGGCTGATGCAGGATCATGAGGTCGATCTAGTCGCAGCCCAGGCGCTCGAGCGTCTCGTCCACGGCGGTGTCGGAGTCGTAGAAGCACGGCCACAGCTTGGTCTCGAGGAAGATCTGCTCGCGGGTACGGCTGGAGTCGCGCATGCCGCGGCCCACGGCGCGCTCGTTGACGTAAGCGTTGGCGGTGTCGATGAGCTCATAGCCGTTGTCGAGAGCGTAGGTGACGGACGGCTGAGCGTCGTCGGGCGTGAGCAGGAAGGTGCCCAAGCCAACCTGGGGCATCTTGACGTCGTTGTTGAGGGTAACGTAGTTCATGGTGTTTCCTTTCTTTTCTGGTTGCTAAAGCGAACGAACTTTCTCAATCCAGCTATCGACCTCGTGCTGTGGTGTTTCCTGACGGTCGCCGCCGGTTGAGTCGAACTGAACCTCGAGTGCCGGGCCAAAGGTTGCGCCTGTGCAGGCGTCCTCGATGTCGGCGGTCACGTTGCCAGGCCACCCGCCGTTGGTCGAAAGTGCCACAACGGTCTTGCCGGTAAAGTCGTACATAGAGGTGAACGTCTTTACCGCCGGCGCCATCGTGTACCACCAGGT
>CAKTXN010000258.1 GCA_934630905.1 uncultured Eggerthellaceae bacterium
CCGCCCGCAAAAACCAGGGCGATGCCAACTGTCTCAGGGATAGAAATATCTTTGCTCAGATACGCAAACAACGCGGCAATAGCAACGCACATCAGCACCGAGAAAATACCCAGTCCAAACGTCGCATTGCCAAACATTCCCCAGGCAGCGCCCGTGTTATGCACAAGCAGGAACTCGAATAAACCAAGGAACGGTCCTGCAATGTTCTGGCCCACGGAAAACGCACCGCTATTGAAATACGCTTTCGTGGCAATATCGAAAACAAGCCACGCAAGCGCAACACAAGCAAACAGAGCCGCCGCAGCGCGACGACTCTTGATTGCAGCAAGCAGCTGAGACTCTTTTTTGTTCGTATTAGAAGAACTCAAGAGCAACCGCCTATTCCTCGACGTATCCCAGCTCTTCGAGCACGTCACCGCAACGCTTGCAAACGTGCGGATACTTCTTGTTGCCACCCAGCTCGGTAACGTTCCAGCAGCGCGGGCACTTCTCGCCCGGGGCAACAGACACGGTAACAGCCAGCTCATCGCCCTGCTCGAAGCTCACCGACGACACAATGAACAGCTCGGTCAGCACTTCTTGATCGAACGCCTTCAGCTGCTCGAAATCCTCGGCAGGAGCAGTAATCGCAATGGCGGCTTCCTGGCTCTTGTTGATAGTCTTCGCAACGCGCGCATTCTCAAGTTCTTTCGTAACCACATCGCGCACTTCGAACAGCTTCTCGAACTTGTCGGCGAAAGCCTGCGCATCTTCAGGCAGCGCAGGAACGAAGTCCTCGCGCGTAGGCCAGCCAGCCAGCTGAACGCTTTCGGGGCGACCTTCCCGTGCCAAAGCAGCGGCAGGATAGCTCTCCCATGCTTCATCGGTGGTAAACGTCAGAATCGGGGAAAGAATGCGGACCAGCACTTCAATAACGTTCATAAGCACCGTCTGCGCAGCGCGACGACGCACCGAGTTTTGAGCCTCGGAATACAGACGATCCTTGATAACATCCATGTAAACAGCGGAAACGTCGTTAATGAAGTCGTACGCCAAACGGTACACGCTGTTGAAGGCGTATTCATCGTAAGCGGCGGTAACGTCATCAACCAAGCGAGCGGTCTTGACCATCATGTACTGGTCGATAGGATCAAGGTCATCCCAGCTGGTCACCGCATCGTTTGCTTCGTCGAAATCAACTACGTTGCTCAACATGAAGCGCAACGAGTTACGGAACTTACGATACGCATCGGAAACCTGTTTGATAATGTTGTCACCCAGACGCACGTCATGGCTGAAGTCAACGCTTGCAACCCACAAACGCAAAACATCAGCGCCGAACTTATTGCAGATGTCGGCCGGATCAACACCGTTGCCCTTGGATTTCGACATCTTCTCGCCGTTTTCATCCACCACAAAGCCGCAGTGCATAACGCTCTTATACGGCGGCTTACCGTAGGCTCCCACGCTGGTCAGAAGCGAGCTTTGGAACCAGCCACGATGTTGGTCCGAGCCCTCCAGATACATATCGGCTGGCCAGGTCAGACCCTCGTTAGCGCGATGCTTGAGCACGCCCACGTGAGAAACGCCAGACTCCCACCACACGTCCAAAATGTCCTTTTCGGGCTGCAAATTGTGGCTGCCGCACTTCGGGCAGCAAACGCTTTCAGGCAGATACTCAGAAGGCTTGCGAATGAACCACGCATCGGCGCCTTCCTTATCGAACAGATCGATAACGGCATCAAAGGATTCCTCGTTTGCAACAATCTCGCCGCAATCCGCGCACGAGAACACCGGAATAGGCACACCCCAGCTGCGCTGACGCGAAATGCACCAGTCGGGGCGCTCAGAAACCATGGCGCCAATACGATTGTGAGACCATTCCGGAATCCAGGTCACCTGGTTCTCGATGGCGTCAACCGCCTTATCGCGCAGGCCGGTATCGTCCATGGA
>CAKTXN010000259.1 GCA_934630905.1 uncultured Eggerthellaceae bacterium
AATGGAAAAAATTGTTGAAGAGTTCGAGCTTTACGGCAAGAAGTACAAGTTCGAGACCGGTGAGCTGGCAAAACAGGCTACGGGTGCTGTGCTGGTAAGCCAGGGTGACACCACGATTTTGGTGACCTCTGTTGTCTCCCGCGAAGAGAAGAACTACGACTTCTTCCCGTTGACCGTTGACTACATTGAAAAGATGTACTCTGTTGGCCGCATTCCGGGCGGCTACCTGAAACGCGAAGCTCGTCCTTCTGAATTTGGCACGCTGACGGCTCGCATGATTGACCGTCCTATTCGTACGGGCTTTCCCGAGGGTTTCAAGCAGGAAGTTCACATTGTTGCTACAACGTTTGTGTGCGATCGCGAAAACACCCCCGATGTCATCTGCGTTATGGGTGCATCTGCTGCCCTGATGGTGGGCGGCGCACCGTTTGAGGGACCTGCTGCCTGCGTACGTATTGGCCGCAACAAGGAAACAGGCGAGTTCATCGTGAACCCGACGTACGCCGAAATGGAGAACTCCGACCTTGAGCTGACCATCGCTGGTACGAAGGACTTCATCTCCATGGTTGAAGCGGGTGCCGAGGAAATCACCGAAGAAGATATGCTTGCCGCTATGAACTTCGGCCAGGAAGCCATTGCTGCATTCTGCGAGCATCAGGCTGCGTTCCTTGCTAAGGTGAACCCGACGCCCATCGAGTACAAGATTCACGAAGCCGACCCGTGCATTGCTGAGCGCGTTGAGGCATACTACGATAACATGGCCGCTGCTCTGAAAGACGCCGACAAGCTGAATCGCGTTGCGAAAGTTGAAGAGCTGAAGGCACGCATCAAGGAAGAGAGCTTCTCGGAAGAGGAACGCGCTGCTTGGGGTGCGGATATCGCAGCTGCCTGCAAGAGCCTTGAGAAGCGCGCTATGCGCAAGATGGTTATCGAGACGGGCGAGCGCGCTGATGGTCGTGCGGTGAACGAGATTCGTCCTTTGCACATTGTGCCTGGTTATTTGCCGCGCGTTCATGGTTCTGGCTTGTTCCAGCGTGGTCAAACGCAAGTTATGAGCATCTGCACGTTGGGTATGCTCAACGAATGGCAGCGCCTTGACACCATTGAGCCGGTCGAGGGCAAGCGCTACATGCATCATTACAACTTCCCGCCGTATTGCACGGGTGAAGTTGGCCGCATGGGTTCCCCCAAGCGTCGCGAGATCGGTCATGGTGCTTTGGCAGAGCGCGCTTTGCGCCCCATGATTCCTTCCGAAGACGAATTCCCGTCTTCCATTCGCGTTGTCTCCGAGGTTTTGGAGTCGAACGGTTCTTCCTCCATGGCTTCTACCTGCGGTTCTACGCTTGCCCTGATGGACGCTGGTGTTCCCCTGAAGCGCCCTGTATCGGGTATTGCTATGGGCCTTATCAAGGAAGGCGATGACGTTGTCATCTTGTCCGACATTCAGGGTCTAGAAGACTTCCTGGGCGACATGGACTTCAAGGTATGCGGCACTGAAAAGGGCATTACCGCACTTCAGATGGACAACAAGGCCAAGGGTCTGTCCACGGAAATTCTTGGTCGTGCGCTTGCGCAGGCAAAAGAGGGCCGTGCATTTATTTTGGCTGCCATGCTGAACGAAATTGCTGCGCCGCGTGAGCAGCTTCGTGATACCGCTCCGCGTATCGAAACCATTCACATTCCTGTTGACAAGATTCGCGAAGTGATTGGCACGGGCGGCAAAGTTGTTCGCAGCATCCAAGAGGAAACCGGCGCTACCATTGAGATTCAGGAAGATGGCACCATTCATATTGCTGCCGTTGAAGGACCTGCTGGCGATGCCGCAAAAGCAATGATTCTTGATATCGTTCGCGAGCCTGAAGTGGGCGAACGCTACGAGGGCACCGTTGTGGGCATCAAGGATTTCGGCGCAT
>CAKTXN010000260.1 GCA_934630905.1 uncultured Eggerthellaceae bacterium
TCTGGGGTTTGTCATTATACCAGCCCTCGCCGTTTTGTGAAGGGGGCAATTTGAAAAATTTTCGAATTGCCCTCAATACCCCTTCGCCACTGTGTGCAAAACGCCAGCTATCTATAAAAGAAGCGTGCATGGATGCATCCACGCACGCTTCCGTGTTTATCTGTATATACCTACACTTTAGTTCGCAGGCACTCTATCTATTTATTTGGCTCGCGCGCGGGCGCAGCCGAGTTTACGCCAAAACGAACTTGCGATAGATCTTCTTGCCCTTACGGACAATCGCGCCTTCCTGCAGCTGTTCCACCGAAACGCGATCCTCGTGCGATGCTACCGGTTCGCCGCCCAAGCTCACGCCGTTTTGCTGGATAAGCTTGCGCGCCTCGCTCTTGCTCTTGACCAAGCCCGCCAACATAAGCAAGTCAACAATGTTCGCGGAACCATCTTCCAACATATCCGCTGGCACTTCCGTCATGGGCATGTTCTCACTATCGCCCGCGCCGCTGAAAATCGCGCGCGCCGTAGCCTGTGCCCTCTTCGCTTCTTCTTCGCCATGCACCAAAGCGGTCAGCTCGTACGCAAGAATCTCTTTCTTCTCGTTCACGCGCGCGTCATCCCATGCCTCCATGGCATCGATTTCCTCAAGCGGCACGAATGTGAGCATGCGCAGGCACTTCATAACGTCGTCGTCGGCAACGTTGCGCCAATACTGGTAGAAGTCGAACGGCGAAGTCTTGCTAGGATCAAGCCACACGGCGCCCTTCGCGGTCTTGCCCATCTTCTTGCCTTCGCTGTTCAAAAGCAGCGTGATGGTCATTGCGTATGCGTCGTCGCCGGTCTTCTTGCGGATGAGCTCGGTGCCGCCCAGCATGTTGCTCCACTGGTCGTTGCCGCCAAACTGCATGTTACAGCCATAATTCTTATGCAAGTAATAGAAGTCGTAGGACTGCATGATCATGTAGTTGAACTCAAAGAAGGAAAGGCCGCGCTCCATGCGCTGCTTGTAGCATTCCGCGCGCAGCATGTTGTTGACGCTGAAGTACGTGCCTACTTCGCGCAGCATATCCACGTATTTCAGGTCCAGCAGCCAATCGGCGTTGTTTACCACAATGGCTTTATCCTCGCCGAATTCAATGAAGCGGCCGATTTGCTCTTTGAAGCAATCGCAGTTGTGCTGAATGGCTTCGGGCGTGAGCATAGAGCGCATATCGGTGCGTCCGCTGGGATCGCCAATCATACCCGTGCCGCCGCCCAGCAACACGATGGGCTTGTTGCCCGCCATCTGCAGGCGTTTCATCAGGCACAACGCCATGAAGTGACCCACGTGCAGCGAATCGGCGGTCGGGTCAAAGCCAATATAGAAGCGCGCGCCGCCGTTATTGATCAAATCTTTTATCTCTTCTTCGTCGGTCACCTGAGCAATCAGGCCGCGACCTTGGAGTTCTTCGTAAATACCCACAACAATCCTTCCCTATCAACAATCGGCAGTCCAGTTCGTTGGTTTCAGCGAGGCCGCCAGCGCATGAAACGCTGTATGCGGAAGGCTTCGCTTTACGCGAAGCGTTGCCGCGCGCTCGGCCTGGAACCACGCAACCGCAGGTAAACTGCAAGACAACATCATAAAGGGCGCTTTAATAATTGCAAGCGCTCATTGGCCGATAAACGTTAATCTATCCGTTGAAGCGTCCGGCTAAGCGCCACAACGCACGAAACGCTTGCCCAGCGCAGCGCGCGCAACAGCAAGCACTGACCAGCTACGCCCCGCCCGCAGCGCCACGCCGCGCAGCCCGGGGCGCGCCCCGTGCCCCGCGCCCGGCCAGAAACGTCGCGCCTACTCCACTGCGCGGAACAGATGCCCCGTGGTGGCGCCGGAGATCTTGGCAACGCGGTTGCCATC
>CAKTXN010000261.1 GCA_934630905.1 uncultured Eggerthellaceae bacterium
CACAGCTACGCCGATGCTCAGTGGAGCATCATCAACCTTCACGTGAGCGCGGCGGCATCGATTCTGTCCATGGGCACGTGCGATCCCTCTTCTGCTGGAGTGCAGAAATTTGGCCAAGTAGCGGGCAATGTGGTAAGCAAAGCCGGTCTGGCCGTTGACGTGAGCTCCAATGCAACGCACCTTTACCGCGCGCCGTGGATCGACGTTGCAAACAACAAGTACCTGGAAGCCACGGAGTACCGCAAGAGCGTTTGCAAGGAGACCGCAAAGGACAAGGAAGACGAAGAGAGCTCCGCAACGGGAAGCAGCGGCAGCTCGGGAAGCAACCGAACCGGAAAGAACGGCAAGCACAGCATGGACGCATCGATTATCGTTGACCCATCGGGCACGATATACGAGGCGCTGGAGACAAACCCCGTTCAGGGAGCCACGGCAAGCGTCTGGACGCGCGGCAAAAATGCTCCGGACGATGAACAGGGCACGTTATGGAACGCCGCGGCCTATGAGCAGGTAAACCCGCAGATAACGGGTGCCGATGGCGCGTTTGCGTGGGACACCCCCACCGGCCAATACCAAGTGCGCGTGGAAAAAGAGGGCTACGAGCAAGCATCCACCGCGTGGCTTCCGGTACTTCCCATTCAATCGGGGCTCAAGATAAGCCTGAAGTCCACTGAAGACCCCACCGTAACATACTTCTGGGCCGATCCCGAATATGTCGAGATCACGTTTGACCAGTACATGAAAGCGAATCCTGATGTTGTGGCAACCATCGATGACGCAGCCGCAGCACGCGTTGAATGGGTGGATGTCCAGCAAGCTTCTGAAGCGGATGGCTACGGGGCGCTGTCGCGGATACTTCGCGTGTATCCCGCCACGCAGCTGGAAGAATACAGCACGATAACGTTTACCCTGCAAGGAGCGCAAAACTACGTGGACCGCACGCTGAGAACCAACGGAAGCGGCACGTGGACAACGCAGGCGATTGTATATAAGCGTCCTGCCACGTTAGTGACGAATTACGAGAACGCCGTGGTCATGCAGGAAAACGGCGCACAAGATACAACCGTGGTGGTCTACACCCGTTTTTCCGATGGCACTCCCGCCGCCAACCAGATGGTCGTGGCAAGCATGGAATCGATTGACATCGCAGCATTTACGTGTAGCTCAAGCAACACAGAGGGCGTGGAGGGAGAGGCGTCCATCGCCTTGACAACCGACGAGGAAGGAAAAGCGACATTCGGACTTTCAGGTAAACTACCAGGCCTTACCACGCTTACGCTTTCCATTCCCGGCACCACACTCGCAAAGGAGCTCCCTGTACGCGTGACATCGGATGCAGCGCAGCCGGCACGCCCCGTGGCGGTAATCGACGGGCAAGAATTCGGCGCACTCTCGCCGAAAGAGAACGACGTAACGGTTGCCTGCGGATCCACGCTTGAGATTACGTGTGTAACCGAAGGCGCAACCATCTACTACACCACCGACAATACCTGCCCCTGCAAGCCCGAAGGCACGCGCATTGAATACACCGGGCCCATCACGGTAACGAAAGATACGAAATTCCGCATTGCCGCCTACAAAGAAGGCATGTCTTACGACAACTACAGCGAACGGCTGAACCTGACCGCAACCGTGATCTATGAGCGCGGTGACGTAAGCGGAAACGGCGTGGTGAACATTGTGGACGCCCAAATTGCCTACGACATTGCCACAACCGACTTCTACAAGGATCGCGCTGATTATGACCAGCTATTCGAGCGCGCCGATGTCGTAGGAGCAAGCGGCCTGCCCGATGGCCAGGTCTACGCCGAAGACGCCTTCGCCATTCAGCATGCCGCTCTGTGCGGATGGGGGCGCGCATAAGCCGCGCATGGATTGAGCCGAGCCAC
>CAKTXN010000262.1 GCA_934630905.1 uncultured Eggerthellaceae bacterium
GGTGCGCACTGTGTGGGCGTTGCGGCGTATTTAGTGGAGCCGCTTGTGGAAAAGGATCTGCGTCATACGATTGTGCTGCGACGCATTGAGCGTGCGCTTTTGGGCTCGATGCGACCCGAATAGAGGTTTCCGTTGCATTTACGCAGGTTATAGTGTTGTCGATACCGCTAGCCCGCGCGATTTGTATAATCTGAGTATTCAACTTTGCACGCAATATGAACATTTTTTGAGTGAATTTCGGCGGTTTTGTGGCAGCGCGCTCCACTTCTGGTTTCTCAAAGCATCGGTTGCTAGAATCGTTCTCGTTGTGGGGGCAAAAATGCTTTGCGCCCCGTACGTTACACGATCGAAAGGCGCTTCATGCGTTCGAGCATGAGAAATAATCAGACAACACGTGGTCGAGCTGTTCGCATTGCGCGTTCGGCGCGCGTGGATTGCGCGGAGTACGAGAACCGCCCACGTAACTCAAGCCGTGCGAGCTGTTCGGGTTGCTCTCAGGGTAGAAGACACGCACGTCTTCCGTTCTTGCTGGTGGCGGGTTTGGCACTGGCCGTTTTCCTGTGCACGCAAGGCTTAGGATACCCTTCCGATACTTCAGCCGCCGACGATTACGGTACTTCCTGCTCTGTTGCATTTGCCGTAGAAGATACGCCTCTTCAGGCGGAAAGTGCTTACCAACAGGCATTTTATCAAATGCTTGGTATGGATTCGCAAGAGATTGCCGCAACGTTTTCTTTGCTGCCGGCATCGTCTGGCGTAACGGCATTCTCGCTTTTGGACAATGGCACTGAGCTCGATTTATCAGAAGAGCAGCGCGAGAACATTGAATCTGCGCTCAACGATTTGAATGCGAGTGCGGCATTTGCCATTGTTGATGCGCAATCGGGAAAGGGCATCCAGTACAATGCGGATGAGCATCTGTATGCGGCGAGTTCTGCGAAGGCGTGGTTTTCCCTGTTCTTGGTTCAGCTTGCCGATGAAGGAACCATCTCCTTGGAAGATCCGGTGAGTTGCGGGGCCACCGATTATCCCATTTCGCAGAGCAGATGGGACGGCACGTATTGCGTGGGCTCCCTGATTGAAAACACGCTGCTCTATTCCGATAACGCTGCGTATTCGGCGCTGCGCAATGCTTATGAAGGAATGGGCTATGCGCAATGGCTCACTGATTTGGGAATTGACCCCGTGGTCATTGCCGATACATCGTGGTATCCGTTCTTGTCGCCCGTTGCCAGCGCACAGATGTGGACCAATATCTATACCTATATGAACTCCGATGCGGAAAACGCAGCTTGGCTCAAGCAGCTTTTGGAAAACACTCAAGTCTCGTTCTTGCGCGATTCGCTTGTTGATGAAAACGTTTCTGCAGGTGGGGACGAAGTAAGCGCGGGAGGCGAAGAAGCGCAAGCGGAAGGTTCCGTGCAAGGGGATGTATTTTCTTCGAGCGTTTCGGCTCCGATGACTGTCTACAACAAAGCAGGGTGGGACACTGCAAGCGAATATGCCGGTTATCAGTCATATTTAAATGCGATGTGCGATTCCGGCGTGATCGAAGCAGGTGGGCACACCTACATTGTTTCGGTGTTGGCAAACATCGAAGAGGGCAACGCGAACGCCATAAAGCTCGAGCGTTTGATGGTGGCCCTTTATGAGGCGGCGCAAACGCTGTAGCGCGTAAGCACGCCTGCGCGCTTGCGCACCGCAGAGTGTTTCGCTTTTGCATTTTTTCCCTTAAGCCCATGCGGACGCATTCGCTGGGTTACAATACAGTGCGAACAAAAGGGAAGGTGCAATTTATGGATTACATGACAGCAGGAGATGCGCGGGGCCAGGCCTTGGTGGCCGTGGTTCAAGACGTGCCTGCAGGATTGCGCCTTGTCAATGA
>CAKTXN010000263.1 GCA_934630905.1 uncultured Eggerthellaceae bacterium
GCTTTACGTAGCCTTCGAACGTTAGATTCATGGGTTTTCGCCTCGCTTTCCGTTACTTTGTAGTATATGCGAAATGCCTGGAAAAGTGTTATTAATCAAAAGAAATAATAAATTTTCGTCAAAAATGGCAGGCGATGAAGGTGTTTTCGTTGCAATTGCAGGGATTCCGCGTGTGCTACTTGCGCTCCAGCGCTTCGCCGACTTTCGCCGCGATGCAAAGATCTGCTTGGCTATCGGCGGGCGTGGGAGAGAGGTTCACAATGACCAGGTGCTTGCCCGCAAAGTAGTCGATGAGCCCTGCCGCCGGATACACGGCAAGCGACGTTCCCGCAATCACCATAAGGTCGGCCGCTTGGATTGCCTGAACCGACGCGGTGAGGATGTTCATATCAAGCGATTCGTCGTACAGCACCACATCGGGCTTGATGATGCCGCCGCACGTGCAACGGGGAATGCCATCCGCGTCACGCGCCGCCAGCATTTCGCGCACGTCAAAGAATCGCTGACACTTCATGCAAAAATTTCGATGCACGCTGCCGTGGAGTTCCAGTACGTTTTTGCTTCCAGCCGCTTGGTGCAGTCCGTCGATGTTTTGCGTGATTACGGCGCGCAGCGTTCCCCTCGCTTCGAGTTGCGCAAGGCGCAGGTGCGCTGCGTTCGGTTTGGCATCCAGCGCTATCATTTTGTCGCAGTAATACTCGAAAAACGTCTTGGGATCGCGGTGGAAAAAACCACCCGAGATAATCTGCTCTGGTGGCAGCTTATATTTCTGCGCGTACAGTCCATCGGGGCTGCGAAAGTCGGGGATGCCGCTTTCGGTGGACACGCCTGCGCCGCCGAAAAACACCATGCGACCCGGCGCGCATTCGTCGATCCATTGGTTGAGAAGTTCGATTTTTTCCTTGGTCTGCGTGCTCATTGTCATCTGCTGCGCCTTCTTCTCTTTCCTGATTCTCTTATTTGGTCTATCGGTTTGTCGCCGTCAACTGCCTTTTACCATATCATTTCATTATGCGCGTTTGCGCTTGCTCTTTAGGTTAACAGTTTGTATCGTTGCCTGTTTTCTGCAAAGGTGCTTCTCGAAAAGGCGCATAATGAGAACGATTCAATAAGGATGCGAAAGTGTCATAAAAGGTGTCAAGGAGATGAAACCCATGGAAAAAAAGGATCTTGATTGGGGCAACCTTTCATTTGCCTACATGCCCACGGATTACAGCTACGTGTGCAATTACAAGAACGGCGAATGGGAAGAGGGCGGTCTGACCGCGGACCACTCCATTACCGTTTCCGAATGCGGCGGTATCTTCCATTACTGTCAGGAAGTTTTCGAAGGCATGAAGGCGTACACCACGAAAGACGGCCGCATCGTGTGCTTCCGCCCCGATTTGAACGCCCAGCGCATGGCCGATTCCGCGCGTCGCTTGTGCATGCCCGCGTTTCCCGAGGACAAGTTCGTAGAGGCCGTAAAGCAGGTTGTTGCCGCGAATGCTGCATGGGTTCCGCCTTATGGTTCGGGCGCTACGCTCTACATTCGCCCCTTCATGATTGCAACGGGCGTTGTGATTGGCGTGAAGCCTGCTGACGAGTATCAGTTCCGTATTCTGGTTACCCCCGTGGGCCCGTATTTCAAGGGCGGCGAGTCTTCTATCGAGGTCACTATTCCCGATTACGATCGCGCAGCACCGCACGGCACCGGTAACATCAAGGCTGGCCTGAACTACGCTATGAGCCTGTATCCGTACGAGAAGGCGCACGAGGTCGGTTTCTCCGAGAACATGTACCTTGATTCTGCAACGCGCACCTACGTTGAGGAAACGGGCGGCGCGAACGTGATTTTCGTGGACAAGGAAGGCAACTTGGTGGTGCCGAAGTCTGCGAC
>CAKTXN010000264.1 GCA_934630905.1 uncultured Eggerthellaceae bacterium
TCGTCGAACTTGCCGCGCTCTTCATCGGAGAAGCCCGCGTTACCGCGATTCGCAGCGGGGTTCTTCAGGTCAATCTCATTGTGGGCAACGTTGAAGTCGCCGCACATGACCACGGGCTTTGCAGCAGTTGCATGGCCTTCATCGGGCACAACTCCCTCTTCTAGCCCTTTGCAGAAATCGCGGAAGGCATCGTCCCACGCCATGCGGTGATCGATACGCGCCAGCTCGTTCTGTGCGTTGGGCGTATAGACGCACACAAACCAGAACTGCGGGAACTCCAGCGCAACAATACGTCCTTCCGTGTCAAGCTCGGGCACACCCAGCCCGTAAAGCACCTGCAACGGCTCTTCACGCGTGAACACGGCAGTTCCCGAGTAGCCTTTCTTCTGCGCGTAGCTCCAATAACTCTCGTAGCCCGGAAACGCCAGGTCAACTTGGCCTTCTTGGCATTTTGTCTCTTGCAGGGCGAAAATGTCGGCGTCAAAAGCCGCAAAAACTTCCTCGAAATTTTTCTTGAGCACCGCCCGCAGGCCGTTCACGTTCCATGATATGAAGCGCATTGGTTGAAGGCTTCCTTTCGATTGTTGGTCTGCATCAAAGAAGGCGACGTCCCGTTTCCAGGCGCCGCCTTCCCTTCGTTCGTGTTTGCGTTTCGCGCATGGCTTCGGAGTGTTGGCCGATGACGCAGGGGATTCCCCGCCTCTGCAGCACTCGCCGCGCATCGCCTAGCTGCAGCTTATTTCGCAGCGTTCTTCGGGGTTTCCTTCCCTGCGTCCGTCGATTTGACATCTGCGGCTCCCGCATCCGCGGCATCCTTCTTCTTGAAGCGCGCAAAAAGGCCCGGCTTCTTCTTGGGGGCTTCGGCGGCTTTTGCCCGCTTCGCTGCTTCCTCTGCTGCACGCTGGGCCTTCTCGGCCTTCAACGCACGCGTCTCAGCCTTCGTATCGGCATGCTGAGCTGCGTATTTCTTGCGGATGCGGCGAATCTTCACCAGGTCGATGTACAGCGCGGCAGCGATAGCGGCATACGCCAAAATCAGAAGCACCGTGGTCACTTCGGCGGGCACTTTGCCCATCAGCAAAAACGAGCCAATGGAGCCGGCCAACGCCAAACCAACGCAAATGCCCCAGTACATACGCATGCGCTTGTACTCGGGAGTGCGTGGGTTGTAGTAACGGGCGTCGCGTTCGCGCATCTTCTGCTCTTGCGCTTTGCGCTCGGCCTTCTTCTGGGCCTTCGATTTCGTGGCGGTAACAACGGTCACCGAGCTGGCTGCCTCACGCTTAGGCTTGGCAGACGACGCGCTTTTGCGCGTGGTGCCCTTCGGCTTGTCCGTGGTATAACGTTCATTCATGGGACTACGCTGAGTCATATTGTTTCTCCTGTTGGGACGCGGCTCGATAGCTTAGAATTTGCGGCCCGTGATAATCTCGTACGCTTGGATATATTTCTCGGTGGTCTTCTCAATGACCTCTTGCGGAAGGTGCGGCGGGTTACCCTGCTTATCCCAGTTCTCGCTGAGCCAATCGCGCACAAACTGCTTGTCAAAGCTCGGCTGATTCTTGCCTTCTTCATACAAATCACCAGGCCAGAAGCGCGAAGAGTCGGGAGTCAGCACTTCATCGGCCAGCACAATCTTGCCGTCAATACGGCCGAACTCAAACTTCGTGTCGGCAATGATAATGCCGCGCGAAGCCGCGTATTCAGATGCCTTCGTGTAGATATTCAGCGCGTAATCGCGGATTTCCATAGCGTCGCGCTCACCCAAGATTTCCACGAAGCGGTTGAAGCTGATATTCTCGTCGTGATCGCCCACTTCCGCCTTGGTGGAAGGCGACAGCAGCGGAGACGGCAGCTTCGAAGAATTCTTCAGACCCGT
>CAKTXN010000265.1 GCA_934630905.1 uncultured Eggerthellaceae bacterium
GTGAAGTGGAACAACGATGTTGACGCAACGAATGCGTTCGCCATTCAGCGCGCCGCTCTTTACGGATGGGATGACTGATAGCTGGCGTGACTGCGGCGGGCGAGATGCTGCAATCTGGCTTGCTTCGGCTATACTGCGAAACGATAAAAACAATATCGTTGGGAAGGATCTCTATGAAAAAGCAGCCCTCTGCGGCTCACTCTTCGGCGCGTGCGTGCGCGAGCGCTCTTCTTTCGATCGTCTTAGTGTCGGGGCTTTTCCCCGTGCAAGTTCTTGCGGTAGACGCGGAAGGCAGCGCGGAAGAAGCTGCGCGCTCGGCGGTTGTTTCCGCCGCTGCGGCTACCGAGTCCGCATCGCCTCACGCATCTGCCCCGACAGCAGGTCCTTCGGCAGACCCCGCCTCTGCTACTGATGCGACGCTCACCGCGGGATGGAACCAATTGGGCACGTGTGAGTGGCGTGTCGATGACGCCGGCCTGCTTACCATTCGTCCTTTGGGCAACGGTGCTTCGGGCGTGCTGGAATCGTGGCTTCCCGACCAGACGCCCTGGAGGCGCGACGCATCGCTTCGCACTTCTATTACGTCCGTAGTTATTGAGCCTGGTGTTATTGCTGAGACGTGCTTTCACATGTTCACGGAGTGCACAAACTTAGTGTCTGTTGACCTTTCGGGCTTGGATACCTCTCAGGTGACTGACATGGGGGGCATGTTTATGGAATGCGCAGCCTTGAAAACGGTGAATTTCCAAGGTGTTGACGCATCGAATGTGACCAGTATGAGCTCCATGTTTAATGAGTGCTCGTCAATAAAGAGCATCGACTTATCGGGAATCAATGCTGCGCGCGTGACCAACATGTATGGCTTGTTTCAGAATTGCTTGTCGCTTGAATCGGTGGACATTTCGTCGTTTACCGGCTCTGCGATAACGAATGCGATGTATTCCTTTGCGGGTGCGCCGCTTGTGTCGCAGCTCACGTTGCCAGCGGGGCTTGATTTGACCGATAATAATACTCTTGCGTATCTCAGAACGTCCCCCATGGGCGCCCATCATGATTCTCGGTGGGTAGATACGACAGGCACGGTATATGAATCGAACGAAGAGATGCTTTGGGCGAACATCGAGCGCGTTTCAGGTGCGGAAACATACACGACCACCGATGCAATGCCTTCCCCGGGATGGACGCAAAGCGGCGGATGCGAATGGAAGATAGACGATGACGGCCTGCTCACGGTTCGTCCGCTGCCCGGTTACGGGAAGGGTGCTTTGCCGGATTGGCAGGAAAATCATTACGGTGCGCCTTGGAGTGAGCGCGCCGATGAAATAATATCGGCTCGCTTCGAACAAGGTGTGGTGGCCAAAACATGCCGGAGTCTTTTTGTGGGCTGCAACAATCTGACGTCGGTTGATTTTTCGGGCTTGGATTTGTCTGGCGTAACGGACATGCATTACATGTTCGATTGCTGCACGTCGCTGATTTCAATTGACCTTTCGGATTGGTCGTTCTCGCCATCGGTGGAAACGGAGGGCATGTTCGAAAATTGCACCTCTCTTGCGAATGTGACGCTGCCTGCAGGTGTTCGTATGGACAAGCGTTTTGCGGATGAATGCGTTTGGATGGATGCCGCGGGTGTTTTGTATGAGACAACAGCCCAA
Source organism: uncultured Eggerthellaceae bacterium (assembly GCA_934630905.1). Classification (GTDB taxonomy): domain Bacteria; phylum Actinomycetota; class Coriobacteriia; order Coriobacteriales; family Eggerthellaceae; genus CAKUOV01. The sequence continues at coordinate 1,656 of CAKTXN010000265.1, forward strand.
GTGGCTGAGGCGAATGCCAATCGCACATCGGGCGCAATGACGTACACGGCGCATCGCGTTACCGAAGGTTGGAAGCGCAGCGGCACGTGCGAATGGCTCGTTGACTGGGACACTTTGGATGCCGGTGTTCTTGAGATTCGTCCGCTGCCTGGGCTGGCGCAAGGTGTGCTGGACGATTGGGGGGAAGATTGCGAAGCGGTGCCCTGGTA
>CAKTXN010000266.1 GCA_934630905.1 uncultured Eggerthellaceae bacterium
TGGGGGATTGCTGCAGAGCTTTTTGCCGAGCAAGGAATCGCTGTTGTCAATGAAACGGAAGCAGCAGATATACTCGCAGCAGCTCGCGAAAAATCGGAATTGATGTGGGAAAACCTGGCACAAGAAACGTTTGAAGACGTTGCGAGAACGCATGGAGAGATCCCTACGCATTCGAACGCGCAATCAGCGGAAATGTCGAGCGGACAGATTTCTTCTGCGGCGGAAAACAACGAAAGCACTGTCACGCCAGAAGAAGCATTGGTTCCAGATAAGGGGGTCTCCCCTGATGAGATGCCCGGAAAATCGGGTTCGAGTCCGAATGCCGTGCCGGAGCAAGACTCCACTGAAGTGGCAAATCTAGACCCAAATGCAGCGTTGGGCCCTTTGCCGAACGCTTCGTCAGCTAATGCAGAAAAATTACCGCCCGTTACGCTGAGGAACGCCGCCAAGCATTTTCGCACCATCACGAAGCACAAGATCGAAGTGGCAAAACTTTGCTTTAAGATCGGCCTGGTCAAACAGGGGCTTACACATGATCTGTCAAAGTATTCGCCTACAGAGTTTCTTATGGGCGCGCGCTTTTATCAGGGGTTTCGCAGCCCAAACGCTGCCGAGCGCGAGTTTCGCGGCTATACCGAGGCATGGTTGCATCACAAGGGTCGCAATAGGCATCATTTTGAGTATTGGCTTGATTTGTCAGATGACCCGGGCATGCGCCTGAAGCCCGCGCCTATGCCCACGCGCTACGTGCTGGAGATGCTGTGCGATCGCATTGCGGCAAGCAAGACGTACAAGGGCGCGGAATATTCGGACGCGGATCCGCTGGCGTATTACGAGCGCAGCAAGGGGTATGTGATAATGCATCCCGAAACGCGCGCTTTGCTGGAAAAACTGCTGGTCACACTTGCAGAAGAAGGTGAGCAAGCGGTTATTGATCTGGCAAAAGAAATCGCAAAAAACGGCAAATAAAGCTTCGCGTAAACCCGTACGGCTTTATAATCGTTTGAGAGGGAAAATACTGAAAAAAGAAAGGAATTAAACCATGGCAATTATTCCCGAAGCAGCTCGAGAGCTGTTCAAGAAAGTTCCCGATGTTATTTTCTCAACTGCGAACGGACAAGGTCAGCCGAACAGCTGCATCGTTGGCATGAAGGCGATTTTGGACGACGAGACAGTGTATTTGTCTGACCAATTCTTCAAGAAAACATACGACAATTTTATGGTGAACCCCAAGTGCGCCATTGTGTACTGGGAAGGCCACGAGGCGTATCAGCTGCACGGCACCGTTGAATATGTGACAGAGGGAAACGACGTTTTCGCAGCTCAATCCGCTTGGGTGAATGCGGCGTTCGAGAAAATGGGCATGCCCATCAAGGCGAAGGGCGGCTGCATTGTGAAAGTGGACGCCGTGTATTCATCGGCTGCCGGTCCTCATGCGGGTGAACAGATTGCATAGGGGCAAACGGACGAGTTGTTAACTGTTTCGGGCCGGGGAAGGGATACCGCTTCGCGAACCTTCCCTGGCCCCCTGTTTATTATGGGCTCCGATTTATGTTGTTGGATTTTTGCCATCAAATTCGAAGTTGTATGAGGTTGGAAGTAGGTTGAAAGTTCGAATTGGGCTATTTTGCTGCACCGGCATGGTTTGATATGAATCAAGCTTTATAAAATACCAGTTCAACATTATAGTCAATCAAAGTATATTTAAAGACCCAGACTGATTTGAGTCCGTACCTACTTTCAACCTGCCTCAACTTCGAATTTGAGGCAGGTTTTTCAACAACATGTGTTAGTGTCGGGTTAAAATAGCCACAAAAAGTCAGACTAAAATAGCCAATCACAGTCAAATTAAAATCGCCATTAC
>CAKTXN010000267.1 GCA_934630905.1 uncultured Eggerthellaceae bacterium
TCTCTGTTCGAAGCTGTCTCTGAGCTGGCAACCAGCACAGGCGATCCGCTTTCACGTGAGGAATTCGACCACGCGCTGCAAACAGGCCTTGCTGCTCAGCAGAAACACGAAAGCCTGGTGCGCAAGGCAAACGAGAAGGCGCTTGCTTGGGTTGAGAACGATCCGAATCATCATGGCATTTTACTTTTGGGGCGCCCGTACCATATTGATGCCGCAACGGGACATCGCATTGACGAAGTGCTCACCGGCCTGGGGCTTGCCGTGCTATCGCCTAACGTCATAACGCGCAACGATGCGCCACGGCTTACCGAAACAGATGCGGCAGGTGATGAGCCGGCCGACTCCGCCAGCAGCCCATGGAAGAAAGCTTCGCACATGCTGCGCCTTGCGAACTACGCAATGCATCACGAACGCATCGACGTTGTTGCGCTACAATCGTTCGGATGTCTTTACGACGGCATCAACGTAGTGCAAGTCGGCGATTACCTGCAGAAACGTGGTCGCTTGTTTACCGCGCTCAAAGTGGACGAAATCACCGATACGGCCCATCTGCGCATTCGCCTGCGCACGTTAGCGGAAAACATCGAGCAGCTTGATCTGGCTCGAAAAGAGCAGGAAGCGGGCACCAACATGGCTGGAACCTGCGGCGCAGAAGACGCGCCCTGCAAGAAAGCCACGACCAACGTGGCTGAAGTCACCTCGCAACGCAAACTGAAAGAAAACGCAGCAACCGACACTGCAATGGCGCGCATCCCTGCGCTTGACCCCCACCTGGCACAATACGCCGAAGAAGGAAACGTTGCCGCATACGCGCACCTAAGCGCCGCTGACATTGAAGCAGCGCGATCCTACACGCGCGACCTTTGCTACAGCACCGCTGCCGTCGTCGGGCGCAGCCTGCGTATTCTTGCCGCGTGCCCCCAGCTTGACGCGTTGACGCTGCCGAACGTATGTCACGAATGCGTTCTTGAAGCCGTGCCCTACCTGTTTGAACGCATCACAGGAAGAAACATTCACTTCACCTGGGAGAGCGCTTGGCCGATCGGTGCGACAGAGAAATACGAAGCCCCAACCGACAACGACTTCCCCAGCACCTCCGCCAACGGTAAACCCCTTGTCGGCGTCATCGGGACGGCGCCCCTTGTCTTCGACTCATTCCTCAACGACAATCTACTCGCAACCATCGAATCGCATGGATGCCAGCCTGCCCTTCCTCGCCTTGAAGCGCTATTTGTCGAAGACGTGCGCTACCTTGACCAGCTTCAGCATTTTTACGACCAAGGTGTGCGCCACGTCATCTACCTGCAAAGCTTTGGGTGCTTGAAAGGTCACGTTAACGTACGCGGTAGCATGCGCGACCTGGCAAAGCGCTTCCCTGGCATGAATATCGTTGTTCTTGATTACGACCCTGAAGCCTCGGCGCTGAACAGGGAAAATCGCGTGTTGCTCGCTCTGGCAGAGGCACTCGACATATAGCAGCCGCTAAACCCACCAGCAAACACAAAGCGGGGGCGACATAAGCCGTCCCCCGCTTCAAGCATCATCTTAGCTGGCAAGCCAGCGCTCAAAAACTACGCCTGCGCGGCCCCTTGCTTCTTCATCATGAAGTACTGCAGTACAAAGATGCCGCCAACTACAACAAGGCCAATGATGTCGGAATAAACCTCGGGAATCATCATACAGATACCCGCCGCAATAATGACAACGCGCAGCACCATGGGAATCTTTTTAAACAAATGCCCGTTTAGGCCAGCAGATACACCGAACAAGCCAACCAGCGACGTGATAACAATAACCGCCACCGAAATAACCGTGACATCGCCCTCAAGAATCATCACAGGGTTAAACGCCAGGATATACGG
>CAKTXN010000268.1 GCA_934630905.1 uncultured Eggerthellaceae bacterium
CGGCATGAGGCGCTGAAGAATGACGTTTAGAGTGGTGGCTTAAAATGTGTAAAAAAAACGGTCGTTATTTTTGGACTCTAAAGACAGTATAAATAATCATTTTTTAAATGCAAGAAAAATCTACAACCCTATGATTTTACGTGTTTTCAATTCTGGATTGCACACGTGTTAGGCGTCCCAATTTAAACGACCGTTTTTTGGGGACATTTTGATTGTATAATTATTTGAATAAAGGGGATAAAAGATGAAGTATACTCGCAACGCGTTGGGGCTTTTGAATGCGCAATATCGCAGTGTGTTGAAAAAATGTTTGCTGATTAATCTTGGTTTGTTCGCTCTTGGCGCGGGGGTGTCAACTGCCGCCGCAGTGACTTTATCGCCGACATTGGATAGTTTGAAAGAACAGGCAAAAGACATCAGCCCCGATGTGAGCTATACCCTAACCAAGCTGGATAGCGGCGAAACTTTGCCGGAAGGTGCAGCAAAAGTAACCATAAATAAGGAAACATACTATTTTACACCGAGCAGCGATAAAGATTTGCTGCAAACTTTGGCCGGAACATCTGCCGGAATAATAACCAGTGAGGGCGGAACGCCGAAATCTATCAGCTTTGATGTTAGTAAACTTCCGGCGAGTGTATTCAGCTATGCCGAAGGTACGGAAAACGACTATAACTTTGTGGTGCAAGAAGCCGGCCAAGACGGCAATATTACAAAAAAATATTACAAAGTTGTATTGAATACGGATAATATGCATACCTCGCCAAACATCAGCTGGGAAAAGGTTGGCGCAGATAAAAAAGGTGATGCCGGAGTGGTGGCCGTAAACCTCCCGAATGAAAAGACAGAATATTACAAGTACACTATTGACATCTCTAAATATGTTTCAAACGGCAGATTAGACAATTTAACCGGTAATGTTGGTAGTAAGACTGAAAAAGTCTTGTTTAAAGACTTAAATCAAATCTCGGATTCATCTGCTGCAGATGGCGGTGCGATACACAATTCTTCTAATGGTGGTTATAGTATCTACGCTGACTTTATTGATAATTATACAAAAAGTGGAAATTCTGATGCTGAAGGCGGGGCGATTTATAATAGTAAAAATGGCACAATCGGTACCATAACCGGAAATTTTATCGGTAACTATGTTTCTTCTTCTTCTTATGATGATAATTACGCCTTCGGGGGTGCGATTTATAATGGGTATTCTGGAACAATCGGTGTCATAACCGGAAATTTTATCGGTAACTCTTCTTCTTCTTCTTCTGATCATTATTATTCTTCTGCCTTCGGTGGTGCGATTTATAATTATGGAACAATCGGTAATATAACCGGAGATTTTATCGGTAACTCTTCTTCTTCTTCTTCTTCTCTTGATAAGAATTACGCCCGTGGGGGAGCAGTTTATAATTATGGCACAATCGGCAACATAACCGGAGATTTTATCGGTAACTATGCTTCTTCTTCTCTTGATAGGAATTACGCCTTTGGGGGTGCAGTTTATAATAATAGAACAATCGGTGACATAACCGGAGATTTTATCGGTAACTATGCTTCTTCTTCTTCTTCTTATTCTTCCGTCTTTGGGGGTGCAGTTTATAATCATAGAACAATCGGTGGCATAACCGGAGATTTTATCGGTAACTATGCTTCTGCAAGTGGAGATGTAAATGGTGGCGCGATTTATAATAGTGAAGAAGGCAAAATCGGTGACATAACCGGAGATTTTATCGGTAACCATGCTTCTTCTTCTTCTTATTCTGCTTATGATTTCGCAGTTGGGGGAGCAGTTTATAATAAGAGAACAATCGGTAGTATAACCGGAGATTTTATCGGTAACTATGCTTCTTCTGCAAGA
>CAKTXN010000269.1 GCA_934630905.1 uncultured Eggerthellaceae bacterium
GGGCATATGCATACGCGCACGCGCCAGATGCTTGAACGCGCAGTTCAGGAGCTTATTGCAAGCATTCAGCCGGGTGACTTCTTCGGCTTGCTGGCGTTTTTGCCGTATACGGGTGAAGGCCGCCGCGAAGCGCTTGAAGACATCCGCAACGATGTGGCCGACAAGATTGGCGTGCCGTCGTGCCTGGAAGTGGGACCGCGCTACCTGCATTCCACGGGCCAGCTGCACAAAGGCGGCAAGAACAACGGCGTGTTCCTGATTCTTTCGGCCGACGAGATGGACGATATTAAGCTGGACAGCAGGGCGAAATCCATGGGAACGCTTGCAAAAGCCCAGGCCGCAGGCGATTTCATTACGCTTTCCGAGCGCGGACGCCGCTGCTTGTACATCAACCTGCCCGACAACACGGGCGTAACGTTGCGCGCGCTCGAGAAAGTGGTGAAGCACGCCGCGGAGAAGGCCGCTTACTAGAGCGTGGCGGGAGTCGCATGTCGCATGCGCGGCGGAAGGTGCATGTCGTATGCGTGCTGCAACCGATGACGAAGAAAGAGGGATGCCATGCGCGAGGCGCTGGATCTGACCATAAAAGGAATTGTGCAAGGGGTGGGTTTCCGCCCCTTTGTGTATAGATGCGCCCATGAGCTGGGTATAACCGGCTGGGTTCTGAACGGGACGTTTGGCGTTAAGGTGCATGCAGAAGGCGAACCGGCCGACCTGGACGCCTTCGTTATGCGCGTTCACGATATCGCGCCGGCGGCTGCCCATATAGCGGAAATCCAGCTGGCCGATGGCGTGCTTGAGCCGTGTGACGATTTCAAGATTGTGGCATCGCAGCAAGACGCGGATGAGAAGACCACGCTTGTTTCCGCCGATCTTGCAACGTGCGCCGCGTGCGAACAGGAGCTTTTTGACCCGAATAACCGCAGGTACCGCTACCCGTTCATCAATTGCACGAATTGCGGGCCGCGCTTTACCATCATCGATCAGTTGCCGTATGACCGCTGCAACACCTCTATGGCAGCGTTTCCGATGTGTCCCGAGTGCGCTGAAGAGTACGCCGACCCTCTGAACAGGCGTTTTCATGCGCAACCCGATGCGTGTTGGGAGTGCGGGCCTAAGATCTCGTTTGCTGTGAAGGCAGGCGAAGCTGATGTGCTATCAGGTGATTTGCTGCTGGGTGATCACGGTGAAGAACGCGTTGCGGAAGACTCTGGCAAAACCAACCAGGGCGAACGGTGCGATTCCGATTTCGCAATCACCTGGGGCAACACGCGCCAAGAAAGCGATGCGATTCTTGCGCAAGCCGTGCAACTGCTGCGCCAGGGCGGCATTCTTGCCGTGAAGGGCTTGGGTGGTTTCCATTTGGTGTGCGATGCCGAAAATGAACAAGCGGTGGCTACATTGCGTCAGCGCAAACGTCGCGAGGGCAAGCCTTTCGCCGTGATGATGGAAAACGTTGAAACGGTGCGCACGTTTTGCCAGGTGAGCGAAGACGAGCAACGGCTTTTAAACGGTTCGGTGCGTCCTATTGTGCTGCTGCGCTTGAAGCCGTCGGTCCAGCTCACGCCGGGTTTGGCGGACCACTTGTACGAGCTGGGCGTGATGCTTCCTTATACGCCGTTGCAAATGCTGCTCATGCATGATTTTGCAGCCGCAGGTGGCCGCATGCTTGTTATGACCTCGGGGAATGTGCATGATGAGCCCATTGTGACCGATGATGCCGAAGCGCTGCGCGTGCTCGGGGGCATTGCTGATGCCGTTTTGGGCAACAATCGCGCGATTCGTGCGCGCTATGACGACTCTGTGGTGCGCATTCTGGACTTTGGGCA
>CAKTXN010000270.1 GCA_934630905.1 uncultured Eggerthellaceae bacterium
GTTTTGAACTTGTTCCTTATCATCCTAAGCTTGCTCACGTTAGCAGCCGCGATTTTCGCACCGCAAGTCATTTGGACGCAGACGTTTGCCGAGGGCAGCTCGCAAGAAGTCATTGACCAGGCGGTGCGCTTCTTCCGCGTTTTTGCCATACAGATTCTGTTTTACGGCATTGGCGGCGTGGTTACCGGCATGCTCAACGCGAATCGCGTTTATTTCCTGCCATCGCTTGCGCCCGCGCTGAATAACATTATTGTGATTGCGTCGTTTTTTGCGTACATTCCACTTTCGAATGTCGATGTTGACCTGGCGCTAAACGTGCTTGCCATTGGCACATCGCTCGGTGTAGTGGTGCAGTTCGTCATTCAGATTCCCGCTTTAGTGCGCGGCGGTTTTCGGTATCGCTGGTTCATTGACTTGCATGATCCCGCGCTGCTCGAGGCCGTTAAAATTGCGCTTCCAACGTTTTTGTATATCGTAGGCACCATGATTTCGTTTTCCTGCCGCAACGCGTTTTCGTTGCAAGCTGGCGACAACGGCCCCTCCACGTTGATTTATGCGTGGACATGGTATCAGCTGCCGCATGGCGTGTTGGCCGTTTCGCTGTCGCGCGCACTGTTCACGGAAATGAGCGATGCCTCCGCTAAAAACGATACCGCTTCCCTGAAACACCACGTTTCATCAGGCATTTCAGGCACCCTGCTACTCATGATCCCCATGGCGTTTCTTCTGGGCGCGCTTTCCACCCCACTCATGCAGCTGTTCCGCGCCGGCGCGTTCAGCATGGACGACGTGCGCTTTGTGGCAAGCATCCTTGCCATGTGGGCCATTTCGCTACCGTTCTATTCGGTGAGCATGTTCATCTATAACGTGTATGCTAGCATCCGCAAGTTCAGCGTGTTTGCTGCCATCAGCTGCGGGCTAGTTGTGGTGCAAGTTGCGCTGTACGCCGTGCTGTGCGGCACCGATGTGCTGGGGCTTTACGGCGTGCCTCTTGCTGACCTTGCGTATTACGGCCTGCTGTGCATTATCGGCATGCTCGTGCTGCGCAAATACGTGGGCAGCGGCATTAAATACGGACACATGCTTTCCCTTTCAGTGCGCGCATGCATTGCAAGCGCTTTGGGCGCGGGAGCTGCATATTTACTGCTGGGCGTTTTGTCGTCTGCGCTTTCTGGTATGGGATCGGGTATGCTTACCGGCCTCATTCAGCTGTGCATCTGCGGCATCGTGGGCCTTGTAGTGACGTTCGGGCTTTGCATTGTGTTCCGCATTCCCGAGATGCGCACCATCACCCGCCGCTTCAAGCACTAACGCAGTACCAGCAACATTGTTGTCAAATTACCCCACCTTTTGTCAACAATTTCGATTTCCCTGATGTCTTATTGCCTCATGGGATTCATGTTGTTGGGAATAGGGTCTTCGAATTTGGCATGATAAAAACGACCCCAAACAAAAGCCCTCCCCTCGGGCGCAAGGGGAGGGCATCGGAAGTGCCAGCAAGGGTTGTGGTATGAGCAACAGACGGTGGCTTTCCTTGCCGGCCGAAAAGGTCATTGCCGAAGCCCACTTGATACCGTTTGAACACGCAGGCATTACGCGAGCGCTGCACCAAGTCGCGGCGGGCGCACTTCAGCCAAACGCGAATCGCGTTCACGCAGCGCACGCCAGCGCAACATCGGGCGCACGCAGGCAACAAGCCGCTACGCACCCCAGCCACGCAACGCCGCATACTGAATGGCAAACGCATCGTTGGCCGTCACTTGACCATCGGGGCCGCCACCGGGCGCGCCGGTCACATCGGCGCGGGACCACATGGC
>CAKTXN010000271.1 GCA_934630905.1 uncultured Eggerthellaceae bacterium
TAGCAGTATTGTGCCCTTGGCGGCGTGCCGATCTTGCTCCCACCCAGTGCGATACGTACCCACTTTCGCTCTTTTTGTTTATATGTGATACTCCTATTCTGTTGTTTACTTTTGCGCTTTTACAGGCAGTTTTTATTTCCACAGGCGCGTTCGCAAGCGCCTTTCGCGGGCGTTTTTGCTTCTTTGAAGGTAGTCGCGTTTGCAGCACCGCCGTGAAAAACCGCACGTAATTGCTTTTTTTCGCCTGTTTTCATCACTTAGAAACACTTCCCGAACCAGGCTGCCTATAATGCATAATTGATTTAGACTGCCCTAAGCGAAATGAAGGGAGCATCAATGACAGCATTTGCGAACATGACGCGCAGCGAGCTTAAAACCGCGTTGGACGCTTTACGCAGCGAGTATTACAACTACAAAGCGCAGGGCCTTAAGCTGAACATGGCGCGCGGCAAGCCCGAAGCGGCACAGTTCGACTTGAGCACTCCCATGCTCACTAATATTGCAACCGTTGAAGATTGTTTTAGCGAAGACGGCACCGACTGCCGCAACTATGGCATTCTTGACGGTCTGCCGGAAGCAAAACGCCTGATGGCGGTCATGCTTGATACGGAGCCAGAAAACGTGATCGTGTACGGCAACTAATGCTTGCTGGCAATGTATGACACGCTTTCTCGTATCATGCGTTTTGGCGTGGGCGATGGCAAACCCTGGAGCAGCTACCGCCACGGCATTAAGTGGATTTGCCCCGTTCCCGGTTACGATCGCCATTTCGCCATTTGCGAAGAGTTCGGAATTGACATGATTCCCGTTCCCCTGCTGGAAGATGGCCCCGACATGGACAAAGTGGAGGCGCTGGTCGCAAGCGACGCCACCATCAAAGGCATGTGGTGCGTGCCCAAGTACTCAAACCCCAGCGGCATAACGTATTCCGATGAAGTGGTGCGCCGTTTGGCCCACATGTCAACTGCCGCCGATGACTTCCGCATTTTCTGGGACAACGCATACTGCGTGCATCACCTGTACGGCCCCGAGCGCCAAGATCAGCTGATGGACATCGAGAAGGCCTGCAACAAGGCCGGGCATCCGAACCGCTATTACAAGTTTGCGTCCACATCCAAGATGACGTTCAGCGGCGCCGGCATTGCTGCCATTGCTACTAGCCCGCGCAACCTGGCCGATGAACTGGCGCATTTGAGCTTGCAGACCATCGGTTTCGACAAAATCAACCAGCTGCGCCATGCGCGCTTCCTGAAGGACGCCGACGGCATTGCCGAGCATATGGCGAAACATGCGGATATCTTGCGTCCGAAATTCGAGCTGGTACAGAGGCGCCTAAGCGAAGGTTTGCAGGACGTAACGGAAGCCAGCTGGTCAAACCCCAACGGCGGCTATTTCGTGTCGTTCAACGCACCGAAGCATACGGCCACCCGCATTGTTGCGCTGGCGAAGGAAGCAGGCGTTGTTTTGACGGGCGCGGGCGCAACCTGGCCGTATGGCAGCGATCCGCGCGACTCCAACATTCGCATTGCGCCGTCTATGCCGCAGCTTGATGAGCTTGACAAGGCGCTGAGCGTGTTTACCTGCTGCGTGAAGATCGCCTATACTGAAAAGCTGCTGGGTGAGTATTTCGATGCAAAGGAAAGCGAGGGCTTCTTCTCGTAGGGTCTTCTCGTAGGGTCTCCCGCGAAACCGCTTCCCTACTCTGAGATGCAAAGAAAGGCTTGGATGTTGCGACCAAGCCTTTCTTGTTTTTTTGCGGCGAACCTGCGCTCACCTGCGATTTTACAGGCGGACAGCTGGATATC
>CAKTXN010000272.1 GCA_934630905.1 uncultured Eggerthellaceae bacterium
TGCCAGCACCGGACTTCTCCACGGGCGGCGAGATTGTCTATCGTCGCTCCGAGCTGGAGCGCGTGTACGAAACGGGCACGGGCGGCTTCCAGATTCGCTCGCGTTGGCGCTACTTGCCCGAAGAGCGCATCATTGAGGTGTACGAAATTCCGTACACTACGAAAACCGACGTGATCATCGATCGCATTGTGAAACTTTCCAAGGAAGGCAAAGTGCGCGAGATTGTGGACATCCGCGACGAAACGGACTTGTCGGGTCTGCGCATTGCCATTGACATCAAACGCGGCGTTGATCCGGAACAGCTCATGGCGAAGCTCTTCCAAATGACCACGTTGCAAGACACGTTTTCGTGCAACTTCAACGTGCTGGTCGATGGCTACCCGCGCGTGATGGGTGTGCGCCAGATCTTAAGCGAGTGGGTGGCCTGGCGTGTGGAAAGCACGCGCCGTCGCGTAACGTTCGACCTGAACAAGAAGTCCGAGCGTCTGCATTTGCTGCACGGCTTGGAAGCCATTTTGCTGGACATCGATAAAGCGGTCGAAATCATTCGCCACACGAAGCTCGAAGCCGATGTTGTGCCGAACTTGATGGAAGGTTTCGGCATTGACCGTACGCAGGCAGAGTTTGTAGCGGATATCAAGCTCCGCAACATCAACGAGGAATATATTCTGAATCGCACGAACGACATTGCGAAGTTGGAAGAGGATATTGCCGAGCTGAATAAGATTTTAAGCAGCGAAAAGAACATCAAGCAAGTCATCTATAAAGAGCTGGCTGCCATCAATAAAAAGTACGTAACGCCGCGCAAGACCGGCATGGTTGAGCCTAGCGAGATTGTGGAAGTGCCCACCGAGCCCGAGGTCGAGGAATATCCCGTGACCATTCGCGTGTCGCGCGCGGGGTACTTGAAGAAGCTCACCGAGCGCGTGTTGCGCACGAACGCCGACCACAAGTACAAAGATGGCGACACGCCGTGGCTTGAGTTCGGGTCGAATAACACGCATGAACTGCTGGTATTCACCGATAAGGGGCAGTGCTACAAGTGCAAGGTAGCGGCGTTCGAGGATACGAAATCGGCGCAACTGGGCCCGTTCTTGCCTACGGAGTTGGAGCTTGAGCAGGACGAAAACATTGTGTGGGTGCTTGATCCCGGCGAGTACAAGTACAGCGTGCTGTTCTGCTTCGAAAACGGTCGCGTGGCGCGCGTGGCGCTTTCGGGCTACGCCACGAAACAAAACCGCAAGAAGCTGAAAAACGCCCTGTATACGGGCAGCCCGCTTTTGCAGGCGATCATCCTTACGGAAGACCGCGAGTTGGCATTGTGCTCCAGCGACAACCGCGTGGTGATGTTCGATACCGCACTTTTGCGTACGAAGACCACGAACAACACGCAAGGCGTGCAAGCGTTTACCATCAAGGGCGCGCGCCACGTGATTGCGGTGGGCAGCCTTGAAGAATTCGTGGGCACGGCGGCCGACCCCGAGCGTTTCCGCGCGGCGTCGTTGCCGTCAACGGGGTATCCCATTCGCGAGCAAGATCAAAAATCGCTGTTTGAGCAGGCTGTTTGAGTAGGCGGTTTGAGCGGTTCGCTTGAACAGGGAAGAAGCGGCTTCGGATTATTCTGATGCCGCTTCTTTTTTGCTGTATGATTGAAGAGCCGGGGTATTTGGTGCTCGACTGTAATCGGGGCGCCTGATCAACGCCTCTAAGGAAACGCTGATTAATTCGCGGCCGACGACGCGCCGCATGCCGCCCAATCTGCCATCCGGCCTGCGGAAATAT
>CAKTXN010000273.1 GCA_934630905.1 uncultured Eggerthellaceae bacterium
CTGCCGGACATCATCGTCGGTGCCACGGTGGTCTCCATCGGTACTACTTTGCCAGAGGTGATGGTATCCACCACCGGTGCCCTGTTGGGTCAGGGAGCCATGGCCTACGGCAACGCCATCGGCTCCATCATCTGCAATACCGCTCTGATTGCGGCCATTTCCGTAACCTGCAATCCCGGCCCCGTGAACGTGAAGACCATGAAGATGCCCGTTCTCTTCTTCTTCACCTCCGCCGCCGTGTACTGCCTGGCAGCCTACGGGTTGGGCACCTTCCCCAGATGGCTGGGTCTTGTGATGCTGACGATCTTCGTCATCTATCTGATTGCCAACGTCCGTCAGGGTCTCCGGTATCCGGAGGAAACCGCCGAGGAAGCAGAATCCGCCAAAGCTCCCCGCTCTCTGGCCATGGAGCTTGTGCTGCTGGTCATCGGAGCCGCCCTCATCGCCTACGGAGCCAACCTGCTGGTAGAGCACGGCACCATCATCGCCCAGAAGCTGGGCGTTCCGGAGACGGTGATTGCCCTGACCTTCGTGGCTCTGGGTACCTCTCTGCCGGAGCTCATCACCACCATCACCTCCCTGAAGAAGGGACATGCCTCCCTGGGCATCGGCAATGTCATCGGTGCCAACGTGTTCAATCTGGTGCTGGTTTCCGGCGTGGCCGTGACCATTGCCCCCTTCGATGTGCCAGTGGGCAAGCTGCTGCTGGGTCAGAACGCCTCTTTGGTGCTGGATATTCCCCTGATGCTGCTGGTGATGCTCCTGCTCACCGTTCCCGCGCTGACTAAAAAGCGGCTGTCCCGCTGGCAGGGCATTACCCTGCTTTGCATCTACGCCGCCTTCTGCGCCTTCCAGTTCTTCGTCTAACGCGCTAACCCCCGATGGTCAAAAAGTATATGCTCCCTCCATGAAAGGCAGTGAAATGAAAATCACTGTCATCATAGAGGGAGCATTGTTATGTCTATGAGACCCTAATAAAATCTGGGGCTGCCTTACCTCAGCGCAGAGAACTTTTTGTTAGCCCCATGACGGGGCCATACGACCGTGTATTTATGCCTACATTTATCCGCACTTCGCCTGAAACAGTGTCATTTCCCCGGACAGCCCCACCTCCCGGAAGCCGCAGGCCGCCGCCAACCGCCGGGAGCGGGCATTCTCCGGGTTGATCTTGGCAATTACGCTGACCGCCCGCAAATCGGCAAAGGCAAAGGTCAGTGCCTTCCCGATGGCAGTTTTGCCGTATCCCTGCCCCCACAGGCTTTCCTCACCAATGGCGTAGACAATCTCATATTCTCCGGCAACGGCGGTTCGTGCCAGCTTCACAAAGCCGATGACCTGACCGTCACCGGGGCAGATCATAAAAAAGTGCCCATACCGGTTCAGATGATAGCCCAGCATGGGTTCCGGAACCGTATCCGCCAGTCGGCTCAATTCGTACACAGAAGATCTGTGCTCATTCAGATAGCGGGTAATCTGCCCGTTGCCCAGCCACTGTGCCAGAAGTATCATATCCTGCCTGTCAATATTTTTGCGCAAAAAAACAGAAGCGGCTTTCTTCATACGCTTACCTCACAGTAAAAATACTTAAAAGCCCTTCTATGCGTCCGCATCGACGGTTCTTTTATATGAAATTAACCATATGATAGCACACTTCCAGAAAAAAGCAAGTTTTCCCCAGGAAATCGACGTTTCCCCCAAAAAGCACGCCAAAAACTGGCAATAATCACAAAAAAAGAAGGTCATCCATTCGGATGGCCTTCTTT
>CAKTXN010000274.1 GCA_934630905.1 uncultured Eggerthellaceae bacterium
CATCCACGTTGCGGAGTGCTATCGCGCTGCAGGATTTAACCCTGGGCAAGTGCGTGAGATGGCGCCATCTGCCGCGGCGCTGCGGGATGACTCCCTTGCCATGGAGCTATTTTTCATGGCGTTTCTGGCAACGTGCTATGAGCGTGCGTTTGAGCAGGAGCATGCTGCCGAGGGCATTCGCATGTGGCAGGAGCATTTTTTAAGTGATCACTTGCTCAATTGGATAGGGAAGGCGGCCGATATTCTTGCCTGCGACGATAACGACGTATATGCGCGTGCGGCGCAGTTGGTAGAAGCTTGGTGCAAGCTTGATTTGGAGCGGGTACGCGGTTAGAGCTGAAGCCACCTATCCGCTCCCAGCGGGACCGAGTATGGGCTGCCTGTTTCTCCGCAAGGCTTTGGGATTGTTGGCGGTCTGCCTTTTTCTCAAAAGTGCCCTTATTGGTGTTTTACGGGATGACCCGTTTCCTCTTCTATCGTTCCCCCCTTTCGGTTGTACGCGACTGAAAGGGGGGAACCGCTTTTTCAGGTGCAAGGGGCCGCAATTGCAGGTGGACAAGCTGCTCCGGACCCTCTGGAGTCCTTGGAAGTCCCTAAGAAGCTCCTAGAAGCCCCACATGCGAATCTCGGGCTCCATATGCACGCCGTCGCGCTCATACACCGTTTTCTGCACGTGGGCAATAAGGTCGCATACGTCTTGTGCGGTGGCACCGCCTGCATTTACCACAAAGCCGCAATGCTTCTCGGAGACTTGCGCGCCGCCGCAGCGGTAACCGCGCAGGCCGGCATCTTCAATGAGCTTGCCCGCGAAATAGCCTTCGGGACGTTTGAACGTCGATCCAGCCGAGGGCATATTGAGCGGCTGTTTGTCTTCGCGGCGCTGGCGAAGATCGTCCATGCGTGCCTGGATGGCGCTCTGATTATCGGGGGTCAGTTGAAGCGTTGCTTCAAGCACAATGCTTCCATCGTCCATCATCAAGCTGTGACGATACGACCAGTTTGCTTCTGCGGCGCTAACGCGTTCAACGTTGCCGTTCGGGCGCAGGCACAAAACGCTTTCGCATGCCTGACAAAATTCGCCGCCATAAGCGCCGGCGTTCATGATTGCGGCGCCTCCCACGGTTCCGGGGATGCCTGCAGCGAATTCGTAGCCGGCAAGCCCTGTGCGTTTTGCTGTTGCCGCGATTGAGGCATTGCTGGCTCCTGCTTGCGCAACGATTTTTGTGCCTTCAACGCGCACTTCGCTGAAACCTTTTCCAATCTTGATGGTCACGCCGCGCAATCCTGCATCGCTCACCAAAATGTTCGAGCCTAAGCCAATCACGCGCCAGGGAATGTTCGACTCTTTGCAAAGCTGCACCGTGCGGGTGATTTGCTCGACGCTTTGAGGCGTTACCAGGATGTCTGCAGGCCCGCCAATCTTGAAGGTGGTGTGGCGTGCCATGGACTCATCGGTAAGCACGTTTTGGATGCCCAGAATTTGCGTCAGGACGCCTTGAAGTTCTTTGAGGGTTGAAGGCTCAATGGGGGAGTGGTTCATGGTTCGCGCCCTTTCCTTAACCGCGGATGCGAAAACTTCAGATATGAAGAAATCTCCCAAAAAGGCGAATTTCAGTTCGCGCTTTGCTGGTTCGTATCTGAACGTCTTCTAAATACTAAAAAACCTCCCAGCGGGAGGTTGAAGTTCAAATGGTGGACCGTCGGGGACTCGAACCCCGGACCTTGGGATTAAGAGTCCCCTGCTCTACCAACTAAGCTAACG
>CAKTXN010000275.1 GCA_934630905.1 uncultured Eggerthellaceae bacterium
TTCAACAGGCTATATGATCGTTTATGCCGCTTAACGGCCGTCTGGAACGCTTGCGCATTGGTCGCCACGACGTGCTGCTGAACCTGGCAAAAAATCCCACGGGAATGAATCAAAATCTTCGCATTGCGCTGAATGATAAGCGACCTTTTGCGCTGGCTGTTTTCATCAACGATAAAGAAGCCGATGGACACGATGTCTCGTGGCTGTGGGATGTTGATTTCGAAGAGTTGGCAACGCGATCTGACATTTACGTTTATGCAGGTGGAATCCGTAGAAACGACTTACAGGTTCGTTTGAAATACGCGGGCGTAAACGCGCAGCTGATTGAATCTGCGGAAGAATTGATTTCAGCAGCCGCAAACTCTTTGGGCAACGAATGCCCGATATACGCCATTGCGAACTACACTGCACTGCCATCGGTGAAAGGCGCCTTGGAAACGCTTGCTCAGGGCGTTGAACAGCCTGTTTGCGAATCTGCATCCAAGGCCGATGCACCTGCTTCGTCTGCAGATTCGTCCGCGGATTCTGCGACTCCTGCGACAGACGCCCCCGGCACGGTCGCGTTCGCAATCCCCTGCACCAGCGCGCACGTCTTTGCAGGCACGCCCACGTCTGCGGCCGCAAACGCTGCAGCTGGCACCGATCCCGCAACGCCCAGCCCCTCCCGCAACACCGCAGCAGACGACAAACCCCTGGTCATCGCCCACCTCTTCCCCAAGCTTTTGAACCTCTACGGCGATAGCGGCAACGTGACCATTCTAAGAAAACGTCTTGCTTGGCGCGGAATCCCTGTCCAGGTGCGCGTTATAGACGAAACGACTCCGTTCGATTTAACCGATGTTGACCTGGTGTTCTTAGGGGGCGCACCCGACCGCGAAGAGGAAATTGCGGCGCAACATATCGGGGAACACGCTAATGAACTTGGCGCGTTTATCAATACCGGCGGCGTGTGCCTTGCCATCTGCGGCGGCTATCAAATGCTTGGACGCAGCTGGCTGCTCAACGGAAAAACCGTGCCCGGCTTGGGGCTTGGTACGTTCGAAACGCGACGCGCGGGAGATGCGCACGATCGCTTGGTAGGAAACATTGCGCTGCGAGTCACCGGCATTGCGCAGCCAGTCATCGGGTACGAAAACCATGCAGGGCGCACGTACCTTGATTCCGATACCCAAGCGTTTGGCCAGGTCATATCGAAAACGGGAAGCGGAAACAACGACACGAAGAAAACCGACGGTTACCTGAACGGGAATTTTGTGGGCACGTATCTTCACGGCCCGCTTTTGGCGAAAAACCCGGAACTGGCCGATGCATTGCTGCAGCGCGCGCTTGACCATTGGGCCACACGCTGCAACGAACCAGCGCCGCCTCTTGGGCAGCTTGACGATACCGCCGAGCTACAGGCGAACGCATTCATGGCGGCGCGCTTGCTGTAATGTTGCGATGCGATAGACACTGCGCAAAGACGGAGTGGTAGCCGCTTTCCGCAAGCATGCGCAAATGAGCAGCGTAAAAAGTTGGCATGAATAAAAACGATCGTCGCAAAACAAGCGGCGAACCGAAAAGGAGCAATAGTATGTGTGGGATATGCGGTTTCACAAATGCGCAGGATGCCGACCAGGGCATCCTTAAAGCGATGTGCGACATCATGGCACATCGCGGCCCCGATGGCGAGGGACAATACCTGGCCGACGGCATAGCGCTGGGACATCGACGCCTTTCGCTGGTTGACCTTGCGAATGGCAACCA
>CAKTXN010000276.1 GCA_934630905.1 uncultured Eggerthellaceae bacterium
GCTTGAATACATCGTTGAGCATGAGAATGATGACTACTGCATGATCTTCATATCAGAGCGTCTTGGGATACCGCAGAGTTCTTTCTCCAAAGCGGTCAAGACTCTTTCTTCAATGGGTCTGGTCGAGCGGTATCAGATGATCAACAACAAAAAAAACATTATCCTGAAGCCTTCCAAACTGGGTTCCGAGGTATATGAAAAACGAGCTCAGATGATATATGAAAAGAACTTCAAGCCTTTCTTCACCGCGCTGGACTCAGTCGATGACGAGACACTCAATGTCGTTGTCGAAGCGCTCAACATTCTGAACACCATATTTGATAAGTCACAATACCAGAAAGACAAGCTCGTTAAACTAGAATGAAATCAGAAAAGGTTGTAAAAACAGCATATATTGGACTTCATCTATTCTATATGGCTGAAGTCTGCATGGTTTCGGGTTTTGCTGTCCTTTTTCTGACGAGCCGAGGTCTGAACAACACTCTCTCCGGGGCGGCCGTCGCTCTTGCGCGGCTGCTCAGTATTATTGCTTTGACCCCAATCTCCCGGAAGCTGGACACAAACAAGGCTCTGCTGAAGATGCTCTTTCCCCTTACCGCGGCTCTTCTCCTTCTCTTTCATATTGCGTTGGCATTAGCGAGTTTCTCTGTTTCCATAACCTTCCTTGTATTCGCAGCAACGAGCTTTTTTTCTGCACTGTGCTCTTCACTTACCGTCATTCTTTATTCCGACCTTCATTATAGAGGGTATGAAATCAACTACGGACTCTCAAGAGGGCTGGGTTCTTTTTCCTATACGATAGTATCTTTTTTTGCTGGAAAGATTATCGCATGTTTGACTCCCGAGTGCATTCCAATCATTAGCATCGCCGTTTCCTTCGGTTTTCTGTGCACGACAGCTTACATATGCTCTGTTCTAGATGCAAATCGCACAAATACGGAAGGCTCTGATCAAGCTGATGAAAAGCTTTTCTGTTACATCCGAAGAAGAAATGGCTTCTCCTTGTTTTTTGCAGGTATTCTACTGGTTTACGTGGCATATATTTCAGGCAATTCCTTTGCAATCAATTTAATTCAAACCATAGGCGGATCAGCTAAAGAACTCGGAGTATACAATGCGATGGGTGCCATGTTCGAGGTTCCGTTCATGATTATCTTTTCAAGAATCTCGGTAAAAAACAGTCAGGTGTTTCTTCGTCTCAGCCTTCTCTTGATGACCATCAAAGTGTTGTTGCTAGCATTATCACGGAACATATACTGGGTATACAGTGCTGCAGTTCTTCAAGGCGCTTCGTTCGGTCTATATACGCCGTCAATCGTAAATTATATAAAAATAAACACCTCTTTCGATAATTCAGCAAAAGGTCAGGCTGTCGCATTGATCGCCTCATCTTTAGGCAGCGTTTTCGGTATGCTGATATCGGGCAGGATGTTGGACATCCTGCCAGTAAGGCTTGTACTTATGATTATGATGGCAGTATCTGTGATCGGTAGCGTGACGGTATGGCAAGCAATGCTGATGATTTCCGATGAGGCATAGAATGCTGTCTGACATTCGAGTCCGACACTCACCACCCTTTGCGTAGTTTCCCAGAAACAGCCATGGACTTCAAAAAGGGCACTTTTTTGAGCTATCGAGGGGAAATGATCGGGCCTCGGGACAGTGTTAAAGCTGCTCCGAGGCCCATTCTTCACTGGGTTTAGTGCATTTTTCTTCAAATACGACGAAAACGCACCTTTGTCT
>CAKTXN010000277.1 GCA_934630905.1 uncultured Eggerthellaceae bacterium
CTGCATGCCGATTGGTCGGCGGTGGAGTGGGCGCTGCGTTGGCTGCAAGCGCAACCCGAGGTGACGTGCGTGCTGTGCGGATCGTCCACGCTGGAGCAGATTTCGCAGAACATTGAGCTGCTGAGCGAGGAAAAATCGTTGAGCGAACAGGACTTTTCCGCGCTGCAAGAGATTGTTGACGCGCGCGTTAAGGAAAACGTCCAGCCGTGCACGAAGTGTCGCTACTGCGTTTCGCATTGTCCGATTGGTATTGATATTCCGTGGATGCTGGAGCTTTACAACGAGCACAAGCTGAGCGGCGGCGGCTTCATTGCTCCCATGGCGCTTGCAGCGGTGGAAGAGGGGAAGAAGCCGGCGGACTGCATTGCGTGCGGTTCGTGTGCGGCGGTTTGCCCTCAGCAGATTGACATTCCGGGCGTTTTGGCGGACTTCACGAAGCTGCTGGCGGAGTAGCGCGACGGGCCTGCGCGGCGGGTGTGCGCTGCGAATCGGCAGGTGGGGTGTGCGCCGGGCGGGTGTCCGGGGCGCGGCGGCGTGTGCGCCGGGCGTGTGGCGCTGCGGATCGGTGGACGCCCGGAGTGGAGTGCCTGGTGAATGAGCTGTCGCCTCTTCGTATGCCTCTTGATCATTCGTCTTCGCGGTAGTATCCTATCTGTAAGACATCTTACAGATAGGGGAAGGCCATGGAGAGTGCAGTGATAAATGCTCGAGTTCCCGTTGCGAAGCGCGATGCAGCAAAAGGGATTTTGCAGTCGTTGGGAAAAACGCCAACCGACCTGATAAACAGCGCATACGATTACCTTCTTTCCGAAGGTAAGCTGCCTGCTGCTCATCAGGCCGCCCCTTCGGTCAACGAAAAACAGGAGCGCACGGATGCGTTTCGGTCGTTTGTGCAGGACTCCACGTTTTCGGTTGACTGGGGCGTCGATGCTGACGTGAGCTACAAAGATTTGTTGGCGCAGGCTCGAGAGGAAAAGTATGAATCTCTTGCTTGATACCTGCGTTTTTATCGATTATTTGGGTAGGAAAGAACCGTTTTTCTCCGCTGCTGAACAGGTAGTTGCCGCGGGCTTTTTCGGCGATGCGAAGCTGTGGCTTCCCGTGCAAAGCTTGACCGATGCGTTTTATGTTCTGCGTAAGTACATTCCAGCGGATAAACTGCAATCCATGCTGAAGACGGTTTGCGCGCATATTTCGCTTGTAGATTTATGCGCTCAGGATTCGTTGCGTGCGCTTTCTTTGGGGTGGAGCGATATCGAGGATTGCCAGGTGGCGCTAGCTGCGGAAAAGGCGAAGGCGGACTACCTTGTTACGCGCGATGTGAAGGGTTTTGCGCGGTCGCTTGTTCCGCCAATCACCCCTGAAAGTTGGTTGCGCATGATGAGGAGCGAGCGTGGTCTGAGCTATGAGTCAATTGATTGGTAGCTGGCTCGTTGGCGATTTTTCGTAGCGAAATGTTGCTACGGGCAGGGCGTGGTGGCCGCTTGACGGGCGCCTGGTCGTGACGCGTAAGCGGCCCGGGACGGGCGCACCCACGCCTGGGCCGGGGCGCGGTCCAGGGTTGCGGCTTCCCATCGCAATCTGCGCAGAATGTGAAAACTCGCGGTCAGACGCGAAAAAGTTGTTGACATTCGCCTATCAGGCGCTATCATATATGGGCTGCGAAAATGTAGCAAAGGAATTCGTTCCGCTGCCAAAGACAGCTGGCACCGAAAGGTTTAATCGCAATTGCGGCCTGCCG
>CAKTXN010000278.1 GCA_934630905.1 uncultured Eggerthellaceae bacterium
GGGCGTGGGCACGACGATTGAAATGAGCTTCTGTCTGCAATAAATATCCATACGCTATGACGCTGCTATGAAAGGGAATTAAACATCATGGATGCTCCCAAGCGTTATCATTCCGTGCAGCTGGATAAAAGCCGCTGCAAGGGCTGCACCAACTGCCTGATGCACTGCCCTACCGAGGCCATCCGCGTGCGCGACGGCCGCGCGCATATCATCGCCGAGCGCTGCATTGACTGCGGCGAGTGCATCCGCATCTGCGATTATCACGCCAAGGTGGCCGTGACCGATAAATTTGATACCATCAAGGCCTTCCGCTATGCCATCGCCCTGCCCGCGCCCTCGCTGTACGGGCAGTTCCGCAACCTGCAAAGCGTGCAGCCGGTGCTGTCGGCACTGAAAAAAATCGGCTTCGACGATGTGTTTGAGGTGGCGCGCGGGGCGGATATCGTCAGCCGCGCCATCGCCCAGAAGCTGCGCGAGCCCAACCTGCCCCGGCCGCTGATCTCCTCCGCCTGCCCGGCGGTGGTGCGCCTGATTCAGGTGCGCTTTCCCGATCTGATTCCCCACATTGTGGACGTCCGCCAGCCCATGGAGGTGGCGGCGATGATCGCGCGCACGGAATTCTGCAAAAAGCATAGCTGCGATCCTGCCGATGTGGGCGTGTTCTTTATCACCCCCTGCCCGGCCAAGATGACGGCCATCCGCTCGCCCATCGGCCAGCAGAAATCCTGCGTGGACGGGGCCATCTCCATGATGGAAATTTATGGTCTGCTGCGCCCCTATATTTCGCAGAGCGCGGAGGATGTGGAGGCCGAGGCGACCTCCTATGGCATCGGCTGGGCGGCCTCCAACGGCGAGGCCAAGGCGGTGTGCCCGGATAACTCGCTGGTGGTGGACGGCATTGAAAATTGCAGCCGCGTGCTGGAGGAAATTGAAAACAACAAGCTCAGCGACCTGGTGTTCTTTGAGGGCAACGCCTGCACGGGCGGCTGCGTGGGCGGCCCGCTGACCTTTGAAAACAACTATGTGGCCAAGAACGCCATCCGCAAGCTGGTGGATAACGCCCGCCAGAAGTGCCCCGACCGCCCGGCGCAGAGCGTGCCGGCCTCGATGATGACCAAGTATCCGCTGTATATGGACGCGCCCATCCTGCCCAACAGCGCTATCCAGCTGGACAGCGATATCACCGTGGCGCTGGATAAGATGGAGCGCATCAACCAGATCTTGCAGGAGCTGCCCGGCTATGACTGCGGCTCCTGCGGCTCGCCCACCTGCCGTACCTTTGCCGAGGATATCGTGTGCGGCTACTGCAACGAGATGTTCTGCATCCATAAGCTCAAGGACCGCCTGAAGGTGATGGCGCAGCAGATGGTGGAGCTGGCGCAGATGAAACGCGAGTGATTATTGCTTGACAGGCGGGGGAAAAAGTGAGGCTTGGGTAATAGATATGTATATAAATGATCAGCATGTATATGCACCAATTATGAGCCGTGATGAATATTTTCAGGGAACCGAGGTGCTTGTTGTATCAAGGTATGCCCTCGCTTCTGAAATCCCTTACATCATGAAAAACGGGATTATGCGCCTTGATATTTCTTTAGGTAATCCAAGACTTTACTGTGATAAAGAGTACTGGGAAAAAGCTCTTGCAGAAGCGGCCCAAAGAAAAGACTTTGATGAAGAACCCAACTATGATACAGATATTTCGCCGCTTCGGGATTGTCCTCAGT
>CAKTXN010000279.1 GCA_934630905.1 uncultured Eggerthellaceae bacterium
GGCACAGAAATATCAGCGATGTAAGCGACAAGAAGGAACCCCTCCGAACGCGGTTTTAGAAAAGTGATAGGTAAGTTTACTATTATTAGCCAAAAAGGACTGAAAGCGCATTATGCGATAGCGAAATGTCGAATTCACTGCCCGAACAGTCTTCGCCATCCATCTGAGCAGGCACTTCGCGTTCGAATTGAACCGAAAGACGTGCCGCACGACGCAGCTCCATACGGGCAGAGCCCACATGTTTTCCATTTTTCGCACGCGCGAAAAGCGCAATAGCGCCAATCAGGCCAATGGGCGGGTGCGCGATGCAAATGTCGAAAAGGCCATCGTCCAGCTGCGCATCGGGGCAAACGCGAAAGCCGCCGCCGTATGTACAACCCAGCTGCACGGCAAACGTCAGGGATTGCCCCTGCTCGGGCGCATTATCATCGAAGATCGCCCGATAGAAATGCATATCGCGATGAAAGACCAGCTGGTTGATGCCCGCTTCGAAGTACAGCGCGTTACCCGTCTTGTTCGTGCGCTTGCGGCGCTGCACGGTGTCAAGCGCAATGGCAGCATCAATGCCAAACGAGAGCGTTTGCACGAAATACTGGCCGTTGCACAGTCCCACATCCGCAGAACAGATATCGCCCGTCAAAAGTTGGGCACAGGCGGTGTCAACGTCTTCGGACATATTCAGCGTGCGCGCGTAATCGTTGCCCGATCCCACAGGAATAATGCCGAAAACAGGTCGTTTTTCCTGATCAACGGCCATTAGGCCATTTGCTGTTTCGTGGATGATGCCGTCGCCGCCCAGGGCGATAACCGTTTGGTAGCCCTGAAGCGCGGCATCCGTTGCCAGCTGCACGGCCTGCAAGGGAGCCGTGGTGGCAACGCAATCCACATCCACGCCCGCCTGCTCAAGCACCCGTGCGGCGTGCGCGCCGGCAGCCGCCCCCTTCCCGTTTTGGGAAGCAGGGTTCACGATGAGCAGCGTATGTCCCAGGCAATTCGTCATGCGCCCCAGTATAGCACTGCAAGGCAAGGGGCGCGCTCACGACGCCCCCGCGCGCAATGTTAAAAAGTGACGGGGTCTTTTTCACATCCGTGAATAACCCCACGCTTGCCACCCCCTCTGCCAGGCATCCATGAGACGCCAAAACAACAACCCCACCCTTTGTTGACAAAAGGTGGGGTAATTTGTCAACATTTGACAACAACTGCGAAAGAGGGACTAACAGCCGTATTCTTTTGCGAGCTCTTCGCGCATCTTGTACTTCAGAATCTTGCCCGCCGCGTTCATGGGGAACGAATCCACAAACTTGATGTAGCGCGGAACCTTGTGGCGCGCAATGCGCTCGACCATAAACGTGCGCATCTCTTCCTCGGTCATTTCCTCACCATCCTTCAAAATGATGCACGCCGCGGCCTCTTCGCCGTACTTCTTGTCGGGCACGCCCACAACCTGCACATCTTGCACCTTGGGATGCGTGTAAACGAAGTCCTCGATCTCTTTGGGATACAGATTCTCGCCACCGCGAATAATCATGTCCTTCAAGCGACCTGTAATGATATAGCAAGGCAGCATCTTGCCCTTCTTGTCGGTGTAGCGCTCGTTGTACACGCGACATGCCAAGTCACCAGAATGCAGCCAGCCTTCCGCATCAACCGCGCCGCGCGTCTCGTTGGGCATCTTGTAGTAGCCCTTCATGGTGTTGTAGCCGCGGCTGCAGAACTCGCC
>CAKTXN010000280.1 GCA_934630905.1 uncultured Eggerthellaceae bacterium
CGCGTGAAAGACGGCGTTATTGAGCATATCATGCTGAACGAAGCATGCTCCTCGGGCTGCGGAAGCTTCATCGAGAGCTTCGCAAGTGGCCTGAATTTGGACGTTGCCGACTTCGCAAAGACTGCCATTGCGGCGGAACATCCCGTTGACCTGGGAAGTCGTTGCACTGTGTTCATGAACAGCCGCGTGAAGCAGGCGCAGAAAGAAGGCGCTACGGTCGGCGACATTGCTGCTGGTCTGGCGCTTTCTGTTATCAAGAACGCGCTGTTCAAGGTTATTAAAATCCGCGATCCGCATGACGTGGGAACGAAAGTTATCGTGCAGGGCGGCACGTTCTTGAACGACGCCGTGCTGCGCTCTTTCGAGCAGCTGTCGGAAGTGAACGCCGTGCGTCCCGACATCGCCGGTTGCATGGGTGCGTATGGTGCCGCCTTGCTGGCGAGGGATCGCGCAGGGGACCGAGCAGGGGAAGCCGTCGAGGGCATCTCCGCTCAGAAGCTGCGCAGCCTTCGCTCCGATGCCCTTGACGGCACGACGGACCAGGCACCGGAGTCCGCGCTTCGAGCAGGGGAAGCAGTCGAGGGCACCTCACCTTCCGATGCCGCTGCGCCTTCGCCCCATACCTCTATGCTCACTATCGACGAGATCAACGCGCTGGCACCCAGCCACAAGACGGTGCGCTGCAAGCGCTGCTCGAACGCGTGCCTGCTCACCATCAACGACTTTGGCGTGGACCCCGCCACGGGTAAGCATCGCCGCTTCATCACGGGCAATCGCTGCGAAAAAGGCGCGGGCGACACCAGCAAAGCGGGCAAAGTGCCGAACTTGTACGAGTTCAAAGAGCACTTGCTGTTCGACCGCGAAGGCGTTTCCGCACAAGACGCGCCGCGCGGCAGCGTGGGTATTCCGCGTGCGCTGAACATGTACGAAAATTACCCGTTCTGGCATACGTTCTTTACGAAACTGGGCTTCCACGTGGAACTTTCCGATCCCAGCTCAAAGAAAACGTACGAGGCGGGCATTGAATCCATGCCGTCCGAAAGCGTGTGCTATCCGGCCAAGCTGTCGCACGGTCACATCATGGACCTGCTGGATCGCGACATCGACTTCATTTGGATGCCCTGCGTTCGCTGGGAGCGCCAGGAAGACGACGGCGCGAACAACCACTATAATTGCCCCATTGTCATGAGTTATTCCGAGGCGCTGAAACTTAATGTGGATGACCTGCGGGAATCGCGCATTGCGTTCATGAATCCATTCCTGCCGTACGACGACAAAGAGGCGCTGAAGCTGCGCTTGTTCGAGCAGTTCGGTGCGAAGGGTAAACTGCAGGAAGCGTTGTGCGAGCGTGCTGCGGCAACGGGCACGAATGTGGCGAAGGCCGCGACCGGCAACTTCCCCACAAAAGAAGAGATTTGCGCGGCCGTGGACGCCGCGTGGGAAGAGGACTTGCGCTTCAAGGATGCCATGCGTGCGAAGGGCGAGGAATGCCTGCGCTGGCTTGAGGAAACGGGCGGGCACGGCATTGTTTTGGCGGGTCGTCCGTACCACAACGACCGCGAGATCAACCACGCCATCCCCGAGCTTATCACGAGTTTTGGTTTGGCGGTGCTTACGGAAGACTCCATCGCGCACCTGGGCAAACTCGAGCGCAACCTGCGCATTTACGACCAGTGGATGTACCACACGCGCCTGTATAA
>CAKTXN010000281.1 GCA_934630905.1 uncultured Eggerthellaceae bacterium
GTTTCTTGGAGGAAATCGGCTACGTGGGCTTCTCGAATTTCGACCTGAAATACGACGAGCGCGATGGCTCGTTCAAGCTGTTCGAGATCAATCCGCGTCAGGGTCGCTCGAGCTACTTCACCACGGCATCGGGGAAGAATCTTGCGCGCTACCTGGTGCAAGACGTGCTGGAGCAGCGCAGCGAGCCGTGCGACATTGCTACACTTGAAAACGAAGTGCTGTGGACCATGATTCCGCTGGACGTGATTCGCACGTACACAAGCGATGCGGAAACGCTCGCGCGCATTGAGCGTCTGATTGCGGCGGGCAAGGTGAAGCAGAGCTACTGGAGCGAGGACGACAAGTCGCTTTTGCGCTGGTTGAGCTTCCGCATGAATCAGCGCAACTATCGCCAGCAGTACGCGCAGTGCTTCAACAAGCGCCACGTGAACGATTAATGTTCGGTAGGGAAGGGGCCGGCAGCCGGTGCTCTGCCGTGCCGGCGCGGTGCGCTTGTGTCGGGCGCTGCGCCATGAACGGGAGTTGCGGTGTTGCGCGCTCGCATCGGGCGTGGGAACTGCGGTGTTGCGATTCGCGCGATCCGGGCTAGACGTGCGGCGCTACGAGCGGAACTGTGGTGCGGCGCTGGTCCCTTCGCCTGCTTTTGCGCTTTAACGTTGAATTAATTTGGGCCGCCGCGCGCAGACGTTATAATGAGCATTTGCGTATTGGGCAAACGAAAAGGCTGCTTTGACATGGCTGATTACAAGAAGCTGGGTGTGATTGGAGGCGTAGGGCCTGCCGCTACGGTGCTGTTTTTCCAGCGCGTGGTGGAGTATACCGATGTTGCCTCTGACCAGGAGCATCTTGACATCGATATCCTGAACCGGCCGGGTATTCCGAATCGCACCGATTATCTTTTGGGCGTGGAGGGCGCGCCCTCATTTGTGCCGTCCATGAACCAGGCGGCGCTGCAGCTTGAAGCGCTGGGCTGTGATGTTTTATCCACGCCGTGCAATACCGCGCACGCTGCGCTTGATGCTGTTTCCGCAGGTCTTTCGCGCGCACGCTTCGTGAACATGCTGGATGAAACGGCGGCGTTCGTAAAGCGGCTGGGCGTGACGAAATGTGCTGTGCTGGCCACCGATGGAACGCTGGCAACGCAGGTGTACGATCAGGCGCTGGCGGCGTGCGGTGTGGCGGCGGCTTCCCCTGAAGGGGAAGATCAAAAACTGGTCATGAGCATCATTTATGACCAGGTGAAGGCGGGAATTGCGCCCGATGCCGATGCGTTTTGCGCGCTGTGTCGCAAGATGGTAGATGCTGGCTGCGATGGCATTATTTTGGGATGTACCGAGCTTTCGCTCGTGCCTGTTCCCGTGCGCATGGAAGGCGCTCCGATTGTGGATGCGCTGAACGTACTAGCGTGGCGCTGCGTGCAGGAGTGCGGTGCGCCGGCGAAAGATTTGATGGAGATGTATCGATAAAAGGCCCGGCGGATTGATTGGTTTTACGGTTTGCGGGTAATGGGCAAGCCAGCGGTTTGGCGCCTAGGGCGGCGCGAACAGGAAGATGGCTTCTGTCAGCACCCAGCCAACAATCCCGGCCAGGCGGCATAAGAGCTTTGACGGAAAGTGAACTGATATGTGCGGTTTTACCGGTTTTGCTGTTACCGATGCGGTGAGCGACCCCCTGCGCGTG
>CAKTXN010000282.1 GCA_934630905.1 uncultured Eggerthellaceae bacterium
AGAAGTCCGAGAACAGCTCAAAGCAGCTCTTCCGCTTCATTTCCGATAGCGTCATTTTCCCTGATGAAGCAGCTATTTCCGCCTCCTGCCAGCTCAACAGCAGCAAGCGAGGATACACCGCCTTCACGCGGTTGAACGCATCATAGGCGCTGCGATCCGTAAGCGTAACATGCATATAATCCTGATGATCGCCCGTGTCCTTGCCCGCCTCAAGATCTTCAAGCGAGCACGTGATCTCGCGCATAGCATGCAGCGGCGCCAAAGGAATCTGCGTCACTGTCACATTTCCTTGCCCGTCAAGATCAACGATGCACGCCGCTTTCTTCTGCGAAATCTCGCTGAAGGAATATCGCACGGGCGAGCCCGCGTAACGAACGGCGTCGCGCCCTACGCGCTGCGGCCCGTGCAAATGACCCAGCGCCACATAATCGAATGCATCGAAAAGCGACGCGTCCACGTTGTCCAAGCCGCCCAGCGAACTCATTGTTTCCGACTCGCAGCGCTCAGGATCGATACCCATTGCCGTGACAAATTGATGCGCCACCAAAACATGACGAACTCCCTGTTCAAGTGGGTGTTCTTCTAAAGCGACACGCACGGCATCGTGGTGTGTTTTTATCTCTGCTTCACGCTGGGGGAACGCCGCACGCACATCTAAAGGACGCACGAAAGGCAAAAGATGCACGCACACCGGGCCATTGGCGTCTTTAAGGGAAAACGTCGCAATATGCCCGCGATACGGTCGCGCAACGTGTAAACCGGCAGCATCGGTAATCGTCGAGCAATACGCCACTTGCTGCGCGCTATCGTGGTTGCCCGGAATAACGAAAACGGGGATGCTCCGACGCACGAATGATGCCAAAAAACGCTCGGAAAGTTCCAACGCCACCGACGAGGGATTCGGTCGGTCAAACACGTCGCCCGCCACTAAAACCGCATCAACCCGCTGACCTTCTGCGATAGATATAAGCTGGTCAAAAGCATGTTCTTGCTCATCAAGCATGAGCCGCTCATGAACGCGCTTGCCAATATGAAGATCGGCCACATGAAGAAATCTCATTGCGCTTCCTTACCATTGCCTAGGTGCTTCGCCTTTTTGATTCACGTCGTTTCATTATACGCGCATAGAGATGCAAGGGGCGAGACGAAAACAGACCACGAAAAGAGGTACGCCTGTCCAAAACATACCCCCATTTAACATAAACCGCACAATAGACATGGTATGATAGACGCATTCTACATGACGGGGTAAATCTGCGCGAAAACATCTGTTTCGATTGCTTGGCAGAGTTTACCGCCCGAAAGCAAGGAGATATCCATGACTGAACGAACGCGAACGCTGGGAGTCGCACCATCAACGCCCCCACGCGAAACATTTTCCTGGATAAGAAAGGCGGGGTTGGCTTTCGGCGCAGTTTCCCTTGCCGTTGCCCTTCAGGGTATGCCCCTTGGAACTACCTCGGCTTACGCAGACGAAGGCGCTGGTGCGCCTGCGGTCAACGCCGTTGCGCTGGCCGACGCGCCGGCAGGAACGGACGCGCAGCAAAGCGGCGCTCCCGCTCCCGAATCGGAAAATGCCGGCGCAAAGGACGCAGCGCAAGGCGCAACGAACGGCGCAGCTGCAGCCGCGACCCAGAATGGGAGCGGCAAAGACGGCACCGCAGCC
>CAKTXN010000283.1 GCA_934630905.1 uncultured Eggerthellaceae bacterium
TTCGGGGTGTCCCTGCCGCGCGTGTTGCAACGCGCTTTCAGCGTTGACATCCTGGTGCCCGACCGCTTCGCCTTCGCGCAGGCATTCCCCGATGTTACCTGCGACCGCACGACTATCGAGGAATACTTGCAATTCGCACTGAAAGGCACCCAGCAATTGAACAACGCCGACAGACCGCAGCAACCGTAACAAACGCTTTCCTTCGCCGCTAAACCGACATGCACTAACCCTCTCCTTCGAAAGGAATACCTGATGAAAGCCGTATTGCAATCTGAATTTGCTTACATACGAACCACCTTCGCAGCAACAATCATATCTTTTGCCGTTGTGTATATTGTGCTTTACTTCAGCACGAAATTGATGGCCCCGCTATCGGCATTGTGCGCCATGGAGCCCCTGCTCTTCCTGTTTACCTTTGCATCTGCCGATGCGGCAAACGGCTGGGGCCGATTCCGCGCCGCATTGCCGGTTTCCCGCCGCGATATCATTGCCGGACGCTACACCATGCTTCTTCTTCTCTCGATTGCAACCATTGTCGCCTGCATTGCCCTGGGCACTCTCACTAATGTCTTGGCTGGCAGCTTGAGCGCCGATTTCGAATGCTTGCCAGCAATAGAAATCGCCGGCATTTGCGTTACAACAACTGCCGCAATGCTCATCATTGTTGCTTTCGTTCAGCCGTTTCTGATCAAATTTGGCAATGTGGCGGGCGTGCGATATGCCATGATTGCGTTTTTCGTTTGCGCTTTCGCGGTCTTCGGCTGCATCAACTACCTGGTGCCATCTGACTTCTTAGCAGTTGCTGGCCAGTGGATGGACGAAAACATTGAGCTTTTCGTTATTATATGCGCTGCCGTAGCGCTTACCGCCTACGCAATAAGCGGCGTCATAAGCCTGCGCATCTACCAGCGCAAAGACTTGTAGCGACACCTGCAGCGGATTGCGCCTTACCGGTCTTCAAAGCCTGCGAAGTCGTCAAACGTCTCGTATTCATCGAAGTCATCGCCTGCCGGAAACACCATTTCTTCCAGCTCGATGGGAATCCCCCGGTCGATTTCCTCGATGTGTGCCGCCATAGCGCGCGCAGCATTTTGCACCGAAGCATCGTAGCCTGTTAATGCTGCAAACGGTGCGAACTGCGCTGCCCTATCGCGCAGCGGCATGGCGGGGCGCAACGATTTCGGACGCGACAGAGCAATGATGTCATCGTATTTACCAGGCATTTCGCCGCAAGCCAGCGCGGCGCGGGCGGGCGCGGTGCTGGCGGGCGCCGCGGCGGATTGCGTGTCCGCAGAAGTGTCAGATCGCTCAACGCCCTC
The DNA here is from genome assembly GCA_934630905.1 of uncultured Eggerthellaceae bacterium. Classification (GTDB taxonomy): domain Bacteria; phylum Actinomycetota; class Coriobacteriia; order Coriobacteriales; family Eggerthellaceae; genus CAKUOV01. The sequence goes on from CAKTXN010000283.1 coordinate 1,320, forward strand.
TTCCACAAGCGTCCACTGCAGCCCGAACGCGCTCATGTTTGTTGGATCGGGGGCTTCTCGATAAGCAGAGGAATCATGCTCCACATTTGCCGCGTCCGAAAGCATTTTTCCAAGCGAGCTCATGCGTTGTGGCCTCCAATCTGGTTGTTTCGCTGGCGCGCCGTAGCGCCTTCTTGCAAACTTACCGCACGAAACACGGCGTTCTTGCCGAATTTGTTGCGCACGTCCAACACGGCATCGTGCAAGAAGCGCTCTTTCTCAAGCAGAGCGGATTCCGAAGGAGAAGGGTTTGCAGGGCGCGCGCCCGCAACGCCTGCCCCGCATTCCGCTCCAACGGGC
>CAKTXN010000284.1 GCA_934630905.1 uncultured Eggerthellaceae bacterium
GCGTACCGCCAAAGTACACTGCCTTCCAGGGCTATGACGTATTGTGCCACGCCATGGAGTGCTATCTAAGCCCCAAGGCCATGCCCCTTTCCGATATTCTCATTCCTGAAATCCTCTTCCGGGTGGGCAAGTATCTGCCCCGTGCCGTAGCCGACGGCAGCGATATCGAAGCCAGATCCGAAATGGCCCTTGCCAGCGCCCTGGCAGGCTTCTGCCTGACCATGAGCAGCCTGACCCTTCAGCATGCCCTGGAGCATTCTCTGTCTGGCGTGTATCATAACCTGGTGCACGGCTGCGGCCTGGCGCTGCTGAGCCGGGCTTACCTTGCCAACTGCGCCAAGAAGGAGGTCTACCGGCCTCGAATGGCAAAAATGGCGGACGCTCTGCTGGGCACCACCGGTTTTCAAGCCGAGGATCTTGTCCGGGCTACGGAGGAGCTGAAGCAAGCGTGCGGCATGGGCGATCTGAAAATGGCGGATTTCGGCGTAAAGGTGGAGGACTTCCCCAAAATCATTGCCGGAAGCCACACGCGCCACTATGACAACGAACGGCTGCCGATTACCGATGAGGAAGTGGAGCGGATTCTCTATGACGCTATGGGGTAAGGCCGAGAGTCGGCGGAAGGCCTGGGTGGTGCTTCTGGGCTGCTGCCTCATGCAGGGAGGGAGCCTGGGATTGGTTCAGAATAGCATGGGCGTCTTTTTCAGTGCCGTCAGCCGGGATCTGGGCTTTTCCCTGGGCGGCATTTCCCTGTACCGAACCATCAGCGGCCTGTCCTCCTGCCTGCTGCTGCCCTTTGTGGGCAGAATCCTCTATTGCCAGGATACCCGGCTAAGCCTCACTGTCAGTTCCCTGGTCTACGCGGGCATTACCCTCCTTATGGCCGGTTTCACCCAGCTCTGGCAGTGGTACACGGCTTCTTTCTTCCTGGGACTGGCGGGGGCTATGCTCTTGAGCTCTGCGGCTCCCATCATTCTGGAAAACTGGTATCCAAAGGGGCTTGGTCTTGCCGTAGGCCTTTCCGCCTCCTTTTCCGGCTTCATGGGGATTCTGGGCAATATGGGAGCCGGGTGGATCACAGAACGCTGGGGCTGGCGGCGCGCTTACCTCCTGGTGGGTCTGATGAGCATGGTCATGCTTGTGACCGCCTCCCTGTTTCTGATTCGCCTGAGCCCGGAAAAACCAAAGGCTCCGGGCAGTCAAAGAGGGCTTTCCCAAACCCGTCTTTCCGTCAGAGCCTGGGTTCCTGCCGGACTTGTCACGCTGATGTCCGTCGCCATTACCTTCTGCGTAGGCTTTTCTCCGGAGATCGTGGCCTTCTGTCAGGCCTCCGGTCGAACCGTTGCCTTTGGCACCAGCATGGTGTCGCTGACCATGCTGACCAATGCCTTGGGCAAGCTCCTGCTGGGTCGGCTCCATGACCGCTTCGGCTTGCGGGTTTGCTGCCTCACCGGCAGTCTCATTGCGGCGGCTTCCTTCGTTCTGCTGCTGCTGCCGCAGACACTGCCTGTGGTGGCAGGCGCCGTGCTTTACGGCATCGGCATGGCAACCTCCGTGGTGACACCGCCTTTGCTGATTCGAGCCTGCTATGGTTCTCGGGATTATCCCAGAGTCTATTCCGTGG
>CAKTXN010000285.1 GCA_934630905.1 uncultured Eggerthellaceae bacterium
ACCGATTGGTCGCCTCTCGCTCGTGGCATTCGCCAGGCGTTTATGTATTACGGCGTGTCTATCATGCAGACATTCGTCGAGTTCGGCGTGTTTGCCCTGGCCCAGCTCGCGCTGCCGACGGGCGTCGCGAACGGCATCGCCGTCGCATGTTCCGGCTCGTTCAATTTTCTTATGAACCGCAACATCACGTTCAAAGCGTCGAGCAACTTCTGGCGTAGCGTGGCGCTGTTTGTCGCCCTGTACGTTTGGAACTTCCTGTTCGGCACCTGGTTCATAGGCTGGGCGGCTGCGTCGTTCGATTGCCCTGAGATGGTCGGCAAATTCATCACCATGGCGATGCAGGGTATTTGGGGCTTCTGTCTGTGCAAATGGGCCATTTTCCGATGAAAGCGCAACGAAGCTGTAGGTTTGCAATGTTTTTGGCGTCGATGCTGCTCTGCCCATCCATGCGGGCTTTTCAAGCGGACGATTAGGTAATCCTCTTTTAGTCGGGGCTTCCAATTATTTTTTTTGGGGGTGCGCCATTTTCGCTTGGATTGCGCCGATTTCGCGGCGTCGCCCCAAGCGCGCATTGGGAGCGGGTGGCGAGCGGGTTTTTCGAAGATCGCGTCTCTGTCTTGGCGAAAACGTGTCCCGAATTTGGTGATTCTGGCACAAATTTGCGGTTGTGAACGATTTTTCGTCACGCTGAAGGGCTTTTCTGAACGCTTTGAGAATCGCCATGCTTCTGACCTGGTATTTTGTAGAGCTCTTTTTGCATTCCGAAAAATCCATCGTTCACAACCGCAATTTTCTGCCAAAATCTGCGGAAATCGAACATGCTTGGAATGCTGCGCCGTTTTTAGCGGGCATCACAAGTCGGATCGGCTTTGAGTTCGGCATGTTTAGAAAAGCGATAGGCATTCGAGGCCGTGATCGAAAGGAATCCTGCCCTATGCTGGGAATCGACATCCCCGGACGTGGCACGTTCGGGATTCGCCACGTGGTGTGCGACTACAACGGGACTATTTCCGTCGACGGGCATCTTATTGGAGGCGTTGCGAGCCGCATTCGAGAAATCACCGAGTTCGCCCAGGTCAGCGTACTTACGGCTGACACGTTTGGTACAGTGCGTACGGAATGCGACGACCTTCCGGTTGACGTGCGCGTGTTTGCTCGTGACGGTGCGAGCGCCTGTAAGGCCACGATTGTGCGCGAACTTGGCGCCGAAGGTTGCGTGTGCATCGGCAATGGTTTCAACGACATCGCTATGTTCGGCGAAGCCGCGCTCTCGATTGCGATTATGGGAAAAGAAGGTGCGTGCGGAAAGCTTTTGACATGCGCCGATGTTGTGGTGACGAACGCGCTTGATGCGTTTGACCTGCTGCTTCGCACCGATCGCCTGCGCGCCACGCTGCGCGGGTGATGCTGCGTGGCGCGCAGCTTGAACTTGACTGCGCGCCGGGGCGTCGCTGCTTCAGACAGTCTCTCCTTCTATAGGCATTGCCCCCTCTAAAGGCACTGCAACAAAACGTTGTGCACGTCTTCCTTGGTGAGCGTTTTGTAACCGCCGGTCATAATGAATGTGGCGGCAACGACGTCGTCCAGGTCGGCT
>CAKTXN010000286.1 GCA_934630905.1 uncultured Eggerthellaceae bacterium
ACGACACAACCCACATCCACATTGAACCCACGGACCCGAAGCTCATTGTAGATGACATTCTCCATCAAGTGAGTCATCTCCAACTGCCGGAAATTCAGCCTCGCATTCCTAAGTCCACAATCGACGAAATAGTACTTGGACGGGCTGCCGATGTATTTTCTCCCCTTGACGTCATACCGCATCGCCTGCTCCACAAGGAAGGAATCACAAAGATAATCAAGATATAATTTGACAGTATTGGGAGAAATACGGACATTCTTCACACTCTCGAATGTATTGGCAAGACGAGCAGGATTTGTCAGACCGCCGATGGAAGAAGCGATGGTATTCACAAGTTCAGCCAATTCCCCGTCCTGCCTGACGCCATACCTTTCCGTAATGTCTCTGAGATATGTTTCCGTAAAAAGTCCCTTGAGATATTCCGATTTCTGTTCCTCTGTAGAAAATGACACGATTTGCGGAAGCCCGCCATAAGTCATATACTCGTTCAAGGCCGTGAACCTGTCGCCTACATATACCGACATATACTCGCTGAAGCTCAGCGGCCGAATCTTTATTTCGTCTCCACGCCCACGAAACTCTGTTATAATGTCCTTTGAGAGAAATTTTGCATTACTGCCAGTAACATAAATATCTACGCAAGGAAGACTATGCAGGCCGTTAAGCACAAATTCAAACTGAGGCACCAACTGTATCTCGTCAAGAAGGAGAAAATATTCCTTATTATCTACAACACGACTCTTCACATATGAATAAAGACTGTCAGGATCACAAAGAGCATGGTTCTCCCAATCATCCAACTTGATGGCAATGATGTGAGAATCGTCAGTTCCCCTCAATTTGAGGTAGTCACTGAATATACTGAAAAGCAAATATGATTTCCCAGACCTACGCACGCCGGTGACGACCTTAATCATGCCGTTACCGATTCTTGAAATCAGTCGGTCAAGGTATATTTTTCTATTTATCCTCATAAGTATATTGAATATTTTATGCCATTTGCCACAAAATCTTCAACAAATATGGCGAGGTTTTTTGAAACTTCCAAACAAGACATTTTTAACAGACCGATTGTAGGGCCGAGACGGCGATGTCTATTCTGTCGTTGTGCTTTCCGGAACGAGGAGTGTGAATTCGCGGGTGTAAGTGTTGACAACGCTGCCGTCTCCTGTTTTCATTGTGTTTTTGATGGTCATTTTGGCAGTGCCGCTACCGGTCCCCAGAGGCAGTTGGATACATAAAGCCATCGTACTAAATAGAAATTTATTAATCTCAGCAACTTTAACAATACCCTTATCTTCTACTATAATCTCAAACTCCTCAACAAGAGCACCGCCACCAAAACCGTTGGCGCCAATAAAAATTGCAGGCTGCCCAAAATGCGTCTTAACTTTAGACATATCAATCGTGGCTCCGTCCTCAATTCCATCTCCGGAAAGAGAAACCTGGGCATCAGTTTTAGGAAAAACTCCAAATCTTCTCTTATAGGCTCGGACACTGGCAGTTTTTACAAGACTTCCATCGCCGTCCTTTAAAGTCACCGTAAGCGTACACGTTCCGTCAGCCAATGCCCGGGCATAAGCCTCTTTGTCC
>CAKTXN010000287.1 GCA_934630905.1 uncultured Eggerthellaceae bacterium
GCGTGGACCTGCAACGACGCGAGCTTGAGGGGCAAAATGCGGAGCTTGAGCGTGCCGTTTTCACACGACGCGAATTTACGAGCAACGTAAGCCACGAAATGAAGTCGCCCTTGCAGGTGATTGGCGGTTACGCGGAGCTCATGGAAAGCGGTATGGTGGATGCGTCGGATGTGCCGCGTTTTGCGGGGCTTATTCGTCAGGAAGCCCAGTCTATGCGTGGCTTAATTGATGACGTGCTTACGCTTTCGCGCCTTGACGAGCGCGTGGATGCGCCTTTGCTTCCCGTGGATCTTTCGGCGGTGGCGCGTCGTGTGTGCGCCCGCCTTGCGCCGGCGGCCGAAGAGCGCGCCGTTGAGATCCAGCAGCATTTTGGCGCGCCCGTTACCGTGCAAGGCGACGAGTCTTTGGCGGAGCAAATGATATACAATCTGGTGAGTAACGCCATCAAGTATAATAAGGAAGGCGGCATCGTGCGCGTGACGGTGACGCCGCTGGTTGCGGCTTCGCAGCCTTCGCAGGCGAACGTAGGGGAAGAAGAAGCGGCTTCCGGGGAAGGGAAGCCGGTTTCTTCTGCGGGCGCGCCGACGCATGCGTGCATTGCGGTGGATGATGAAGGCCCCGGCATTCCGCCTGAAATGCGCGACCGTGTGTTCGAGCGGTTCTTCCGTTTGGACTCCAGTCGTTCGCGTGAAACGGGCGGCACGGGTTTGGGGCTTGCCATTGTGAAGCATGCCGCGCTTAGTTTGGGTGGATCTGTTCACGTGGAAGACTCTGACCTGGGAGGATCGCGCTTTGTGGTTGAGCTGTAAGGCGCGCTGCTAGCGCGCGCTGGCGTGCGGTTGACCTGCGACCGATGGTGGCGCGGTGAGCCCGTGGGCGCGGGTGCGTGGGGGCGGCTGGCGCGGAAAGGCGCGCTGCCGACATCGAACATTTGAGGGAAAGCTGGGTAGACAAGAGGGGAAACTGTCTATGGACACTACGTTGTATCTGAAGCGATTGAGGATGACCGAGGCGCCATCGGTATCGCTCGAAGGACTTAATCAGCTCATTCACGCACATCAAACGCATATTCCGTTTGAAAATCTTAACGTGTGCGATTTGCATTGCGGCGTTCGTCTTGAGGAGGACGTGCTATTTGACAAGATAGTGCTGCATCGTCGCGGCGGTTACTGCTTTGAGTTGAACGGGTTGTTCTGTGAACTTCTGCGCGCGCTTGGTTTTGATGCGTTCACAGTATTTGTGCGCCTGCGAAACGGCGGTTATGATCCCAGAATCAATCATCGTGCCATTTTAGTTCGTCTTGACGGGATGCTGCATTATGTGGATGTGGGTAAGGGTGATTTCGAGCCTGGTATTGCGCTCCCCCTGGATGGCAGAAGCTACGTGAGCGATAGCGATTCCTATTGGGTTGTGCCTGATGAGGAAGACGAAGAGTGGGCGTGGATGTTCTGTCGGAAGGCGGATGAGACCGAGTCAAAGCCGAATCTGTGTTTTGGCTTGGTGGCACGCGAGACGCCGGAGTTCCAGCCGCATAGCGATGCTCTGAGCGAAAGCCCCGATTCTCCGTTTTGGAAACGTCGCATGATCACGCT
>CAKTXN010000288.1 GCA_934630905.1 uncultured Eggerthellaceae bacterium
CCGCCGGTAAACAAACCGGTTACTTCATCTGTGAGCTGTTGCGCTTGTTTGGCACCTCGTGCGCCGTACTGCTCCGCAGCCTGAGCAACGAGCATACCATCCGTACCGAGAAGCTGATCCACGGAAATATTAAGTGCCTTTGCCAGCTTCTCCGCTGCATCCAAGCGAGGACGAGAGGTTCCGCATTCGTATCTCTGTATGGTACGGGGGGAAACACCGGAAACCTTTGCAAGCTGCTCCTGCGTCATATCATTTTTTTCTCTCAGCCCTTTTAATCTGTCGCTGAACTTCATTATCAATTCCCTCCATAAGATTTCTATTTTTAGCAACACGACACTTTTTTCGTCACTTCTTATTGACACGACATTGGTGTCGTGCTATAATCTGAATCACAACAACGACACTTCTGTCGTGTTCATATGATACAACACGACACTTTGGTTTGTCAAGAGGTTTCGCAGAATTTCCAAGAAATAAGGTGATTTAGTTGAGCAGATCAATACTGCATTGCGATATGAACAACTTTTATGCGTCGGTTGAATGTATGCTCGACCCGGTTTTGAAGAAGTATCCTGTCGCAGTCTGTGGTTCGGTGGAAGAACGACACGGTATTGTTCTCGCCAAAAACTACGCCGCAAAAGCCTTTGGGATAAAAACCGGCGATGCTGTATGGCAAGCGAAGCAGAAGTGCAGAAACCTTGTTGTGGTGCCTCCGCACTTTGAGGAGTACATCAAATACTCTAAACTTGCAAGAAATGTCTACCAGCGCTACACAGATCAAGTTGAGCCGTATGGAATGGATGAGTGCTGGCTTGACATCAGCGGAACAGACTATACCTTTGGTTCTCCGGAAAAGGTGGCAAATGACATAAGAGAAACTATCAAGTTTGAGCTGGGGTTGACCATCTCAGTCGGCGTGTCTTTCAATAAGATATTTGCCAAGCTCGGTTCGGATATGAAAAAGCCGGACGCTGTGACAGTCATTCCGAAGGATAGCTTTCAGGAAAAAATATGGGGACTCCCCGCAGCGGACTTGCTCGGTGTGGGACGGGCAACGCAGCGTGTATTAGATAGCTATTGCATTAGAACCATTGGCGATTTAGCTAAGACCGATCCTGACTTTCTGAACCGACGGCTCGGTAAAAACGGAATTGCCCTTTGGCAGTATGCAAACGGTAATGACCGATCCCGTGTTATGAACGCCGACTTTGTTTCTCCGGTTAAGAGCGTGGGACACGGAATTACTACCATCGAAGATTTGGAGAACGACGAGCAGGTGTGGCCCGTCTTTCTCGAATTGACGCAGGACATCGGACATAAACTCCGTGTCCACAAAAAGTGTGCGGATGGAGTCGCCATTCACATACGGGACAACACACTTTTTTCAAAGCAATGGCAAACGGCATTGGATATGCCTACACAATCCCCAATGCTGATCGCAAAAGCGGCTTTTGCCCTCTTTGAAAAAAGATACGACTGGAGGAACCCGATTCGCTCAGTCACGATTCAGGCAATCAACTTGGTGCCACAGGACACGCCCCGACAAGTCGATTTGTTTATGAACATCGAAAAGATTGAGA
>CAKTXN010000289.1 GCA_934630905.1 uncultured Eggerthellaceae bacterium
GATGGAAAGTTGGTGAAGACACGCGGGCGGCTGCTGCGAAAGGAATGCACTCACCCACGCGAAAACGAGCTGCTTTTACGGTTTTTCACGCGTAAAAACAAGCACAAAATTTTACGCGTGAATTTACGTTCGTTTTTGCGCGTATTTTGCGCCCGTTTCACGTATGCATTTGCTCATATCGATTGCACTTGCGGGCTCTCGGGCATTTACGCACCCAAAGCAGCGCCGCATTCATGCTCTAGCGAAGCGAACAAAGAAAGCCGCAGAATTCGAGCAACACGCGAACGCCCCTATGCGCTCATGCCTTCTCCGTTTCATTCGATTTTAGTATTTTCCCTGATGAAGAACGTCCTGTATCCCATCTCAACATCAGATGTTGAGACAGATTTGCCATTCGCGTGCCAATCCGACCGCGAATTCAATACCTGCAGAGGATTAATTTGCCTCACACCCTCTGTATGATGCAAGCACAGGATGGCCGTAGTGGATATTTGGGAGGGTACCCACAAGGCAAACTCCTAAGCAGGTCTTCTCTTGCAAGTGCAATCAACGCGCGCAGCTTGCCCGAAAAACCCATGCATCAATACGGTCAAGGCAAAACAGCTGCGACAAACGATGCGGCGCCACCGGCACAGACCAAATAGCAAGAGACGAAAACGGAGAAAAGGAGGCACAAGCAGGATGAGCCAGACGGACTCGATCCGTCGCGCAAGGTAAACATCGTTTCTGAGGGGGATTTACTGTGAGTAACACAAACAAAACAGTAAAGGTCATTGGCCTTATTCTATCTATCGTTATCGTGGCAGCAGCGTTTTTGATGCCTGCCACCGAAACCTTCAGCCATCAGGCGCTCACCGCAATCGGCTTGCTGCTTGCCCTGGCTGTCATGTGGATCACCACGCCTATTCCTTTGGGCGGAACCGCAATTCTCATCCTTGCCCTTATGGCTTTGCTTGGCGTGGCGCCAAGCTTATCGGATGCCGCGGCGGGCTTCGCGAATGGCGCCGTTTTCTTCGCCATTGTCATTTTCTGCCTGCCTGTTGTGGTTATGAAGACGCAATACGGCGTTCGCTTGGTAGGCTGGCTGGTTGAGCGCGTCCATGGCAGCTCGAAGCGACTCGTTTTCCTGTTCATGGCGGCGTGCGCAATCTTGTCCACCGTTCTTTCTGACTTCTGCGTTACCATCATCTTCTTCGGCTTCGCGCTGACGATCCTGTCTGCCGCAAACGCCGACCCCGCCCACTCCAACCTGGGCAAATGCCTGATGATTGGTATTCCCGTGGCTGCTGTTATCGGCGGTATGTCCACTCCTGTCGGCGGTAACTTCAACATCTTGGCACTGTCCACCATGGAAGCGGCAACGGGCGAAACCATCACTTTCTTCCAGTGGATGGCAATCGGTCTGCCTATCGCCATTGTTATGGTTCCCATCGCTTGGTTCTTCCTGACCTTGGCTTTCAAGCCCGAGCCCATCGAAGACAGCTTCATGGACGAGCTTCGCGGCCAGGCTGCCGACGTTAAAACGCTGAGCACCTTCGACAAGAAGGCAGGCGTCATCTTTGTTGTTACCC
>CAKTXN010000290.1 GCA_934630905.1 uncultured Eggerthellaceae bacterium
CGGTAGAGGTTCACCGACTGCTCAAGGTTGCGCGCGAGGAAGCCGAAGTCCTGACTGAACATGAGCTCCTCGAGCGGGATCTCCTCGTCGTTGTATTCGCCGATGTAGAGGTAGCCGTCATAAATGCACATATTGCAGGCGGCCGCGCGTGTACGCTCGGGGTCGATGCCGAAGGTGTACTTCGCGCCGTCGGCCTTGTCGCCGATGACCGGCGTCCACGTCCATGCGCTGGGGTCGTTCCAGTCGCCGGAGCAGTCGCCGCGCACGATGGCAAACGAGCGCATGTTGTCGCCCACGCGCGTGGCGGGTGTGCCGGTGCACATGGCGACGTAGAGGCTGCCGTTATACTCGACGATCTCCCAGATGCCGCCGCCGTAGACGCTGTCGACAAAGTGCGTGGCGGGATAGTTAAAGAGATCGGACTGCGTGGCGATCCTCGTGAAGCCCTCGGACGGGTTGTCGCTGATGAGCAGATAGCCGCCGTCGACGCCGACGTTGCTGATGACAAGCTTGCCTTCATAGACCGCCATGCCGCGGATGCCGGTGCAGACGCCCTCTTTGTATGCCTGCACGTATTCCTGCATGTTTTCAAGCCCCGTGTAGACGCACTTAAAGCTGTCGTCCGTCGGGTCGACTTCATAGATGCTCGGCAGGCCGGCGCGGCCGTTGGCGCTCACGCTGCCGCAGAAATAGATCTTATCCTTATAGAGAATGGCGTTGCGGAACAGCGGCGTGACGTTGTTGAGGGAGTTGGCCATGATCAGCTTCATCTCGCCGGTGTGCACGTTGATCTTGACGAGAATGCCGTCGGAGACGCCGCCGTCCTCCTCACCATAGAAGAACGTACCGTTAAAGATGGCGTTGAGCTCGGCGCGCATGACCTCTTCGTCAAACTTGTGGCCCATGACGTTGTCCATAGCCGAGAGGGTCTTGCCCATGGCGGCGTAGCACGTGCCGACATAGACATAGTCGCCGTATGCCATGGCTGCCCAGGAGTAGCTCTGGCCGCGGTCGCCCTGCCCGTCGGCGCCTTCGACCGTTCCGGTCACGGCAACGGTGCCGTCTCCGGTATAGTCGACCAGGCCGTCCGGCTGGCCGGTCGCCTTGTCCGCGTGCGAGATCTTGCCGAAGGTGTAGTCTCCGGCATCGTAGGTATACGGCGTCGCAGAGTAGCCGCCGTCGGCAGCAAATGCCGGTACTGCCAGACTTACCACCATGGCAGCCACCAGCAGCAGGGTCAACACCTTGCGCGTTCTCAGTTTCATCTCTGCACTCCTTTCCAAATGTTACAAATACTCAAAATTGCAATACCAACCTGTAACTTTATTGTAACATCCGTGCAGGAGATGTCAATGCATTTTTCCCGTTTTTTTGTGTCAATTCTGCATTCCTGCGCAAGTGTATTCCTTTTTCTTCCATTCGTCCCCTGCTTCTTACTGTTTTGCTGCAGATTAACAATTGCGCCCGTACGACAAAAACCGGCGTCCCGTTTTCGGGACGCCGGTTCAGCTTGTCAAAGAATCTCGTAGAGTTTGCG
>CAKTXN010000291.1 GCA_934630905.1 uncultured Eggerthellaceae bacterium
CAAAACGGAAGGATCTTTCCCCTGCGTTCTCATCCGCAAGCGCCCCGCCGCCGCGCTAGCGACTCACAACGTCCGCTGCACTCGCGGCACCCATGCCACCGCCAGAAGCGCCCGCCCCAACATCCACCAGGGCGTCACCTTCCGCACCAGCCTTATCGCTATCGTCCGTCGCACGCGCGCCAACAATCTCAATGTAAAACTCGTGCGGCAAGCAAATAATCCGCTGACCTGGCGTATAAATGGCGCCCTGCCGCATGCAATCGTGATTCTTGCAGTCCGACTGCGTCACACGAATGCGCGCATTCTCCACGGTCACCTCGTTCATGCCAAGGTCCGTCTCCACAATAACCACCGTATCCGTATCAAGGGGCAGCCGATATGTCTCGCCATGCGCAGCATGCACCACCGCCGTAAGCCCCGACGGTTCCACACGCGCAGAAGAATACGAAGAAATCGAAAAGCTGGCCACAACGGCCAACGCGATAATCACGACAACAACAAAGTTGGCGCGGTTTGCACGAAAGATTCCGCCCTTCACAAGCCCCTATCCTCTCTACACGCCCTACGCTGGCACGCGCGATGTCGTCATGATCTGCCCGTCCCGCCCTACAAGCACCGCCTCGACCGAAGGCATCGCCTCAATCCACGCCAGCGCATCAACGGGTTCCATCATGAACAAAGGCTTGGTGAAGCCCTCGCCGTCAAGCGCGCATGCGCCCATGATGCTCGCACTTGCTATGCGACTGTCCACCGGATACCCTGTCCGCGGGTCCAAAATGTGCCAGTACGCCTTCCCGTCCTGCACAAACGCACGCTCGGTCAGCCCACTCGTAACAACCGACAGCCCCTCCGCGCCGGCAACTACCACCAGGTTTTCACCATCTCGGCCATCCAAGCCAGAAGCAGCGGAAGAAGAGCCCCTAGGCGAAGACGAGCCGCTCGAAGCACTGTTGCTCCAGGAACCATCGCTTGCAGCGACGCCAGAAGCGCCATTGCCCGCAGCGCCAGCGACGGCGCCATCGATCGACGTCCGCACCCCAATGCGCCATGGCTCGCCGTTTGGCTTGTTTCCAATCGTCCGAATCGTACCGCCAACGTCCAGGCATGCACTTTCGCACCCCTGCTCTACCAGGTATTGCACCAAATCATCGGCAACGTAACCTTTCGCAATGCCGCCTAAATCAATGCGCGCCTGCGCGTCTTTCAGCTGCACCGCCTGCCCATTGACAACAATTCCCTGGTAGCCGACATGCGGCAACGCCTGCGCAATAGCCTGATCGCTGGGAACAACACCGTTCTTGAAGTCCCAAAGTTCGGACACGGCACCAATACTAATGTCGAACAATCCGCCCGTTTGCTCGCTATACGCCAGCGACTTCTGGATGATATCAGCCGTCTCGAAACTCACCGAAACTGGCTTGCCACCTGCAGCGTTGATCGCGGAAACGTCGCTTTCCTTCCGCGTGCGCGAAAAAATCGACTCGAAGTACGCGCACCGATCGGTCATGGCGCTCAAAACATCGCCGCTGCAAGC
>CAKTXN010000292.1 GCA_934630905.1 uncultured Eggerthellaceae bacterium
CCTACGTAGATTATCTTGCGGTTTTGAGAAAAGACACTTAACGCTCCCGATTTTGAGGCTTATAAGGCACAGATTCAATGCCGTCTCTTGAACGGAAGAACCGTTCCGGGAGACGGTATTTTTCCAGATACCGCTTCTGCTGCTCCTTGGAAAGGCTGCCGAAGGACTCACCGCTGCAATCGCAGATGAAGAAAGTACCGGCGATAATATCCGCAATATCTCCGGTATCCGCATTCCGGATGGCCCGGTTCAGGGGCAGACCGTTGATTTTTCCTTCCTCGTTGCAGACGATACAGACCTGTTCCTCGAAAGGGTAATAGGCTTCAATGTCGCCGCCTACGGTCTGTTGCATGGCTTCTAATGTGGTGCCGATCTGCGCGATCCGGGCCAGCTTTCCTGGCTCCACCAGAACCACCTGGATGGTGGGCGACTGGACAACATCGTTGGCAAGCTCCGGCTGAAAAGGGATCTCCTTGAAGCCAATGCTGTCACAGAAATAAAAGCCCGGTGTGATGCTGGCGGCATCCTCCACCTCCACGACATCCGAAACGGACAGGCTGTGGCCCTGAAAGCCCTCCGGTTTGCCGGATTGAAAGAGGACAAACACATCCTCCAGATTCCGGCATTTCACATTCCCGGAATAGACCTTATCGTATGCGGCACAATCCGGTTCCGCAGATCGCAGCACCTTGCGGACAGCATCCAGACCCATGAATTTGATCCGCTGGGTGTCCCGGTCCTGGTTGATTTGATAGATATTGATTTTCAACGACTGTATTCCTCCTTTCGCTTCAAGCCGACCCTGATTTTCAGCTGGTCATTAACATCCTTGCCCCACCTGGGCGGCTCGTCCCAGATTTCATATTGGTCCCGCAGACCGCCCACGATTCCGGCTGCCGCACCCCGACCAATGGAATCATTATCCAGATGGAGCCGCATGGCCTGGATCTCCGGGTGATCTGCCAGATACCGGGACAGTGCCACCGGCACCACGTTCTCCCGCTTGGTGACAAACACTCCTGCAAGGGACAGCAAGTGATCCTCGTGCCAGTTTTTTCCTTCAAATAGTTCCAGTGTAGCGTAGCTCAAAGCATCAATGGCAGATTCAAAAACATGGACGGTCTGGCTGCTTCCGGGAATGGAGAAGGAATAGTGCTTGTCGCTGCCAGATAACTCCCCTTTGTAGTCCCCAACGGTTCCCCGGACATTGCCGTATCGGGGAACACCTTCCTTGTCATAGCCCAGGAACACGGCACTGTGGTATTTCCGGGATTCAAAGAGCAGATCATTTTCCAGGCAGTAGCGGATAATAACATCATGGATGCCTCGGCCTTTCAGGTAGCGGATGACCGCATCGGCGTTATCGTTTCGCTCCGGAAGCAAAAGCCGTTTGGGTTCTTGCTTTGGAGCCGGTGCGGGAATTGTCTTGGGGAGCGGTTTCCCCTGAATGATTTCCATGGCCTCCAAAAAGGAACAGCCCTTGACCTTTACAAGATAGTCAAGGGCTGTTTTGCCGCCAATTTGTCGG
>CAKTXN010000293.1 GCA_934630905.1 uncultured Eggerthellaceae bacterium
TCCATCTCCGGCTTTTTCTCATAGCAATAAGCTGTCAACGTTCCGTTGCCGGATACCAGACGGCCCAAGCGAGCAAAATTATCGTGAAGATCGTCCCAATTTGAGACGGTGGCATCAGAGTAATCCCAGTCCGCTAACGGAGCGTCCGTAGCTAGAAGTCCTGCTACATTCACTGTTTGCATGTAGGGAAGAGTGTTTGACCAGCCATTTGCAGGAAAAGCCACCTCATAATCAGCATTGGTGGCGAACTTGGCTTTCAGCCCCGTGTAGAACGCCTGCAGTCCGTCCTTGTCCAAGTAAGCCATTATCTCACCACCTTTAATAGCACAAAAAGATCTACTGTCGGTCTTTCAGAATAACAGTAGGCCGTCAGTTGATTGGCAGCGTTGACCGTCATTCGTCCCACCTTCTGCCAATCTTCGGCATAAGTGTTCGCGTTCGCAGTTGTCGCACCGGACATGTCCAGGTCTACCAGCGGATCGTCCGTAGCGAGAAGTCCTGCTACATTTACTGTTTGCGTATAAGGAGCGCTACCGCTCCAACCGCTGGCTGGCAGCTTTGCTGTGTAGGATGCAGTGGAAGCCGCACCCGTGTTGTTGCGTGCCAACTTTTTCTGGTTGTCCGTCAGGTTCAAACCAGACTGGTAAATCAAAGCAGAGAAAAGCGCTCCGCTAGTAATCAAATCTTCGCTGCCGCTCGTCCCCCCGGTGGTTGCATCGACGCCTTTGGCGGCAGCGGTTCCAAGCGTTCCACCGCTGTATGTAGTTAAAGAACTGGAGCCTGTTTTAGGGGAGAACGCCTTTCGACATTCCCCCCATAAATAGGCGAGTCCAGTTCCATTAAGGAACTTGCTCATTTAGTTTTCACCTCAATGTCAAACCAAAATTAGGCTTCCGCCTCAGCGATAGCCGCATCAATTTCGTCATTGGACAGGCCCTCATACACAATGAAAGTGCCCAGGGCATCCCACTTGGTGCCATCCCAGACGTAGTTCATGCCGTCCTCTTCGCCTTCGGCAGTGCCCTTGCGCACATTGAACACATCGCCCTTCTTGTTGCCAGTAGCAGGCAGCTCAGCATAAGTATTGACGGAGCCCTTCACACGGTATACAGCAGAGATGTCCTCCTTCAACGCATAAGTGTCAGCGCTGCCAAAGGCATCCAGCTTGGTCTTGTCCGCAGCGGACATCAAACCGTGAACGGTGCCGGTAGCATCTTCATAGGTGGTGTTGTCATTCTTGTAATACACAACGCCTTCAATGATGGGAGCGGCTTCATAGCCAGCGGCATCAGCCACCTTGCTGGTGGTCTTCACACCGCCCAGGTCAGCACCGGCCACAGGCAGTTCGTACTTGTTCGCGCCTTCCGCAATGCCATCCAGCTTGACCTTGTCAGCAGCCATCATCAGACCATGGGCAGTAGTGCTGACATCTTCATAGGTGGTGTCCTGCGCAGGAATGCCCAGACCAGTGATGTCGGCCTTTTCCACAGGCGCAGCAGCAGAAACG